>JBDKGR010000032.1:0-18645 GCA_039798085.1 Pseudomonadota bacterium
CGGGCGATAATTTTTTGCTGGCTAAATGGGTGATATACCAATGCCCCATTTGGGGCAGCCCTTCGATATTCAGCAGCGCAATGTGACCACTGGAGAGTTCATGCCGCACGGTACGCAACGATAAAAAACTCAACCCCATGCCCGCCATGACTGCTTGTTTGATGGTTTCGTTGCTGGGCATTTCCATCACCACATTCAACGGGGTTTGGTTTTCTACAAATAGGCGTTCCATCGCAGCGCGGGTTCCTGAACCCGGTTCTCGGACAACGAAACGGCAATCTGCCAAACTCGAAAACGGCAGATTATTGCGCCTCGTCAAAACATGATTGGGCGCAGCCACAATCGCCAAGGGGTTCGAAGCAAATATCGTGGCACAGCAATCCATATCCACCGGAGCGCGTCCCATTACCACCAAATCGACTTCATTGCGGGTCATAAAACCCACGATGTTTTCACGATTGTCGATTTTGAGTTGGATTTCAATGCCCGGAAATATCTTGCCAAATTGAACCAATAGCATCGGAATAAAGTATTTGGCGGTACTCACCACCGCCAAATCAATCCGCCCTTGCCGCAGCCCTACGTGCTCTGCCATGACTGCTTCCAAATCTTTCAATCGCCCGATAGCGGCAATGGCATGGGTTAAAAACGATTGTCCCGCATTGGTTAAGCGAATGTTGCGCCCAAACGGCTCAATCAATGGCACACCAAACGCCTCTTCCAACTGGCGAATTTGCATAGAAACGGCGGGTTGCGTCACAAATAAACGTTCGGCGGCTTTGGAAACCGAGGTTTGGCGTGCGACTTCCAGAAAAGTTTGAATCTGTTTGAGGGTGTAAGGTCGCATATCATTTATTTATATCAGTTTTTTCTGATGAAAAATCAAGAAATCATTATTTGAGTTTATGTGTTTATGCTCGTAAAGTCAATTCGTTGCGACTTATATATCGTGAAAAATACCACAAAACCCTCCGAAAACGATGAAAGGCTCTTGAATCTATGCTGAAAGCACTTATTTTTGATGTGGATGGTACGTTAGCCGACACCGAGAGCGCCCATTTGGCGGCTTTTAACTACGCTTTTGCTGAATTGGGTATGGGGTGGGTGTGGGATGAGGTGCTCTACACCGAATTGCTCAACATTTCCGGTGGTAAGGAACGCATTCTGCACTACTGGAAATTAATGAGCCCCGATTTGCGAGAAATTGATGCAATGGCGGTCAGCGATACCATTTCTCGTTTGCATGAACTCAAAACCGCTGCTTACGAATCTGCCGTGAACGGTGGCGCGGTCGAATTGCGCCCGGGGATACTCAAGCTCATGGATGAAGCCTTGGGTGACGGGCTACAGTTGGCGATTGCCACTACGACATCGCCCATCAATATCGCCGCTTTGTTGCGCCGTGCGATTGGTGCCGATTGGCGTTTGAACTTTACTGCCATTGGTGATGCCTCTACCGCGCCGCTGAAAAAACCGCATCCACAGGTGTACCAGCAGATACTGGAAAAAATCCAACTTCACCCTGCGCATTGCTTGGCATTGGAAGATTCCCATAACGGCTTGTTAGCCGCTACCCGCGCCCGACTTGCCACGTTGATTACACCCACTCGCTACACCGCACACCACGACTTTAGTGCTGCCCTGCGCGTCGTTCCCGATTTAAGCGGTATCCATTTGAATTTATTGCGGGAATGGCACGCGCCCCCCGCAATCACCACCACCCCTACCCGCACCCGTTTGTAATTTTTCATCGAAAGCCCCACCATGCCCATCCGTCACCAAACCCACTATCGCACGCTCACCCAGTTTTTGATTGAGGAGCGTCGCCGTTTCCCCACTGCCAGTGGCGATTTCAACGCCCTTATTTTGGATGTCGCCTTGGCGTGCAAAGGCATTGCCCGTGCCGTTGCCTTTGGTGAATTGGCGGGTGTGATGGGAAATCATGCTGCGGATGAAGGGGGTAGCGTTAATGTGCAGGGCGAGACCCAAAAGAAACTGGATGTTCTTTCTAATGAAGTTTTCATGCGCCGTACCGAATGGGCGGGACATTTGGCGGGTATGGCATCGGAAGAAATGGATTTGCCCTACCAAATCCCTGGCGAATATCCGCGTGGCAAATACCTCATTGTGTTTGATCCTTTAGATGGCTCTAGCAACATCGACGTGAATGTATCGGTGGGCAGTATTTTCTCGATTTTGCGTGCGCCACAAGACGCAATCGACAGTGGGCGTGATGTGCTTGATGCCGATTTCTTTCAAATCGGTGCAAAGCAACTCGCAGCGGGCTATGCGCTCTATGGCCCGACCACCATGTTGGTTTTAACTTTGGGCAATGGTGTATATGGTTTCACGCTAGACCCTACATTGGGTGAATTTATGTTGACCCATCCCCAGATGAAAATTCCGACGGATACGCAAGAATTTGCGATTAACGCCTCCAACGCCCGTTTTTGGGAAGCCCCAGTCAAGCGGTATGTTGATGAATGTTTGGCTGGTAAAACAGGCGCACGCGGCAAAGATTTCAATATGCGTTGGATTGCTTCGATGGTGGCAGAAGCGCACCGGATTTTGATGCGTGGTGGTGTTTTCATGTATCCGCGTGATACCAAAGACCCCAGCAAACCCGGTCGCCTGCGCTTGTTGTACGAAGCGAATCCGATTGGCATGGTGATGGAACAAGCAGGTGGACGTGCATCCACCGGAGAAGTACCCATGATGACCGTACAGCCCACCAGCTTGCACCAACGTATTGGTTTGGTGTTCGGTTCTAAAAACGAAGTAGAGCGCATTGAACGCTACCACGCCGAACCCGTTGTTGCCGTTGTTGCCGTTGTTGCCGAGTGGAATAACCCCTTGTTTGCCGAACGCAGCTTATTTAGGGATTGATTTTTCAGGGATTGATTTTTTATTTGAGGAGACAAAAATATGTCAGCACGCCACCCCATTATTGCCATTACCGGATCATCCGGTGCTGGTACGACCTCCGTGACCCGCACATTTGAGAACATTTTTCGCCGTGAAGGGGTGAAAGCCGCCATCATTGAAGGCGATAGTTTTCATCGCTATGACCGCACTGAGATGAAAGTACGCCTTGCTGAAGCGGAAAAAGACGGCAACCAAAATTTCAGCCACTTTGGTGCAGAAAACAATATGCTGCCCGAGTTGGAAGCCTTGTTTCGCAATTACGCCGAAACAGGCACAGGCAAGCGTCGCAAATACTTGCACGATAACGAAGAAGCCGCGCCCTACCACCAAGCACCCGGAACCTTCACACCGTGGGAAGATGTACCAACCGATACCGATTTCTTGTTTTATGAAGGTTTGCACGGTGCGGTGGTAGCGCCAGAACACGGTATCAATATCGCCCAGCATCCTGATTTGTTGGTTGGTGTCGTCCCTGTGATCAATTTGGAATGGATTCAAAAACTTTACCGCGACAAAAAACAACGCGGCTACAGTACCGAGGCAGTGACCGATACCATTTTGCGCCGTATGCCCGATTATGTGAACTACATTTGCCCCCAGTTCAACCACACCCACGTTAATTTTCAGCGGGTTCCGATGGTGGATACTTCCAACCCCTTCACCGCCCGCGATATTCCCTCGGCGGATGAAAGCATGGTGGTGATCCGTTTTTCCAAGCCCAAAGGCATTGATTTTCAGTATTTATTGAACATGATTGATGGCTCATTCATGTCTCGTGCCAATACCATCGTGGTGCCAGGTGGCAAAATGGAACTCTCCATGCAGCTTATCTTCACACCTTTCGTGTGGCGCATGATGGAACGTCAAAAAAAGGCTAAGTAAAAGGTTTAACCATGAGTACGACTACGACTACGAATCAAGCAAATCCTGCAATGGCGCAGCAAATGGCCAATGCCATCCGCATCTTAGCGGTGGATGCAGTTGAAAAAGCAAAATCCGGTCACCCGGGTGCGCCTATGGGCATGGCAGATATTGCCGAAGTGTTGTGGAATCGCCACCTCCGCCACAACCCCACCAACCCGCAATGGACAAACCGCGACCGCTTTGTGCTGTCCAACGGTCACGGCTCCATGCTGATTTATGCGTTACTGCACCTCACGGGCTACGATTTGTCGATGGACGATTTGAAAAAGTTTCGCCAGTTGCACAGCAAAACGGCGGGACACCCCGAAGTGGGCATTACCCCCGGAGTCGAAACGACGACGGGTCCGCTGGGTCAAGGGATTAGCAATGCGGTGGGGCTGGCATTGGCAGAAAAGCTCCTCAGCCAAGAATTCAATCCCGCCGATGCAGCCAATCTCCAAATCGTCGATCACATGACCTACACCTTCTTGGGCGATGGTTGTTTGATGGAAGGCATTAGCCACGAAGCGTGCGCGTTCGCCGGAACGTTGCGCTTGTCCAAATTGGTTGCGTTCTGGGACGATAACGGCATTTCCATCGACGGTCACGTTGAAGGCTGGTTCACCGACGATACGCCCAAACGCTTTGAAGCCTACGGTTGGAATGTGGTGTCGGTTGATGGTCACAACGCAGCGGCGATTGATGCCGCCGTGCAATCCGCAAAAGCCCAATCCACGTTGGCAGATGGTAAACCCACGCTGATTTGCTGCAAAACCGTGATCGGTAAAGGTTCGCCCAACAAGCAAGGCACGCACGATGTGCATGGCGCAGCCTTGGGTGCTGCCGAAATCGCCGCTACCCGCGCGGCTTTGGGTTGGGAACACGCTCCATTTGAAATTCCTGCTGATATTGCTGCGGCATGGAACGCCACCGAACGTGGTCAAGCCGCCGAAGCCGTTTGGAATGAACGCTTTGCCGCCTACCGCGCTGCGTACCCTGAAAAAGCCGCTGAATTCGAGCGCCGCATGAAGGGCGATTTGTTGCCCGCTTTCGCCGAACAATTGCCCGCAATTTTTGCCGCGATTGCCGGCAATGCCGCCGCTGTTGCCACCCGCAAAGCCAGCCAAAATGCGTTGGATGTCCTCGCGCCCCTGTTGCCCGAATTCTTTGGCGGTAGCGCGGATTTGACCGGATCGAATCTCACCAACTTCAAAGGTTGCGTGCGTGCTGGACGCGATACATGGGGCAATCACCTGTCCTACGGCGTGCGCGAGTTCGGCATGGCAGCCATCATGAACGGCATGGCGCTGCATGGCGGTTTCATTCCTTACGGCGGCACGTTCTTGACCTTCAGCGATTACAGCCGCAACGCTGTGCGCATGGCAGCATTGATGAAACAGCGCGTGATTCACGTTTTCACGCACGATTCCATCGGCTTGGGCGAAGACGGCCCGACGCACCAAAGCGTGGAACATATCCCCAGCCTGCGTATCATCCCGAATCTGGACGTATGGCGACCCGCTGACGGTTTGGAAACTGCCGTCGCATGGGCGCATTCCGTGGAACGCAGCGATGGCCCTAGCGCTTTGTGCCTCTCGCGCCAAAATCTGCCCCGTTTGACGACCGTCGAAATGGTCGAAAGCATCCGCCAAGGTGGCTACGTGCTGTCCGATATGGAAGGTGCAAAAGCCGTGATTATTGCAACGGGTTCTGAGCTGGAATTGGCGATACAAGCCCAAGCCACCTTGAAAGCCGAAGGCATTGCAACCCGCGTGGTTTCCATGCCCAGCACCAATGTATTTGATCGCCAAAGCGCCGAATACCAAGCATCCGTGCTGCCATTGAGCTTGCCGACCATCGCTATCGAAGCCGCGCACCCTGATTTCTGGCACAAATACACCGGACGCACGGGCGCAGTCATCGGCATTGCTACTTTTGGCGAATCCGCACCCGCGAAAGACCTCTATAACCACTTCGGCATCACCGCAGCCCGCGTGGTGGAAGCGGCAAAAACCTTGGTTGCCTAATATGTTGGCTTACGATTTGGTATTGTTCGATTTAGATGGAACGCTGATCGAAACATCGCCCGAAATCGCCGATGCCACCAACGATGCACTGCGGGATTTCGGTTTACCCGAAGTCACGCAGCAGCAGGTGAACGATTGGATCGGTCACGGCACGCGCGATTTACTCTCTCAAGCGCTGGCAAGCGTAACGGGTGTACCCGCGCAAGCGGTGCGTGATGCGTCTGAATTCCCCGCGCAGGTGGCGGTGTTCGATAAGCACTACCACCAGCGCTGCGGCACGCGCAGTTACCTGTTCCCGCAGGTGCGCGAAACGCTGATTGCGCTACGGGAGGGTGGCATTAAATTGGCGATTGTGACGAACAAAGAAGCACGTTTCACCACAGCGGTATTGGATTTTCACCAAATGCGCCCGTTGGTGGATGAGGTGATCAGCGGCGATACCTTGCCGACCAAAAAACCGAATCCGGCGGGAATTTTGCACTGCATGGAACGCTTTGGCGTAGCGGCAGACCGCGCTTTGTTTGTGGGCGATTCCAGCATCGACGTAGCCACCGCACGCAATGCGGGTATCGCGGTATGGGTGCTGCCTTACGGCTATAACCGAGGGCAACCCATCGAACTAGCGAACCCCAATCGCTTAATTGACAACCTTTCAGTGCTACTAAAATAGTAGCTGCCCGTGCATATTCCACGGGCGTTAGAAGCGTTTTTTATTAAAAAAGGAACTCACCATGACCATCAAAATTGGAATTAACGGCTTTGGCCGTATCGGACGCAATGTGCTGCGTTCTGCATTGCAAAACTTCAGCGATATTGAAGTGGTTGCGATTAACGATTTGTTAGAACCCGAATACCTCGCGTATATGCTGCAATTCGACAGCGTTCACGGTCGTTTCAAGGGAAGCGTATCGGTTGAAGGCAACACCTTGGTCGTAAACGGCAAACCGATTCGTTTGACCCAAGAGCGCGATCCAGCGAACCTGAAATGGAACGAAGTCGGCGCGGACATTGTGATCGAATCCACCGGCATTTTCTTGGATAAAGCGGGCGGTGAGAAACATTTGGCAGCGGGCGCGAAGAAAGTGATTTTCTCCGCTCCTTCCAAAGATGATACCCCCATGTTTGTGTACGGCGTGAATCACCAAAATTACGCAGGTCAAACCATTGTTTCTAACGCTTCTTGCACCACCAACTGCCTCGCGCCCGTAGCGAAAGTATTGAACGACAAATGGGGAATCAAACGCGGTTTGATGACCACCGTTCACGCGGCAACTGCAACCCAAAAAACGGTCGATGGCCCCTCGAATAAAGATTGGCGCGGCGGTCGTGGGATTTTGGAAAATATCATTCCATCTTCCACGGGTGCGGCAAAAGCAGTGGGCGTGGTATTGCCCGAATTGAAAGGCAAATTAACCGGAATGTCGTTCCGCGTTCCTACCTCCGATGTGTCGGTTGTCGATTTGACCGTGGAATTGAATAATCCTGCCACTTACGCTGAAATCTGCGCGGAGATGAAATCGCAATCGGAAGGCGCATTAAAAGGCGTGTTGGGTTATACGAATCAAAAAGTCGTGGCTACTGATTTCCGTGGAGAAACGTGTACCAGCGTGTTTGATGCGGAAGCAGGTATTGCCTTGGATACCACGTTCCTGAAAATCGTAGCGTGGTATGACAATGAATGGGGCTATTCCAACAAGTGCCTCGAAATGGTTCGCGTTATTGCTTAATAATAAAAAAGGATTGAATGATGAATGTAATTCGTTTTTCCGATTTATGCGCCAACGGTTCGGCGAAAGATAAGCGCGTTTTTATTCGTGCGGATTTGAATGTACCGCAAGATAAACAAGGCAATATCACCGAAGATACGCGCATTCGTGCTTCCGCGCCCTGTATTCAAATGGCGTTGGACGCTGGCGCTGCGGTGATGGTCACCAGCCACTTGGGTCGTCCAACCGAAGGCACGCTGACGGCTGCCGATTCGCTCGCGCCCGTTGCCAAACGCTTGGGCGAATTGCTGGGGCGCGAAGTTCCCGTCATCGCCAACTGGGTGGACGGCGTGACCGTTGCCCCGGGTGAAATCGTGATGCTGGAAAACTGCCGCGTGAACGTAGGCGAGAAAAAGAACAAAGAAGAGTTGGCCAAAAAGCTCGCCGCCCTGTGCGATATTTTTGTGCATGACGCATTCGGAACGGCTCACCGCGCCGAAGGCACGACGTATGGAATCGCTCAATTCGCGCCCATCGCCTGCGCGGGCCCTTTGTTGGCGGCGGAAATTGATGCCATCAACAAGGCGCTTGCCAACCCCAAACGCCCGCTGGTGGCGATTGTGGCGGGTTCTAAAGTGTCCACCAAGCTCACGATTTTGCAAGCCTTGGCGAAAAACGTGGACGGTTTGATTGTGGGTGGCGGCATTGCCAACACCTTCATGCTGGCGGCGGGTTTGAAAATCGGCAAAAGCTTGGCAGAACCCGATTTGCTGGGCGAGGCCATTGCGGTGATCGCGGCGATGAAAGCACGCGGCGCAGAAGTACCCATCCCGACCGATGTGGTGTGCGCAAAAACCTTCGCTGCCGATGCCGTAGCCACCGTGAAAGCCGCCACCGAGGTGGAAGATGACGATTTGATTTTGGACATCGGCCCCGAAACTGCCGCCAAACTCGCCGCCCAGCTCAAAGCCGCCGGAACGATTGTGTGGAATGGCCCCGTAGGTGTGTTTGAATTCGCCGCGTTTGAAAACGGCACGAAGGAAATTGCCAAAGCGATTTCGGAATCGTCCGCATTCAGCATCGCTGGCGGTGGCGACACATTGGCAGCAATCGCCAAATACGGCATTGAAAAGCAAGTGGGTTATATCTCGACTGGCGGCGGCGCTTTCTTGGAAGTGCTGGAAGGCAAAACCCTCCCCGCTTTTGAGATTTTGACCAAACGCGCAGCAGAATAAATTTTAAATAAATAAACCCGAGGAGACATTTCATGGCTTTTGCATCCCTTCGCCAAGTGCTCGACCACGCCGCAGAAAACGGCTATGGCGTACCTGCATTCAACGTCAATAATTTAGAGCAAGTGCTTGCCATTATGGAAGCCGCTCAAGAAACCGACAGCCCCGTCATTCTGCAAGCCAGTGCGGGCGCTCGCAAATACGCGGGGGAAGCCTATTTGCGCCATTTGATGCTCGCCGCAGTGGAAGCGCATCCTGATATTCCGGTCGTGGTTCACCAAGACCACGGTACATCGCTCGCGGTGTGCCAACAATCCATCCGCTCGGGTTTTAATAGCGTGATGATGGACGGCTCTTTAATGAGCGATGGCAAAACCCCCGCCAGCTACGAATACAACGTGGATATTACCCGCCGTGTTTGCGAAATTTCACACCCTGTGGGCGTATCGGTGGAAGGGGAACTCGGTTGTTTGGGCAGCTTGGAAACGGGCGATGCCGGCGAAGAAGACGGCATTGGCGCAGAGGGCAAATTAAGCCACGACCAAATGCTGACCGACCCCGTTCAAGCCAAGGATTTTGTCGAAAAAACCGGTGTGGACGCATTGGCAATCGCCATCGGAACCAGCCACGGCGCATACAAATTCACCCGCAAACCCACGGGCGATATTTTGGCGATTGACCGCATCGCCGCGATTCATGCCCAAATCCCCAACACGCATTTGGTGATGCACGGTTCTAGCAGCGTGCCCCAAGAATGGCTTGCCATCATCCGCCAATTTGGGGGCGATATGAAAGAAACGTATGGCGTGCCCGTGGAAGAAATTCAGCGTGGCATTCAAAGCGGCGTGCGCAAAATCAACATTGATACCGATATTCGTTTGGCAATGACGGGCGCAATGCGGCAACTCTTTGCCCAACAAACCAGCGAATTTGACCCGCGCAAAGCCCTCACTGCCGCGAAAAACGCCGCGCGTGGCATTGTGAAAGCCCGTTTTGAAGCCTTTGGTTGCGCCGGACAAGCCAGTAAAATCAAAGTGGTTTCGCTCGAAGCAATGGCAAAGCGGTATAAATAAACTCGCTATACCTTATTAACTGCTGCATTAACTGCATTAACTACATTAACTGCATTAAATTAACTGTAATACGCATCAATGATTTGATCCACTTGATCGTGGAGCTTTTCATTGGTCGAGTTATCCAAAATAATATAGGCTTGCTGGCTTTCCAAATCACGCAGAAAATAGGTTTGAAAACCCATCCACGAACCCGTGTGGCTGACAAATGTGCCACTTTCAAATAAATCCCAACCAAAACCGTAATACGATATTTTTCCGTTGCTTAATTCGGTTGGAGTGTAGGCTTCTTCCAGTGTTTCTTGACTGACAAGTTTATCGGTAAATAATGCAGCGTGGTATTTTACCAAATCGGCAACATTGGAAAAAATATTCCCATCACCTATTACGCCATCTAAGTAAGATGAATGGTTTTCGCTGTAATCATCCCCATCCCCATCCCCATCCCGCTCCCAACCCACCACGGTTTCATGGGGTGGTGCTTCATTGGATAGCCGATAACCAAAAGAATTTTTCATTTTCAAAGGTTGAAAAATTCGTTCTTGCAAAAAATCTTCAAACGATTGTTCGGAAACCCGTTCCACCACACTGGCTAAAAACGCATAACCAGTATTACAATAATCGTATTTTTTAGCGGGTTTGAATAATAATTCTGGCTGATGTTCGGTAAATAATTCAATAATATCGTTATTCCCCACCACTTGATTTTCATCATCCCAATGCTCTTCCAGCAATTCCATATAATCGGGTAAACCACTGGTGTGTTGTAAGAGATGGCGAATGGTGATTTTTTCGTATGCGGTATCTTGAAATTCTTCTATATACTCCGAAATAACATCATCGTAATTCAGTTTATCCTCTTCACACAATAGCATAATACAAAGCGCTGTAAACTGTTTGCTAACCGATGCCAAATTGAATATATCGGAAGTTTTCAAAGGTTTTTGGTCGAGATTTGCAATGCCCCATGCGTGTTGATAAGTAATCTCGTCATTTTCCGCTATTGCAATCACTCCATTAAATTGGTCTTTGCGATAATAATTTTCAAATTTCTCAGAAAACGCTTGTTCGATATTCATAATTATTTATCCGATAAAGGTTTGGATTTATAGTGTATGCTATATGATTCTACCATCATGATTATAGAAAATCGAAAAATAACCATTCCCCTCGCCGAACGCCTGCGCCCGCAACAATTGGGCGATGTGATGGGACAACAACACATTTTGGGCGAAGGCATGGCGCTGCGGCTGGCGTTTGAATCGGGGCAGCCGCATAGCTGCATTTTGTGGGGGCCGCCCGGAGTCGGCAAAACGACCATCGCGCGGCTGATGGCGAATGCGTTTGAAGCCCAATTTTTGACCATCAACGCCGTGCTGGGTGGTATCAAAGAGATTCGGGAGGCGGTGGAAAAAGCACAAATCGCCCACGCGCAAGGGCGGCACACGATGGTGTTTGTGGATGAGGTGCATCGCTTCAACAAAAGCCAGCAGGACGCGTTTTTGGCACATATCGAAAGCGGCTTATTCACCTTCATCGGCGCGACCACGGAAAACCCCGCGTTTGAAATCAATTCGGCGCTGTTATCGCGGGCTACGGTGTATGTTTTGCAGCCTTTGACGGCGGACAATTTGAAGCAAATTATCGCTGTAGCCCTTATCCATTGTGCAGATGCAGCTATTGAAAGCATAGCAGAATCCGCCATTGAACACCTGATTGCCCATGCCGATGGCGATGCCCGCCGATTGCTGAATACGCTCGAAACGCTGCTGCATTCCGCACGGCAGGAAGGGCGGCATGAACTGGATGAGCAATGGGTTTTGAAAGTGCTGGGCGAACGGCTGCGGCGTTACGACAAGGGCGGCGACCATTTTCACGATGCGATTAGCGCTCTGCACAAATCGGTGCGCGGTTCGCATCCCGATGCGGCGCTGTATTGGCTGTGTCGGATGCTAGACGGCGGAACCGACCCGCTGTATTTGGCGCGGCGTATTATCCGCATGGCGTGGGAAGATATTGGGCTAGCCGATCCCCGCGCTCTGCAAATCGCCAACGATGCCGCCGCAACTTACGAGCGCCTTGGCAGTCCTGAAGGCGAATTGGCACTGGCGCAAGCGGTGATGTATATGGCGGTTGCACCCAAAAGTAATGCGGGATATATAGCGTACAAACAGGCACGCGCCTTTGTGAAGCAAGACCAAAGCCGCGAAGTGCCGCTGCATTTACGCAACGCTCCGGCAGCCCCTTATCGTTATGCCCACGATGAACCCAACGCCTACGCCGCCGGAGAAACCTATTTACCCGACGGCATGAAAGAACCCAATTGGTATCAACCCGTTCCGCGCGGATTGGAAATCAAAATTCGGGATAAATTGGCGGTTTTACGGGGGTGGGATGCGGAGGCGGGAAAGGGTTAGTGTTATCTGGGTAATAAATCCAAGAGTTGTCGTGGTTGCTGATTCGCCTGTGCTAAAACAGCTACACCTGCCTGTTGAAGAACGCTTGCAGATGCAAAAGCAGTTGTTTCGGTGGCATAGTCAGCATCTTTAACAAGACTCAGAGCATCTGCGGCTGTACTTATTCTATTCCCAGTGTCTAATATCTGAATTGCTAGTGATTTTTTTTTACCAGCTATTGTCAGCGCTGCTTGTGAAGTCATTGCATCGGTATTCGTATTGAGTGATAAAGTCATTTATTTACTCCAATTTAAAAATATTAGTTTACCACCATATATTCGAGATGGAAAATTTTTTAGCGTGCCATCAACGCCACCATCCGTACTGCCACCCCCCTCAACCCCTTACTAATCCGCATATCCTGCGAAACCATCAACCAAAATTCACGGGCGGCGGCAAGAATCGGGGCGCGGGCAAGCGTGGTATCTACGGCAAAAGGAGCGTATTCCAATGCGCCATTTATCGTATCGGGTCGCCAGCGCATGGGCAGCATATCGTAAACCGGAGCGAGAGAAAACGGTGCGCTCTGTCAAAGCACGGCGGAACGGGCGAGAAATTTTTTGCATAGCGAATGCATAGATACTTTTCAAAAATTTCTTTGTATATCAATAGCTTAGGTGTTTTCGTGCATAGATACTTGATTAACCCCCTACCGCACCACCACCACCTTCTGGTACAAGCCACCAAAATACGTTTGCTTGTTGATTGTGGAAATAGTTATATCAGCGGGTAACCAATCGCAGATTTCGGTTTTCCATAAATCGAGGGCGAAGGGTTCTAATGTGCGCAAAATCGGATTCATGAGGTAGCGGAAAATGCTGGTCGATTTGGGTTTGTGGTAATCCACAAAAATGAGTTTGCCGCCTTTTTTCGTGACCCGTAACGCTTCGGCAATGGTTTTAAGGCGTACATCGGCGGGTTGTTCGTGCAGCAAAAAGAAGACGACGACCGAATCAAAACTCGCATCTTCCAATTCCAAGGCGCTGGAATCTTGCAACAGTATCCGCACATGAGCGGGTAGGGTGGGCGTGCCGATTTGGTTGATTTTCTTTTGCAGGTTTTCCAGTTGAATCGGCGCGACATCCACCACATCCAAGCGGCCAGAGGGTTGCAAGCGGCGCACCAGTTGCTGGGTAAAGTCACCATAGACGCAAGCGACTTGCAGAACATTGCCTTCGATGGTGTCGCCGACTTCGGCAAGGGCAGCATCACGCAGTTTGGTGAAATTTCCCCACAAAATTAGATTGACCAACCATTGGCGTTCAAAAACGCGCACCGCGTTGGGGTGGATGTACGCCCACCAGTAGGTATCTTGCAGGTAAGCGGGGATGCGGACGCGGGATGAGGAATGGGGTACGTGTGGCTGTGGCAAACTTCGACCTTCGTTGTTTTCTTGATTCCATTCTACGGCTTCCGTTTTACATGCAAACCATCATCGCGCAAATCGCCCAAGAAATCCAAGTTCGCCCGCAGCAGGTGGAGGCGGCAGTGCAACTACTTGATGGCGGGGCTACCGTCCCGTTTATCGCCCGTTACCGCAAAGAAGCCACCGGCGGGTTGGATGATATTCAACTGCGTGAACTCGAATCCCGCCTTGCCTACCTGCGTGAGTTGAACGAGCGCAAAGCAGCCGTGCTGAAAGCGATTGACGAACAAGGCAAACTCACGCCCGCGCTCACGTTCGCCATTCACAACGCCGCCACCAAGCAAGAGGTGGAAGATATTTACCTGCCCTACAAACTCAAACGCCGCACCAAAGGGCAAATGGCGAAAGAAGCGGGCATCGAACCCTTGGCCGATGCGCTGTTCAACGACCCCACGCTGGTTCCGGTTGAAGCGGCTGTGCCGTATATTCATGAAACGTTCGCCACCGTGCAAGCCGTTTTAGACGGGGTGCGCGACATTTTGAGCGAGCGTTGGGCAGAAAATCCGCTCATCGTGCAAGATTTGCGCGAATGGCTGTGGCACGACGGGCTTCTGCACAGCAAGCTCATCGAAGGAAAAGATCAAAACAATGCCGATATTTCCAAATTCCGCGATTATTTTGATTACAGCGAGCCGATTGCCCGCATTCCATCGCACCGCGCGTTGGCGGTTTTTCGCGGTCGGGCTTTGGATATTTTGGAAGTAAAACTGCTGCAACCGCAGGCAGAGATCGCAAAAATTACGCTAGCCGAAGGACGTATCGCCAATCAACTGGGTTGGAGTCACCAGCAACGCGCCGCCGATGATTTGATTCGCAAATGCGTGGCATGGACGTGGAAGGTGAAATTAAGCCTGTCCACCGAGCGCGATTTGTTCACCCGCCTGCGCGAAGCATCGGAAAAAGTCGCCATTGACGTGTTTTCCAACAACCTGCGCGATTTGTTGCTAGCCGCTCCGGCGGGTTCGCGCACCGTGATGGGGCTAGACCCCGGCATTCGCACGGGCGTGAAAGTGGCGGTGGTCGATAAAACCGGAAAACTGGTCGAAACCGCAACCGTTTACCCGCACGAGCCGCGCCGCGATTGGGACGGTGCGCTGCACACGCTGGGCGCGTTGTGTTTGCGGCACGGCGTGAATTTAATCGCCATCGGCAACGGAACGGCGAGCCGCGAAACCGACAAACTGGCTGGAGAGCTTATCCAACAAGCACATAGCGCTAGCAAAAACATAGTGCCTATTGAAAAGGTAGTCGTATCGGAAGCGGGCGCGTCGGTTTATTCGGCAAGCGAATTTGCCTCGCAAGAAATGCCCGATGTGGATGTGAGCCTGCGCGGAGCCGCCAGCATCGCCCGCCGTTTACAAGACCCGTTGGCAGAGCTGGTCAAAATCGACCCCAAAAGCATTGGCGTAGGGCAGTATCAGCACGATGTCAACCAAAGCGAACTCGCCCGCACGCTGGATACGGTGGTGGAAGACTGTGTGAACGCGGTGGGCGTGGATTTGAATACCGCCAGCGTGCCGCTATTAAGCCGCGTATCGGGGCTTTCCAACACGGTGGCGCGGAACGTGGTGCGGTGGCGCGAATCGCATGGCGCGTTTGCGTGTCGGCAAGATTTGCTCAAAGTCACGGGGTTGGGCGCAAAAACTTTTGAGCAAGCCGCCGGATTTTTGCGGATTCGCAATGGCAGCAACCCGCTGGATATGACGGGCGTTCACCCTGAAACGTATCCGGTGGTGGAAAAAATCATCGTTCAAACGGGTAAGCCGATTGCCGACATCATGGGGCGTGCCGATGTGCTGCAAAAACTGCGTCCTGAAGCATTGGTCACGGAAAAATTCGGCGCGATTACGGTGAAAGACATTTTGGGCGAACTGGAAAAACCCGGGCGTGATCCGCGCCCTGATTTCAAAGTAGCACGTTTTAACGACAACGTGAACGACATCAAAGACCTGAAAGAAGGCATGATTTTGGAAGGAACGGTCAGCAACGTGGCGGCATTTGGCGCATTTGTCGATTTAGGTGTGCATCAAGATGGCTTGGTTCACGTCAGCCAGTTGGCGCACAAATTTGTGAGCGATGCGCGGGAAGTGGTGAAAACGGGCGACATCGTGAAAGTGCAGGTGGTGGAAGTGGATATTCCGCGCAAACGCATTGCGCTGACGATGAAGCTGGGGGAAAAGCCGAAAATGCCCAATTCTCCATCGTTCAATAACAAACCGCACCACAAAGCGCCCTCCGCTCCGCCGATGGCATCGGCTATGGCTTCGGCGTTTGCTAAATTGAAGCGCTAACTATCCGGCATTCAAGGCAGCATCAGGAACACCCACAGTTGCGAAGGGTCAATCCACCCCGATTGAATTGCATTCACTCCGATATTGACCCAATCATTAAGTACATCATTACCACGCTTCAGAATTATTTAAAGAAATTAATTTGCTTCATACTGAATAGCCGCTCCTGCATCACGTATTTAAATCATCTACAACATTTCCACAATTAGAAATCGTGTGATGATTTGGATTTAATTCTTTTAGTCCATCATTCTCTTGAATACTTGGCAAAATCATGACTTAAACTCCTTTAAAGAAAAAAAACTAACACATCTAACACTCCATAACTCCTATCATTCAATGGATTAAAGTATTTATATACTGATGATTGTAATTTAATCTCATTATTATCATAATGCTTCGTGAAGTTATACCCAATACGCTCAACAAAATGACCGCAATTATCAATCGAGTAAATATTGTTTGTAACAGTCGTTTTTTTGCTTTCTATTTTAGAATAATTAGTTGATATATTTTGCATTTCAAAAAAGTAAAAACCTACTCCGTATAAATAATCCAATGGCGGTAGTGATGGTTTTTTGTAGTTAATGTGTGCATATGGTTTATATGAACTTAATTTTAATATATAATTATACATATCCATAGTACCTGTTGCAGTGAGCATAAATTTGTTATCTATAATATCTACATAAAACCAATCTTGATTAAGAGTATCTTGGTGTAGCCTAGAGTCAAATTCTTCAATATCCAATGCCTTATCATATTCTTCTTTTTCTACATATCCAGCAGAGTTTCCCTTTAAAGTTAAGGCACGTTTTAATATATCGTCTTCGCTCAAATCATGCTTTATTATGGCCCAATAAAGATGCCTTATTCCTGCATCATTAAAATCATCAAATTCTTTCTTTTGTTGCAATACTAAAGCTTTTATTGCACGCACCTTCATTTCTTCTGGTGGTATTTTTCGCTTTTCAGTCCAGCAGATTCCTTGTTTATTTGATTCAATGTAATCATTAAATCGTATTGAAAGGTAAATTAAACAGAATATGGATACCATTAAAAATGATAATGCAATGTATTTTTTTATAAACATAAAAATGGTGCGATGTTGTAAATTTTTTGAAATAATTCTTTTTACTCGGTGAGCGAATTTGCCTCGCAGGAAATACCCGATGTCGATGAAAGAAGGCATGATTTTGGAAGGAACGGTCAGCAACGTGGCGGCATTTGGCGCGTTTGTCGATTTAGGTGTGCATCAAGATGGCTTGGTTCACGTCAGCCAGTTGGCACACAAATTTGTGAGCGATGCGCGGGAAGTGGTGAAAACGGGCGACATCGTGAAAGTACAGGTCATGGAAGTGGATATTCCCCGCAAGCGCATTTCGCTGACCATGAAGCTGGGGGAAAAGCCGAAATCCGCACAAACCCCATTCACACCCAGCAAATCCGCTCCACCGCCCGTTCATTCTGCAATGGCTTCGGCATTTGCGAAGCTGAAGCGTTGAAAGCGTTGAAAGCGTTGATTAAGTGCATCGAAGTTCCTGATACAAGGCGATATATTGCGCAGCGGCGGTATCCCACGAGAAATTTTGCGCCATGCCATTGTGTTGAATTTGCTGCCACTGTGAGGGATTGGTCGCGTAGGTGTAAAGCGTGCGATCCAACGCCTCGCGCAGTGCATGGGGGGTGGCTTCACCAAACACAAAGCCGGTGACGGCATTGACTACGGTATCCGCCAATCCACCGACATAGCGCACCACCGGAACCGTGCCATAGCGCAAAGCGTAAAGCTGGGTGAGTCCGCACGGTTCAAAGCGCGATGGAACCAAAATCGCATCCGAACCCGCCATCATGCGATGCGCCAAATCTTCATCGTAGCGCAGGCGCACGGCAACGCGATGGGGATACTCGTTGGCTAAACCCATGAATTGCGCTTCTAAATTCGCATCGCCATTGCCTTGAATGGCAAATTGTGCCGTACCGTGGTGGTGTAACAAATCGGGGAGCGTTGCGAGCAGTAAATCCAGCCCCTTTTGGGGGGTTAAGCGACTCACCACCGCCAGCAGGGGCGCTTGGGGATCGCGTTCCAGCCCCAATTCTTTTTGCAGCGCGGCTTTGCACAGCGTTTTACCCTGCAAGTGCTTTGACGAATAGGGAGTGTGGATTAACGCATCGGTCTCGGGACTCCAGATATGGGCATCCACACCGTTCAAAATACCGCTGACGGCTTTGCCCCGTACCCGAATCACCCCATCCAAACCACAACCAAATTCGGGGGTGGCGATTTCTTGCGCGTAGTTGGGGCTGACGGTGGTAATGCGTTGGGCAAATTTCAATCCGGCTTTCATGAACGATAAGCGTCCATGAAACTCCATCCCCTTTTGTCCCCGTTGCCCCATAAAGCGGTTGGGCAACCCTAGCAGATGAAAATCCTCTAAATCAAATAAACCCTGATACGCTAAATTGTGAACGGTGAACACCGTTCCTACGCCATGCCCCGGATGGCACGCCAAATAAGCGCACGCTAGGGCGGCGTGCCAATCGTTCGCGTGCAGAATATGCGCCGACCAATCGGAATCCAATTCACCAGTTGCCAAATGTGCAGC
>JBDKGR010000033.1:0-18562 GCA_039798085.1 Pseudomonadota bacterium
GGTGTAAGGCATATTTTTGGCACACACTTTGTAAAACATCAAGGGATGCAAGGTATTGCCCCATATTGCCATCGGGCGGTTCGACTACGGTGGTGCTGCCGTTGAGGATATGGTCACCCGAAAATAATACCCCTTCTTCTGGTGCAAAAAAACATACATGATTGGCCGCGTGCCCGGGCGTAAAAATAGCCTTTACCGCGTGGGAAGCGCATGAATCAAGCGTTACTAGCTCCTTATTTTGTAGCACGCTATCCGGTTGGAAGAAGCTATTGGGGCGTGCCGTGACCGCCGAGGGCAAACCTCCAATCGGTGGTTTATGGGGACACAAGGCTTGCAAGGGAAACGCAGCGGGAGAATGATCGGCGTGGGAATGCGTACACACAATCATGCGAATGTTGCCGTTGGTGGCGCGGTACAGGTTGTGAATGTGTTCAGGGTGATTCGGGCCCGGATCGATAACGATAAAGCCCGATTCGGGCGTTCCTACTAAATAGCTATTCGTCCCCGGCCCCGTCATGATGCCCGCATTGGGCGCGGTGAGGCGTTGGATGGTCGGTGTTAAAAAGACAGGGTGTTCGGGGTGAATAGCTATTTCGTTCATGCCGACATGGTATCAAAAGCGCTCAAGGCTTCGGCTGCGTACATCAAAGCGGGCCCGCCGCCCATGTAAACGCAAACGGTGAGCATTTCTTCCAACTCGGCGCGGGTGCAGCCCAAACGAATCAGCGCCTTCACATGGAAACCAATGCAGCCGGAGCAATGTTGCGTAATACCAATCGCCAGTGCAATCAACTCTTTGTTTTTGCCGCTGATGGTTCCTTCTTTCATAGATGCGGCAGCCAGTTGGCCAAATCCTTGCATCGCTTCGGGCTGTGCCTTGCGCAGAGGGGCGAGGTTGGTGTTGATGTTTTTGATTAAACTGGTGTGGTCAAATGTGCTCATGGCATTTCCTTGCTTGGTTAGTGAATTTTCTACGATACCCCCTATAGTATATTATGGTGAAGAAACATATTTACATTTACTCCCCGTCTGGGGCAGTGCGTGACAAAGCGGCGTTCCAACGCGGCGTGCGTTATTTGCAATCGTTGGGGCATGATGTGGAGGTGGATGTCGATGCGCTTTCCCGTCACCAGCGTTTTGCGGGCGATGATGCGACCCGTATCGCCGCGATTCACCGTGCAGCCGCCAGTGGCGCGGATGTGGCGTTGATTTCACGCGGAGGCTACGGTATCACGCGGATTTTGGGCGGTTTGGATTACGCCGCCATCGCCCAAGCCATTGCACATGGCACGCAGTTTGTGGGGATCAGCGATTTCACCGCGTTACAAATGGCGGTGTATGCCCAAACCGGCGCGGTAACGTGGGCGGGACCCGCGTTGTGCGAAGGCTTTGGCGCAAAGAAACCCGACGAACCCGATGACATCATGGTCGCGTGCTTTGACGATATGCTGCTAGGGCAGGGTGAAGGCACGGGATGGCGGCAATCCCCGCGCGACTTCAGTGGCGATTGCGCTCTCGAAGGTGCGAC
Organism: Pseudomonadota bacterium; assembly: GCA_039798085.1. Classification (GTDB taxonomy): domain Bacteria; phylum Pseudomonadota; class Gammaproteobacteria; order Burkholderiales; family Burkholderiaceae_C; genus Allorhodoferax. Next base: position 1,529 of record JBDKGR010000033.1, read on the forward strand.
CTTGTGGGGTGGTAATTTGACCATAGTGACATCGCTGCTGGGTACGCCCTACTTTCCCGCACCCTCCACGATTCAAGGGGGCGTTTTATTTTTAGAAGATGTGGGCGAACACCCTTACCGCATTGAACGTATGCTCACGCAGTTATTGCACGCGGGCGTTTTGGCGCGGCAAAAAGCGATTGTGCTGGGGCAGTTCACCGAATTTACGTTGACATCGCACGATAAGGGCTTCAAACTCGCCAGCGTGGTGCAGTGGCTTCGGAACCAGATTCCCACCGTGCCTGTGCTCACCAATTTACCTTATGGACACGTCCCGACCAAGGTGCTGTTACCTTTTGGTGCCAAGGTTGATATGAGCGTAGAGGGGCGCGATGTCCTCTTGCTATGGGGTGATGAAGCGGAATGACACCACCATCGCCACCACAAACGCGATGATAAAAACCCAAGGGAATACCACCACGTAAGAGAAATACGGCGCAGCGTGTCTCAGGTAAACCCACCACGCGCCGATGATGGATAACCCAAACACCACCGGCACAGCCAATGCCATGATCAGCAGCCACCCCGCCCACGCTACCCGCATATTGGCGATGCTGATGACGCTGCCTATCGCCAAAAATGCCCCGCCCGCCATGCCCAGAAGGTGAATGAGGGTCACTATCCAAATAGCAGTGAGTGAGAGCGGTAACAGAGTGGACATTTATTTTCTCCGGTAAAGCAAAACCGATTCGCTTGCATTGGCGGGATGTTGAATCGTGGCAAGCAACGTCCATGCTAGCAGCTTATCGTGAGCGGGAGGGCTTAAATCAGCATTCGGCTCGACCAACAACCACGGGCAAACGGGCTCTTCCTGCATGGTTTGCAGTTTCAGTTTGCCATAAAACTGAAAAGCTGCAATCTGCCCTTGCCCTAAATTAAAGGTTTCCACACAAAGCACATTTTTCCCGATATGCGATTGGGTACGCTCCACCAAGGCGGTATAACTTTGGGCGTAATTCAGCAAGGGCATCCACAAAGTCATGAGTAAAAGAAAACTCAATGCCGCACCACCAGCGGGCAGCACCAGACTTTTCCAAATAGCGGAAGGGTTCCTTCCCACGCGCCATTTCACCAGCCACAGCCACGCAAGGGTAGCGATAACGGCAATTCCTAACACGGGTGCAGAAAAAGTTGCTTCAAACCCCGGGGCTAAACGTGCCACATTCGCTGCGGGTTGAGGCGGAAAACCCGTTTGAATGGCGATCCAAATCACCCAAATCGTGAGCGCACTGGTAGAAAAAAACAACAAGGTGAACCAGTCAATCAATGCCGAAACCTGCCGTTTTAAGGTAGGGAGGGCAAAAGCCGCCAAGGTTGCCAGCGCGGGCAGGGCTAATAGCAGCGTGCGATCGGAATCATGGGTTGTCAAAGTCGCTACCAGCAGCACGCATAAAAACCACAGCGGCAGGACAATATGCTGACTCCAAAGCTGTTTGCGCCAGCGCCATAGCGTCCACCCTGCCAGAGGCCATGCCGGCCATGTAAACCAAATCAATAATTGCCCGTATCCACTCCAATCCGCCCAACTGCTGGGGAAGGGGGCTATTTTCCAGCGCAGCAAATCCAGCATCGCCGCTGCTACCAAGTTCAGCAAGGTTACAACAACAACAGCAACAGCAATGGTGGCATTTTTGGATAACACTGCACCACCCAAACCCAGTACAGCAGCCAATACGGGCGCACCAGATAAAGAAAGCCCGACCAAGCCCAGCAAACCCGCTACCACGGGAATGCCACGGGAATAAGGCAGTGCCGCCAATGCGTAATACAACACCGCAGAAAATCCCAGTTGCGCCAATGCGGGCGTGGTTTCGTGCGATAACTGCGCCAATCCTAAACAGGCAATAAAAGCGAGTACACCGCCATCGGCAACGGCGCGGGCGTAATCTTTGGGTTGGGCTTCACCACCAAAGGCAAAGGCCACCGGTTGCGCTTGGGGGTGGCGGGCAAGGTAATAGGTTCCGTACCATGTCGCCATCATGGTAAACCACAGCAGCAAAATAAAAGGGATGCGAGCTACAAAATCAATAGCAGCCCATGCAGGTGCAGCCTGCATTACCCAAGCACCAAGCCAATACGGGAGGAGGGCGGGGTCTTTTTCGGGGATACCCATAAGGCTGGGATTTAGCCAATGCGAATTGCCTTGTAGCAATTCTGCCATGATGCCCAGTGCGACCATATCGGCACTTTTCCAGCCATCACGACCGATGAATCCACTCAATACATAAATTCCACACAGTAGCAATAAGGCGTAGCGTGGAAAGCGCCTAGCACCGGCTTGGGTCACAATAGCAGGGGTAGGGATTTTCATCAAAATGAAATAAAAAAAGCAGCGCGGAAACCGAGCTGCTTTAGGGGAGAAAAAGGCGGAATTTTATTTAGCGACGCTGGTTTTACCAAAGCGGTTACGGAATTTCTCAACACGACCACCCATGTTATCCACAGATTTTTGGGTTCCGGTGTAGAAAGGATGCGATTCGCTGGTGGTATCCAACTTGTACAAAGGCAATTTACGACCATCTTCCATGTCGATCATTTCCTTGGTGTTCACGCAAGAACGGGTTACAAATTTGAAGTTGATGGACATATCCATAAAACATACTTCGCGGTAATTGGGGTGAATGCCTGCTTTCATGCGATTCTCTTTCTCTTTTATCTATCCAATGCGACAGCCGTGCTGACCCATTCAGCGTACTTTTCGCGTAGAACTTCGCATTATATAACGGTTGCTTTAACGGTTGCTTCTTAACCGCCTCGGCGCATCATGTCGAAAAACTCGCTGTTATTTTTGGTGGCGCGCATTTGTTTAAGTACCATTTCCATTGCTTCCACTTCATCCATGTTGTAGAGGAATTGGCGCAGGATACGGGTTTTTTGCAGAATGTCGGACTGTAGAAGCAATTCTTCGCGCCGTGTTCCGCTGCGGTTCAGTTGGATGGAAGGGAAAACCCGTTTCTCGTACAACCGGCGATCCAAATGGACTTCTGAGTTGCCTGTACCTTTGAATTCTTCAAAAATCACTTCATCCATGCGGCTGCCGGTATCGACCAAAGCCGTGGCGATGATGGTAAGTGATCCGCCTTCTTCCACATTCCGCGCAGCACCCAAAAAGCGTTTGGGGCGTTGCAGAGCGTTGGCATCCACACCACCCGTGAGCACCTTGCCGCTAGAAGGAACCACATTGTTATAAGCGCGGGCAAGGCGGGTGATGGAATCTAACAAAATCACCACGTCTTTTTTCAATTCCACCAGACGCTTGGCGCGTTCAATCACCATTTCAGCGACATGAACGTGGCGGGCAGCTGGCTCATCGAAGGTAGAGGCAATCACCTCGCCTTTGACGGTACGCTGCATCTCGGTTACCTCTTCGGGGCGCTCGTCAATCAGCAACACCATCAAGTGGCTGTCGGGGTAATTGGCAGAAATCGCGTGCGCGATGTGCTGCATCATGACCGTTTTACCGCTTTTGGGCTGGGCAACAATCAACGCACGCTGACCTTTGCCGATGGGCGCGATGATGTCAATCACCCGTCCGGTGATGTTTTCATCGCCCCGCATATCCCGTTCCATGCGCATTTGCACTTTGGGGAAAATCGGCGTAAGGTTTTCAAACATCACCTTGTGCTTATTGCTTTCGGGCGGACCGCCATTGACCTTTTCCAGTTTATTCAGAGCAAAGTAGCGTTCGCCGTCTTTGGGAGTGCGGACTTCACCTTCAATCATGTCGCCTGTATGCAGATTGAAGCGGCGCACTTGGCTGGGGCTGATGTAAATATCGTCTGTGCTGGCGGTGTAGCTGGTGTCGGGGCTGCGCAGAAAGCCAAAACCATCCGGCAAAATTTCCAGCACACCATCGGCAATGATTTGTTCCCCCGTGCGGGCACGTTTTTTGATGATGGCAAACATCAGTTCTTGCTTGCGCATACGTCCAGTGTTTTCAATATCGAGTTCTTCCGCCTGTTTCAGGACTTCGGAAACGTGTAGCGCTTTGAGTTCGTTTAAGTGCATGGAAATAATCCCGTGGGGATGCAACCGTAGAGAGAGATGGGGGGGAGGGGTGAGGTTCAAAGCCGTAAGCTGGAACCTCTATCGGTCAGAATCTAGCTTTCATCCCCTTAATGGGGCGATGAGAAATGCTAGATGCTATAAGACGGGAGTGAATTATGACAGGAAATTGGATTAAATGTTCGCTTCAATGAACGCTCTCAGTTGCTGCTTGGAAACAGCACCTACTTTGGTCGCAACGACTTGACCGTCACGGACAAGCATTAAAGTAGGAATGCCGCGAACACCATACTTGGCTGGAGCGATCTTGCTGTGATCCACATTGACTTTGGCAACCGTCAATCGATCTTGGTACTCCACCGCGATTTCTTCAAGCGTGGGGGCAATCATCCTGCAAGGACCACACCATTCTGCCCAAAAATCGACCAGCACGGGCTGGCTTGATTGCAGAACGTCGGTCTCAAAAGACTTATCGGAAACATGTTTGATGAGGTCACTAGCCATAATACTTCCTTTAGTTGAATCGGGAAAATAAGAAGAAACACTGAAATTTTCGTTCAATTCCCGCCATTGTGACAGAAATCAGCCCACCAACCCATACGGAAAAATCATGATAAGCATTGCCAAATTTGATGGTCTCACCAAACGGGAAGCGGAAATATGGAATCAACATCCCGCTATTTTGCTGTGGAAGCAGCCCCAAACCGGTTGGATTGAACGCATCCGACACGTTTTGGTGACACGCCAATCGCATCCTGCTCGCACGGTCATCTTGCTACCTTATGCCCATCTTTTACCTTTGGCAACACGGCTTTGGCAGCAAGCGGGATTCGATGGATTCGCGCCGCGTTTTGAAACTACCGAAAATTGGAGTCAGCAAACCGGCGATTTCTCCCCCGCTATAACCGATATTGCTTTCAATACGGCGTTGGATACCCTTAATGCCAGAGATATGCTATGCCGCATCGGGCTAGAAAAGCAGCAAGACGAATTGGCTGAAATGCTGGTAGAACTCGCGCAGCAACTCGCTCCACTGGCGGCGGCTGTTCCTCCTGCACAACGCGCCCACTGGCAGCAAGAAGCCCATGCCGCCGTCGAAATCGGTATGGACAATGCCGCAATGAAGCTCGAAATTCAGCTTGCCCACACCGCCATCGTTTGGGCGGCGCAATCGGGTTATGCCAGCGATGTGGTTTTTTCCCCTCAATCCTTAGAAAGTGTCGATTGCCTTATCGCCGTGCAGGGCTTAACCCCTGATCCTTTGTGGAGCGGCTTGCAACGTGTATGGGGTGAGCGGTTCGTGCTTTTGGATACCTTGGATAGCAACGCATCCTCCGATTGGAGTGATCATTGGCATTGCGCCCCAAATCGCATTGCATGGCACGCTTGTTTGGATGCGGAAGATGAAGCCCAGCGTACCACGGCCTGTGCCTTGCAGCATATCGCCGAAAACCGCCTCCCCATCGCCCTGATTTCCAGCGATAGGGCTTTGACGCGGCGTGTCCGCTCCATGCTCGAAAGCGCGGGCGTGCAGATTCGGGATGAAACCGGTTGGAAACTTTCCACCAGCCATGCCGGAGCGCATTTAATGGCGTTGCTCAAGGCCGCGCAATGGAGCGCATCCCATGATGACCTGCTGGCATGGCTCAAAGTCGCGCCTACCTTTGCGGCTTCGGTTAATGCCTTGGAAGCGGTGCTGCGCAAAGGCGAATCGCCCCTTGATTTGGAAAGTTATACCGAAGCCCAAAAAATTCGCTCCACCTTGCAAGGTCGGCATACGCTGCTGCATTGGCTTTCGTTGCTGCAAAACGCTCTGCAAAGCAGCGGAATGTGGGATGCGCTCATGCCCGATACCGTGGGGCAGCAAGTGCTGGCGGCTCTGCGTTTAACGCCTCCGGTTGCCGATGCGCGTGTGCCCTTATGGGATGAATGGATTGATGAGGCGCTCTGGAAAACCCGTCCAATGGAGCAAAGTAGTTTTATTCGCTGGGTGAACCAAACATTAGAAGGGGCTAATTTCCGCCCCACGTACCCCGACAAAGAACAAGTAGTGATTTTGCCCATGAGCCAAATGCTGGCACGTCCCTTTGCGGCGGTGGTGTTGGCGGGGTGCGATGAAATCCGCCTACCTCCCGCCCCCGAACCCGTCGGTAATTGGACAAAAAATCAACGAGAAGCCTTCAAACTTCCATCACGCCAAGCCGTACAAGCATCGCACCAAGCGGCATGGTTGCACGCTCTGCAAACCCCTTTTGCCGATGTATTGTGGCGGGTCAGCGACGATTCCGGCGAAACGCTATTGCCTAGCAGCTTGGTGCAGCGCGTGCAGTTGGCTCGCCATAATATCGACCTCAACTTCAACTTCAACCTCGCCCTCGCTCCCGATCCACGTACCACCCAAACATTGCACAGCCAGCCCGTGAAAGAACCCCAAGCACGGGGGAATGAATTGCCCGTAAAAACGTTATCCGCCAGCAGTTACGGCGATTTGCGTGCCTGCCCTTATCGCTTTTTTGCCCTGCGTCAGTTGGGGTTGCGCGGTGTCGAGGAAATCGAAACCGTGGTCGATAAGCGCGATTTTGGTTTGTGGTTGCACAAGGTGCTGGAGCGTTTTCATTGTGCCCAAAAGTTGGACTTTTTATCTTTATCAGAAGAAAACGCCCGCCGTGACCGACTCAACACCATCAGCACAAGCGTGACCGAAGATATGCGTTTGACCGAGGGCGAATTTTTGCCTTTTGCCGCCTCATGGTCAGCGGTGCGGGATGGATATTTGAAATGGTTAAGGGAACACGAAGCCATTGGTGCTACATTTTTAATAGCTGAAGACGCACGTTCTATAAGCGTTAGCGGCAATTCCTCTTTTTTTCCGATGGAACTCACAGGACGTATTGACCGTACCGACACCACCGCCAATGGCACGCCTTGGGTGATGGATTACAAAACCGAAAGCGTCGTGAAAACCAAAGAGCGCATCGCCGAACCCTTGGAAGATACGCAAATGGCGTTTTATGCCGCTTTGTTAAAAGATGAAATTCTGCACGCGGCGTACATCAACATCGGAGAGCGTGAAGGGACGCACACTTATTGTCAGCCCGCGATTTTGACGGTGCGCGATGCGTTGCTGGCGGGAATCCAAACCGATATGGGGGCGATTGCGCAGGGACAACCGCTCATCGCCTTGGGGGATGGCGCTGCCTGCGATTATTGCCAAGTGCGCGGATTGTGCCGGAGGGATTTTTGGAAATAAAACCAATACGCAAAATTGCGAATTGCGAATTACGAATTACGAATTGCGAATTGCGGTTTGATTTATTTTCCGCTGTGCAATCGCTGCAAATCTATCGAAGCAGCGCGTATGCCAACCAATACCGCACCCAAAGGAGCTTTGCTGCTTGCCATCAGTACCATACGGGTGCTCGCCATAGGAATGGTGGTGAAAACCGTTTGCACGCCACCGCATTCCATGGTCATTACTTCCAAGGGGGGTAGCCCTGCTTCGGTGGCTACGATATTCACCGTTGCTTGCCCTACCGATAGCAGAGAACTGCTTAAAGCCGCCATTCTGCCAACCTGATCTTCACGCAAACCCAAAGAGCAAATGTTGAATCCATCATGCGTACACAGTACCGTGCATTGCAAATGGGGGATGCGCTTCGCCATTTTTTCAAGGGCGGGGAGAAACAATTTTCCAAGTGCTAAAGAGTCCATTTGCCACTGCTTGTAGTGAAGAAATTGTGCATTGTGATGTCGAGCCACTGGGTGACTCCCTTTTAAGTGGGTTCAAGCGCCGCATACGGTGATGTTAAAGCCATCGTAATCGCTTGCATCACTTCGTTGGCATTGCGGGGGTCTGCGGTGATAACGGGGGCAAAGGGATGAAAGCGTTCTACGATGTCCCGATAGGGTGTTAAGGCGCTATCTTGATAATCGGTAGGAAAGCGGGTCACTGCCACCGCCAACCGTGCCAAGGCTTTGCGCTGTGCCAAGGCACGCAGCCATTTATGGAGTTCGATTAAATCGGGGTCACGGTCGCCATACACCCACAGCACAATCGCCGAACTGTGGGCAATGAGCGTGTCCCACATGGCTTCAAAACGATCTTGTCCGGGAACGCCAACCAAGCTAACGCGCGAACCATCGGGAAAACTCCATTCACCATAATCCAAACCGATGGTGGTAGTGGTTTTTCCGTTGCTTTGCATGGCGGCATCGACTTCGCTGCTGGCTACATCGGTATCCACCACCGGAATATCGGATACCGAACGCAAAGCGGTTGTTTTACCCACCCCAAAGGGCCCCACAAAAACGACTTGATGGGTCGTGGTATGTCCCAAAATAACTTGTAGTGATTTCAAGAGAATTTCTCAATGAGTCGCCGAATCAAAGACCATCGCTTGGTATCGGACGTTGGATTGTTGGTGGATGAGGTTTCAACGATGGTTTCTACGATACCTTCTACGACACTGACCTCCAGAATACCGTCTTGCAAGGCATCGTGCAATAACGCATGAAGGGTCGAATCGTTCCCCTTCCCTGCGAGGGTGAGCATATCGGAATAAGAAACCGAATCTTTCAATGCCTGCGCACACGCGGTGGTGAGACTGATGCTCTGCGCCATACTCAAGCCATTGGAATAGCGCGACATATTGGGCCAACGCCGTAATTTGAGTTTACGTCCAGCAAACGATACCGTGGCGGGTCCCATGCGTTGTTGGGTGGCATTCACCCAGTTGTAAATTAACTGGGGTTTTAAGGGGATTTTGAAAAAAGTCCAAATCGGGTTTTTGACCACACTCCACTCTTCCGCCAAAATAGCGCCGTGTGTGGGTTCTTGCGTTTTTTCGCGGATAAGCATTTGGGTAATGGCGGCAACATCAGAGCGTGCGCCATCAATAATCCACCAAGTCGCTAACTCGGGTTGATCGTGCCATACCCACACCTCTTGCGGGCGTAAACCCAACATGGATTTGAAAGATAAAACACTGCGTGAATCTCGATGAGGAGACCACAAGCCATAGCGATCTTTTGCCACGATGCTACCCGTGCCGTTTATTCACGGGCTTTTTCTACGCTCGCTAATGCCTTGGGTACAGCAACTGAGAGCAAAATCCCCAGGTTCACCTTTTTGGAATTCATCAAAATACCGTGCAACAAATCATCACGGTGGCGAATGACCATCACAATGTGATCCCCCGCCAGTTCCATGAAGTAATAGCGGTTCAGCCCCGGAAAGCCAGACTCTGCCAAGGTGCTTGCCAGATTGTTGGTCACTTCAGTGAACAACGCCACCGCAGCGGGTTGCGATTCAATTCCTGCCAATGAGAGACCGGAGGCACGATCCCATATATCCGATGACAACAAACCTTCCTTGAGCGTGCTTTTCAGTTCTTGGAGTGCCGCTTCGAGTTTGTCGATATTGATTTCCATGATGGGTATCCTAGTATCCTAATGTGTGAGAAAAGTGTGAGAAAAATATGAGAAAACGGGGCGATTAGATTGAATTAAATCAGACTTTTAAGCGCATGGTAGTGAATTGTTCCCTCAATCTTCGTGCTCTTCCATAGAGGAAACCCGATTGCGTCCGCTTTGTTTGGCAGCATAAAGGCTTTCATCGGCTTTTTTGATTAAATCTTCCATGTGATTCATGGATTCGATTCGTACCGCAACACCGATACTGACACGTCCACGCCATACGCCCGCCTTCACCGGAACGACCAGTTGGTTCACCTCATGAAGCACCTTTTGTGCCAATAACAACGCCCCCGGCAGCGGGGTTTGGGCGCAAATGATGAGAAACTCATCGCCCCCCAAGCGGCACACCACATCATCATTGCGCACGGCGTGTTGCAAACATTGAGCGAGGCTTTGCAATACGGTATCGCCCGCATCGTGTCCGTAGGTATCGTTCACACACTTAAAGCCATCGGCATCCAGCATCATGCAGGCGAGGGGGGCGGCATGGTGTTGGGATAGCGTCCATTCGTGCGCAAGAATGCTCAATGCTCGGCGGCGGTTGGGTAAATTGGTCAGTAAATCCGTATTGGCAAGGGTATCGAGGCGTTGATTGGCTTGTTGCAAGGCTTGGGTGCGTTCGGCAACGCGGGCTTCTAAGTTGGCATTGAGTTCTAGCAATTCTTGGTTGCGTTGGGACACCATCGAAAATAAGCCATTCAACGCCGTGAGCAACATACTTGTGGCGGGATCGTGCGAATCACCGCTATTGCGATAAGCCTCTTCAGGGGTCACCCCCGATTCAATAGCGAAAACTTGCCGCGCCATACGGTGATCTTCCCCCAGAGTGTGGAAGGTAATCCAGTGCGTTAAGAAGGTGAATAGGTTTTGGCTGGTATCCAACCTTTGTTTTTTGATGTGGCGGTACAACAGCGCGATTTCATCCATGAACGTATCGTGTATTTGCCGATGGAACGCAATGTAAGCGGGCAAAAGCCTTTTGCTCACCATCAGCGCTTCTTCATGGGTAAAGTGACGTTGGGTGTAATCTGCTAATTCGCTAAAAATCGTTTCCAACTCGGAATGGTTCACCCCTTCAGGCTGGGTGATGGAATTGCCAAAACGGTTAATCAAATCGGTCAGATGGTGATGCTCTTCATCGACTTCCACTAAACCGGTCACAAACGTAGGATCCCATTGAAATGCTTGCATCATATTTCCCGACTAAATAACTCAACCTTTGTTATACTTGACTGAAATAGTCAACAAAGACCAAGACCCTCAAAGGAGCTTTCCGTGCGTCTCACTACCAAAGGCCGTTTCGCAGTAACCGCCATGATTGATTTAGGATTGCGAGCAAACGCTGGCCCGGTCACTCTGGCTGCCATCAGTCAGCGCCAACAAATTTCATTGTCGTATTTGGAGCAGTTGTTTGGCAAACTGCGCCGTAATGATTTAGTGGAGTCCACGCGCGGCCCGGGTGGCGGATACACGCTGGCACGCAAAGCAAAAGACATTACGGTTGCGGACATCATTCTATCGGTAGATGAACCGTTGGATGCTACCAGTTGCGCTGGTAAAAATAACTGCCAAAGCAGTGGTGAACGCTGCATGACACACGATTTATGGTCCGCTTTGAATGTGCGTATGGTGGAATTTTTGTCTTCTATCAGCCTCCAAAAATTGGTAGATGACCAGTTGGCGAGAGGGCAACAGGTAGAAGAAGAATTACCCAGCCTCAAACGGGCGATTTCTGCCATGCCGATGTCGATTAGCCGCCCCGTTAGCCACCACATTCCCAATTCGGTATTTGCCTTGGGCAAAAATTAAAGAATTAAAGAATTAAAAAATTAAAGAATTTATGACGAATTCCACATCCTCCACCCCCCATTTTCCGATTTATATGGATTACAGCGCCACCAGCCCATGCGATCAGCGCGTGGTGGATGCGATGGTTCCTTGGCTTCGGGGGCATTTTGGAAATCCCGCTTCGCGCAGCCATGCGTGGGGCTGGGAAGCGGAAGAAGCCGTTGAAAAAGCCCGCGTTCATGTCGCTAATTTAATTGGTGCTGATCCGCGTGAGATTGTTTGGACTTCGGGCGCAACCGAATCGAATAATTTGGCGATTAAAGGTGCAGCACATTTTTACCAATCGCGCGGCAAACATATTATTACGCTGAAAACGGAACACAAAGCCGTACTCGATACCTGCCGCGAATTAGAACGCCAAGGTTTTGAAGTCACGTATTTGGATGTGCAAGCCGATGGATTGGTAAATTTAGAGGTTTTTCAAGCCGCGATTCGCCCCGATACCATTTTGGCAAGCGTCATGTTTGTGAACAATGAAATTGGTGTGATTCAAGATGTGGCGGCTTTGGGCGCGATGTGCCGCTCTAAAAATATCATTTTTCATGTGGATGCCGCACAAGCAACAGGGCGCGTGGAATTCGATTTATCCAAACTCCCGATTGATTTGATGAGCTTAACTGCCCACAAAATCTACGGCCCCAAGGGCGTGGGAGCGTTGTTTGTGCGCAGAAAACCCCGCATCCGTTTGGAAGCCCAAATGCACGGCGGCGGGCACGAGCGCGGTTTGCGCAGCGGCACGCTTCCCACGCACCAAATTGTGGGCATGGGCGAGGCGTACCGCATCGCTAAAGAAGAAATGGCAACGGAAAATATCCGCATTCGTTCTTTGCACGACCGCATGGTGGCGGGGTTGGAAGGAATCGAACAGGTATTTTTGAACGGTCACGCTACGCAGCGCGTTCCACATAATTTGAATATGAGTTTCAATTATGTCGAAGGCGAATCGTTAATGATGGGTATTAAAGGGCTGGCGGTGAGTAGCGGTTCTGCGTGTACCTCCGCATCATTAGAGCCGAGTTATGTGTTACGTGCTTTAGGGCGTAGCGATGAATTGGCGCACAGCAGCTTGCGTATGACCATTGGGCGTTGGACAACCGAGGCAGAAATTGATTATGCCGTTGATACCATCAAAACCAATGTCGCAAAATTGCGCGATTTAAGTCCGCTGTGGGAAATGTATTTGGATGGCGTAGATATTAGTGCCATTCAATGGGCAGCGCATTAAAAATAGCAACGATTAAAATTCCGAATTAGGAGAATCAAAATGGCTTATTCCGATAAAGTAGTCGATCATTATGAAAACCCCCGCAATGTGGGTAGCTTTGAAAAAGGCGACGATAGCGTCGGCACGGGTATGGTCGGTGCGCCAGCGTGTGGCGATGTGATGAAATTGCAAATTAAAGTAAACCCTAGCACAGGGGTTATTGAAGATGCCCGTTTCAAAACCTACGGCTGTGGTTCGGCGATTGCGTCTTCTTCCTTGGTGACCGAATGGGTAAAAGGAAAAACACTGGATGAAGCAGCGGCATTGAAAAATAGCCAAATCGCCGAAGAATTGGCATTACCTCCGGTGAAAATCCATTGTTCTATTTTGGCGGAAGATGCCATTAAAGCCGCTGTGGATGATTATAAGAAAAAGCACGCGGCTTAATTAAAAAATATATAAAATATAAGCCCTTAATTATGGCAATTACATTAACTCCAGCCGCTGCGCGACACATTACGCGCTATTTAACCAAGCGCGGCAAAGGTATCGGCGTGCGATTGGGTGTTAAAACGACCGGTTGTTCGGGTTTAGCCTATCAACTGGAATATGTCGATGAACCCGCGCCGGAAGATTTAATTTTTGAAGGGCATGGTGTCAAAGTATTGGCTGATCCGAAAAGCCTTGCGTATATCGACGGCACAGAATTGGATTTTGTGCGCGAAGGGTTGAACGAAGGTTTCCGTTTTAATAATCCGCGTGAACGGGATAAATGTGGTTGCGGTGAATCGTTCCGTGTGTAATAAAGCGTCTCATAGAATATGAATCTTCAATCAAACGATTTTGAATTATTTGATTTACCGCAGCAATTTTCCCAGAATCGCAGCGATATAGATTCGCGCTGGAAACAATTACAGCGTGAGGCGCATCCCGATAAATTTTCGGCACAAGGTGCGGCGGCGCAACGTATTGCGATGCAGTGGTCGGTACGAATTAACGAAGCCTATCAACGGCTCAAAAATCCGTTAAAACGCGCAGCCTATTTGTGCGAATTAGCGGGTTTTCCGATTCAAGCGCATAGCAATACGGCCATGCCCAGTGCCTTTTTAATGCAGCAAATTCAGTGGCGCGAAGATTTGGATGAGGCAAAAAATCCTGCGGATATTGAAGCAATCATCGCAGAAGTGGCACAGAATCAGCAGAGCGTGCTACAAAATTTAGAGCAGCTATTGGATGCAAAAAATGCAGAGAAAGATCGAGAACACAACTATTCCGCAGCCGTTGGGCAAGTTCGGGTATTGATGTTTATGGAAAAATTATTGCATGATTTGGATACGGCTTTAGATACGAGATTGGATGAATAAAAATGAAGACGATGCAAATGCCTATGAAAACGGTGCTCCAAATGTCGCTGCAATAGCCCGTATTGTACGAATGCGAAGGTACTATAAAGTATTTTTGGTGGATTCTGTAAATGGCGAGTTTAGAGGTTTTAAGAACTCTAATGAATACCAATAATATTATCAATAACAATAAAAAATACATTATTGATACTAATTTACTACTGCTGTTTATTGTCGGCTCCATTGATATTTGGTATAACCGATAATTCATTGATTACATTGGTGAATGAATATATTGTTTTTACCCATGATGAACGTCTCTCCATTGAACTTTTCTCAAAAAATAGCAACAATGTTTTATTGTTGAATATGACAAGATAATTATGGCGCTCCTACAAATTTCCGAACCCGGGCAATCCGTTAATCCCCATCAGCGGCGTATTGCCGTGGGTATTGATTTAGGTACAACCCATTCTTTGGTCGCAGCGGTGCGTCACGGTATTTCTGAATGTTTACCCGATCACCAAGGGCGGGTTATTTTGCCGTCGGTGGTGCGGTATTTGGAAAATGGGGGGCGCGAAATTGGTTTTCCGGCGATGGAATCTTTATCTACGGATTCGGAAAATACCATTGCATCGGTGAAACGTTTTATGGGGCGTAGCGTGGGCGATATTAAAGGTATTGAAAAATTGCCGTATCGCTTTGCCGACCACGCCGGAATGTTGGGTATTGTGACCGTGGCGGGGGAAAAATCGCCCGTCGAGGTCAGCGCCGATATTCTCGCCACGCTGCGTTACCAAGCCGAAGATACGTTTAACGAAGATTTATATGGCGCGGTGATTACCGTTCCCGCGTATTTTGACGATGCCCAGCGCCAAGCCACCAAAGATGCGGCGCAATTGGCGGGTTTAAATGTGCTGCGTCTTATTAACGAACCCACCGCTGCCGCTATTGCCTATGGTTTAGATAATGCCAGCGAAGGTATTTACGCGATTTTTGATTTGGGCGGTGGCACGTTCGATATTTCCATTTTGCGCCTGACGCAAGGCGTGTTTGAAGTGGTGGCAACGGGCGGCGATTCGGCATTGGGCGGCGATGATTACGATCACGCCTTGGTCGATTGGGTACTTGCCCAAACCGGACAGAAAGCCAGCAGCGCAGGCGATAAAGCCGCGTTCAAAGTGGCGGCGAGGGCGTGTAAAGAAGCGCTTTCTGCTATGGATACAGTAGCGTTCAATGCACCATTGGCAGGCACTACAGACGTTTTTGTTAAAAAATCCGATTTTGAAGCAGCAACTTCGCACCTTACCGCGCGTGCGATGTCGGCGGTGCGTAAAGCCTTGAGCGATGCGAAATTGTCGGCGGCGGAGGTGCAAGGCGTGGTCATGGTCGGCGGTTCAACGCGGATGCCGCAAATTCAGCAAGCGGTAGAAAAATTCTTCGGGCAAGCGCCGTTAAATAACTTAAATCCCGATGAAGTGGTGGCGTTGGGTGCGGCGATTCAGGCAAATCAGTTGGCGGGCAACAATCCATCGGGCGATTTGTTGTTGTTGGATGTGATTCCGCTTTCGCTCGGCGTGGAAACAATGGGCGGGCTGGTGGAGCGCATCGTGCCGCGCAACCAAACGATTCCGACCGCGATGGCGCAGGATTTCACGACGTACAAGGACGGGCAAACGGCGCTGGCGCTGCACGTTGTGCAAGGCGAGCGCGATTTGGTGGCGGATTGCCGCAGCCTTGCGCGGTTTGAGCTGCGCGGAATCCCCCCGATGGCGGCGGGTGCGGCGCGGATTCGCGTGACGTTTACGGTGGATGCGGATGGATTATTGAACGTATCGGCACACGAACAAATCAGCGGTGTACAAGCGCAAATTAATGTGAAACCGAGTTATGGTTTAGGCGACGATAAAATCGCACAAATGTTAAAAGATAGTTTTTCTACCGCCGAACAAGATATTGCCGCGCGTGCGTTGATTGAAGCCCAAGTCGATGCGGATCGTTTATTATTAGCCACGCAAAGCGCCTTATATGCCGATGCGGATTTATTGGATGATGGAGAACGCGCCAGTATTGACTCTGCTATGCAATCCGTAGCGCAGTCTGTAGCATTGGCAAGCGCTGCGGAGATAGAAGCCTTATGCAAAACGCTAGCCGCTGCAACCGAATCGTTCGCGGCTAAACGCATGAATAAAGGGATTTCTCAGGCATTGTCTGGGAAAAATATATCTTCAATATAAATATAAATAAATATACACCAATAAATAAATTATGCCCATTATTAAAATTTTACCCCACCCCGAATACTGCCCCAATGGTGCGGAAGTTCATGCGCCAATGGGTACGTCGATTTGTGAGGCGATGCTGGAAAATGGTATTCCCATTGAGCACGCTTGCGATATGAGCTGTGCGTGTACCACCTGCCACGTCATTGTGCGGGAGGGCTTTGCCTCGTTAAACGTATTGGATGAGAGCGAAGAAGATTTGCTGGATCGCGCATGGGGTTTAGAACCGAACTCGCGTTTGGGGTGTCAGGCATTCTTGGCGCAAAAGGATATTGTGGTGGAAATTCCCAAATACACCATCAATCACGCACGAGAGAATCATTGACTTCTAGTTCAATTCCATTTGACCTCTAAAATGGAACAATGGGTGTTCAAACTACGGTTGTTTTTACGGATTTACATGGAAGCACTGCTGTCTTTGAATGGCTCGGCAATGCTTTGGCAACGCAAATCATCACCGAAATAACGGTTTGGATTTCTCAGCAGTGCGTACAAGCGGGTGGAAAGATTATCAAAACCTTGGGCGATGGGGTGATGGCGGTTTTCTCAGAACCCGCGCAAGCCTTGGATGCGGTGGTAGCGTTGCAGCGAGAGCACGCCCGCCGCGTTTTGCCGATACCCCTCACCTTTCATTTATCGCTGCGCGTGGGTTTGGCGCGGGGCGAAGTCGAAGTGCTTGATGGTGATTGTTATGGTGATGCGGTGAATGTCGCCTCGCGCTTGTGCAGTATGTGCGGTTCTTCCCAAATTTGGGCCACGGATACGGCTTTGCAATCCCTCCAAGAACCGATGGGGGTGCGATTTCGGAGTTTAGGCGCGTTGCGGATTCGGGGACGTG
>JBDKGR010000034.1:0-18519 GCA_039798085.1 Pseudomonadota bacterium
TAGCGGATTGTGCGCAAAGCGCGGTTTGGCACTATCATTCGGATTGACGTGTACGTCAATTAAAGAACCAACACAAAATCCATCGAGAGAGACAAATTCCATGAACGAACTCGCCAACTACCGCCCTGCGCACAAAGTGCGTTTTGTCACCGCTGCTAGCCTTTTTGATGGGCATGATGCGTCCATCAACATCATGCGCCGTATCCTCCAAAGCATGGGGGTCGAGGTGATTCACCTCGGGCATAACCGCAGTGTGGAAGAAGTGGTCACCGCCGCGCTGCAAGAAGATGTGCAGGGCATTGCCGTGAGTTCGTACCAAGGTGGTCATGTGGAGTATTTCAAATACATGGTCGATTTGCTGCGCACACGCGGCGGCGAACACATCAAAGTGTTCGGCGGCGGCGGCGGCGTGATTGTTCCGGCGGAAATTGCCGAGCTGCAAGCCTATGGCGTGGAGCGCCTCTACAGCCCCGAAGACGGTCAGCGCATGGGTTTGGCGGGCATGATTGGCGATATGGTCAAACGCTGCGACCGCGATTTAAGCGACCACGCGCCCCAGCAAATTGAAACTATCCAAGGACATTCTGAGGCAAACTGGCGTGCGCTCTCGCAACTGATTACCGCGATTGAATCCAATAAAGCCAATCCGGCTGTAACGCACGCTGTCCGTGCAGAGTCAGCTACCAAAAACGTAGCAGTAGTCGGCATTACGGGAACGGGCGGCGCGGGTAAATCCAGCCTTACCGATGAGCTGATTCGCCGCCTGCGTTTGGATCAAAACGATAGCCTGCGCGTGGCATTGATTTCCATCGACCCGTCACGGCGCAAAAGTGGCGGCGCATTGTTGGGCGACCGCATCCGCATGAACGCAATCGCGCCGTGGAGCCAAGGTAGCCGCGTGTTTATGCGCAGCTTGGCAACGCGCGAGTTTGGTAGCGAGATTTCCGCCGCCCTGCCCGATGTCATCGCCGCGTGCAAAGTGGCAGGTTTTGATTTGATTTTGGTCGAAACGTCCGGTATCGGGCAGGGTGACGCGGCGATTGTTCCGCACGTCGATGTGCCGTTGTACGTGATGACCCCCGAATTTGGCGCGGCAAGCCAGCTCGAAAAAATTGATATGCTGGATTTTGCCGAGTTTGTCGCCATCAACAAATTCGACCGCAAAGGCGCTGCCGATGCGCTGCGCGACGTATCCAAACAAGTGCAACGCAACCGCGAAGCCTTCACCACGCCGCCCGATCAAATGCCCGTTTTTGGCACAATGGCGGCGCGTTTCAACGACGACGGCGTAACCGCGTTGTACCAAGCGCTGAAACCGCGCCTCGCCGCACTGGGTGTGCCGCTGACGGACGGTATTTTGCCCGTCGTGAACGTGCGTGCCAGCAGCAACCAA
The DNA here is from genome assembly GCA_039798085.1 of Pseudomonadota bacterium. GTDB lineage: Bacteria > Pseudomonadota > Gammaproteobacteria > Burkholderiales > Burkholderiaceae_C > Allorhodoferax. Next base: position 1,394 of record JBDKGR010000034.1, read on the forward strand.
ACACCGATTGTTCCGGCAGCACGCACGCGCTATCTGGCGGAAATCAGCGATACGGTGCGCGGCTACAAGCAACGCGCTCGCCAACAAGCCAAGCTCGCCCGCGAGTTGCAGCAACTGCGCGAAACCGCCCGTATGTTGCACGAAGATGACGATGCCCGCGATGGCGCAAAAAACACCGTGCTGCGCCTCGCCACCGAACGCACCACGCGCCAAGATTCCGCCGCTGCGAAATTGATAGCGCAATGGCCCGACATGGTGCGTGCTTACGCCGGAAATGAATACGTGGTCAAAATCCGCGATAAAGAAATCCGCACCGCCTTAACGACACAATCTTTAAGCGGAACGACCATCCGCAAAGTGGTTTTGCCGACCTACGAAGACCACGGCGAAATTTTGAAATGGTTGATGCTGGACAACGTTCCCGGCAGCTACCCCTACACCGCTGGCACATTCGCCTTTAAGCGCGAGGGCGAAGACCCCACCCGTATGTTCGCGGGCGAGGGCGATGCGTTCCGCACCAATCGCCGCTTCAAATTGCTCTCCAGCGGAATGCCCGCGAAACGGCTTTCGACCGCGTTCGATTCGGTCACGCTCTACGGCAACGACCCCGATCCGCGCCCTGATATTTACGGCAAAGTCGGTAATTCGGGCGTTTCGATTGCCACCTTGGACGATTTGAAAGTGTTATACGGCGGATTTGATTTGTGCAACCCCGCCACCAGCGTGAGCATGACCATTAACGGCCCCGCGCCCAGTATTTTGGCGATGTTTATGAATGCGGCTATCGACCAGAATTTAGAAAAATTCCAAGCCGATAATGGACGCGACCCCACCGAAACCGAAACCGCTAAAATCAAAGAATGGGTATTAGCCAATGTGCGCGGCACGGTGCAAGCCGATATTTTGAAGGAAGATCAAGGTCAAAATACCTGTATTTTCTCCACCGAATTTAGCTTGAAAGTCATGGGCGATATTGCTGAGTATTTTGTGCATCACAATGTGCGCAATTTTTATTCGGTGTCGATTAGCGGTTACCATATTGCCGAAGCGGGCGCAAATCCTATTTCGCAACTGGCATTTACCTTATCGAACGGATTTACTTTGGTCGAGGCGTATTTGGCACGCGGAATGCACATTGATGATTTTGCGCCGAATTTATCGTTCTTCTTCAGCAACGGCATGGACCCTGAATATACGGTGATGGGTCGCGTGGCACGCCGGATTTGGGCGGTGGCGATGAAAGAAAAATATGGCGCGAACGAACGCAGCCAAAAACTCAAATACCACATCCAAACCAGCGGACGCAGTTTGCACGCGCAGGAAATTCAATTTAACGATATTCGCACCACGCTGCAAGCCTTAATCGCCATTTACGATAATTGCAATAGTTTGCACACCAATGCGTTCGATGAAGCGATTACCACGCCGACCGAAGACAGCGTGCGCCGTGCGATGGCGATTCAACTGATTATTAACCGCGAATGGGGATTGGCGAAAAACGAAAATCCATCCCAAGGCGCGTTTATTATTGAAGAATTGACCGAGTTATTGGAAGAAGCCGTATTATCCGAATTTGAACGCATTGCCGAACGCGGTGGCGTTTTGGGCGCGATGGAAACGGGTTACCAGCGCAGCAAAATTCAAGACGAATCCATGCACTATGAAATGCTGAAACACACGGGCGAATATCCGATTATTGGTGTAAATACCTTCCGCAATCCCAAAGGGGATATTGTTCAAGATAAATTGGAATTGGCGCGTTCGACCGAGGATGAAAAAATATCGCAATTACAGCGATTAAATGATTTCCACACCCGCCACGCCGCCGAATCCCCCGCCGCACTGAAACGCCTGCAACAAGCCGTTATCGACAATAAAAACGTCTTTGAAGTGCTGATGGACGCGGTGCGCGTTTGCTCGCTGGGGCAAATTACGAACGCGCTGTTTGAAGTGGGCGGGCAGTATCGGCGGAGTATGTAATTGCTTGCAACGCCAATTCAGGCACGTTGTTAAGCATCCGAAGCAATGTTTTAGCAGCCCCCGTAGGGCTGCGTTTACCTTGTTCCCAGTTGCGAATGGTTTCCAGCGGCACATCAATGCACTGGGCAAATTTTGCTTGGCTCAAACCGAGGCGCTTACGCACTTGGCGTGCATACTGTGCAGCATCTTGCATGGCGTTTTGCGCATCTACCGCTATTTGTTGCGCCACTTCTAAATCTGTCGTGGCATCTACTTTGGCGTAGTTAATACGACCTTGGGGCGTGGTGGAATGCGGCTCAATTTTTAGGCGTGTTGTTTTCATAAGTCCGTATCTCTCTTTGGTTGGCTTTACGGGCGGAAATGATGCGAATAGCTTGAGGGCGCGGTGTGTAAACTAATACAAATACGCGCCCTTCAATGCGACCCATGAGTTGAAAACGATCTTCACCGTAGCTATGCCGCGTATCTGCACGAACATGGCGATTGGGGTCAAAAAAAGCATGTGCAGCATAGGCGAAATCAAACCCGCGCTCCGCAAAGCAGGTTTCACTTTTGGCATCATCCCATTCAAAATTCATATCACCAGTATAGTTCAATGGACGACATTGTATTAACGATTTTGGATGGATGCGATGCGCGGGCAGTATCGCCGGAGTATGTAAGCATCCCCAAGCCAGCCTATTCCAAAGCCGATACCCGATTGCGTCCTAATGATTTGGCAACGTACATGGATTCATCGGCTTTTTGTTGAATGGATTGCATTGGCTCGGCAACGCCCTCGCACACAGCCACGCCGATGCTGGCGGTGATGCGCAACACCTTTTCCCCCGCACGCGGATTCAATCCTTCAACCGATTGGCGCAGCACTTCGGCCAATGCCAACGCCCCCGCGCGGTTGGTGTTGGGGGCGTAGATGGAAAACTCCTCACCGCCTATGCGCCCCAGCTTATCGGTTTGGCGGATGGATTGCCCCAAACACTTTGCTACGGCTTGCAACACCGCGTCCCCTGCGGCGTGTCCGTGGGTATCGTTAATCGCTTTGAAGTGGTCTAAATCCACAAATAACACGGCATACGGTTGCCCCGTGCGGGCTGCTATGGCAATCAATTCATCGCATGCAGAATAATAAGCACGCGCATTCAGCACACCGGTGAGCGTGTCATGGTTCGCCATATATTCCAGTTGCTGGTTGGATGCACGCATCCGCAAAAAATACGATACCGACCGCGATACAAATACATGAAATGATGCAGCCAGATATAGCAAACTAAAAATTGCCGTTGCCATTGCATTTTCAGAATAGGGAATCGGCATCACATTATTACTCACGATAAGCCAAATCATCGTAAAAATAGTAATCAGCCACCCAGCACGCGCACCCAGCAAAATAAATACGCCGGGGATATTGATAAAAAACCACATCACCCGCAGTTCATCGGCAGGTACAAACCACAGGGATGATGTGTCCTCCATCAAACACACGATTTCATAAACCCAAGCCACCCATTGAAAATAGTGCTTGCGCCCCCGCAATATCAGCCACAGGCACACAGTCGTGGCGGTGAATAATTGCATCGAAACCAAATGGGGGGTATCAATGCGATTGAGTTTTGTATATTCTCCTACTACAAAAGCGCCTGTCACCACAGCGGCTAATAGCATGAGGACAACAAGGAATTTATAACGAAACTCTGCATATTCCTCGCTTTGGGGAAAGGATACGTTACCAAAAATTATTCCGTATAGTATTCGGTACATATAGTGTCCTTGTCAGCGCATAACGTGGAAATAAGGTGTGCGCGAAGCACATCCCGCCAATGAGTCCTATGGTTTTCATGATGGTGTTTGTTATTTGGTCAGCAAAGCCGGATTAAAAACCCGCTCGGTGGAGGCAGGGTTATTGAGCAGTTTGCTCAATGGTCGGCGCGGGCGTTGCAGCAATTCGCCGCCGCAGTTCGGGCATTTGCTGCTCAACACATTCTCGGTGCAGGCTATGCAAAACGTGCATTCAAACGAACAAATACGCGCCTCAATGGAATCGGGCGGCAGGTCTTTATCGCAGCATTCGCAGTTGGGTCGTAATTGCAGCACGGCAAAACTCCTTGGTTGAAATAGTGGATGTAATCAAGTGGATGTAATCAGCGGTGCGCGTTTGCATCGTCGGAGTAGGTGAGGGGGCTGTAGAGGTTTTATCGCTGCTCTCGTTTTTTATCCAAAAGATACAACAAATGTGCCTTCACTTCGACCCATTCGCTGGCGAGTAGGCTGTACATCACGGTATCCCGAATCGTTCCGTCGCGGCGCAGGGCGTGGTTGCGGATGATGCCGTCTTTCTTCGCGCCCAGTCGTTCAATCGCGGATTGGGAGGCAAAATTGAAATTATCCGTGCGCCATCCCACCACCTTACAGCCCAGAGTTTCAAAAGCGTGCGTGAGCAGCAGCAGTTTGCACGTTGTATTCACATGGGTGCGCTGCACGCTGCGGGCGTACCAGGTGTACCCGATTTCCACGCGCTTGACGGGCGGTAGGATGTCGTGGTAACTGGTCGTTCCGATTAGTTTGCCGCTTTCTTTTTCGATGACCGCAAAGGCGAAACGATGCCCCGCTTTGCGTTGGGTGAGCGCCTCTTCAATATAGCGGTGGGTATGGTCGGGTTCGGGGACGCTGGTCACGCGGATATTCCACAGAGCACCATCTGCGGCGGCGGCACGCAATCCGGCTTCGTGCGATAAGGTGAGTGGCTCTAATCGCACGCCTCGGTCTTCTAGGGTTACAGGGTGAACAAAGTGCATGGCGGCTAATCCCTAATTTCTAACGATTGCGGCTTTGTAAAAACATTAATTTTTCAAATAGCGTAGCATCTTGCTCATTTTTGAGCAATGCGCCAATCAGAGGCGGAATGGCAGTTTTGGCATCGGTCGATTGCAGCGCTTCCACACCAATATCTTCTGCCATTAAAAGTTTGAGCCAATCCAATAATTCGCTGGTAGATGGTTTTTTCTTTAAGCCGGGTAAATTGCGCAGCTCATAAAACATTTTCATCGCGGCGGTGAGTAAATCGCGTTTCAGATTCGGAAAATGCACATCTACAATACTTTGCATGGTCACCGCATCGGGGAATTTAATATAATGAAAAAAGCAGCGACGCAAAAACGCATCGGGCAATTCTTTTTCATTATTGGAAGTAATAAATACCAGCGGGCGATGTTTGGCGCGAATAAGCTGGCGTGTTTCGTAACAATAAAACTCCATACGGTCGAGTTCGCGCAATAAATCGTTGGGGAATTCAATATCGGCTTTATCGATTTCATCAATCAGCAGCGCGACGGGTTGATCCGCCGTAAATGCCTGCCACAGCACGCCTTTGATAATGTAATTGTTAATATCTTTCACGCGCGTGCCTGCATCCATATCGGCAAGCTGCGAATCGCGCAGGCGGCTGACGGCATCGTATTCATACAAACCTTGCTGCGCTTTGGTGGTCGATTTAATATGCCATTGCAGCAGCGGCACATTCAACGCCTGCGCCACTTCCTCCGCCAACATGGTTTTGCCCGTGCCGGGTTCGCCTTTGACCAACAGCGGGCGCTGCAAGGTGATAGCAGCGTTCACGGCAAGCATCAAATCTTGTGTGGCAACGTAATTTTGAGTTCCTTGGAATTTCATGGTGTGTTGATCCTTTTAATCCGTTGTTGCTCTTCGTTGAATATCTGCCACATACGCGCCGCCATCGGGGGGGGTTTTCGTGGTGTGGCTTTCTTGCAGCATTCGCCCTAGGCTTTCCATGACCTCGTGGTGCGCTTGGTGCAACGAATTGCGGCGGTGCGTCAGCAGCTCCACGGCTTGGCGAATGCCGCGTGGCTGGTCGATACTGCATTGCTCGGTGATGGAAAGGTGCATCGAAAGATGCAGAAATGGATTTTCCCGCGCCGTGGGTTCGGGTTTGCCAATAGCGATCAGTGCGGTATCGACATCGGCAAAATCGGCAGCGTATTCGGGATGCTCGTTCATCCATTGGGATGCTATTATCTCAATAGCATCCATCGCTTGCCCAGCCTGCGCTTTGGCATAGGAAGCACAAAAAAATCGGCGAACATCGGCAGGGGATGGATTAAACATAGAGCAATACCGTAATACGATGGGGGTTAAAAAAGCGTACATCGTACATCGCCCATAATCTCCATCCTATTTTTCATGAAAAGGAATTTTTTATGTCCGATTTACGTTCATTGACCGCATGGAGCACATTGACCCGCCGTGCTGCGGTACTGTGTGCGGCTTCGTTGTTGCCACTGGCATCTGCATGGGCGGCGGATACCGCGTCTGTTGCGCCGCAAGTTCAGTTCAAAACCAGCATGGGTGATTTCACGATTGAGGTTTATACCGATAAAGCCCCCAAAACCGCCGAAAATTTCTTGCAATACGTGAAGGATAAACATTACGATGGCACGATTTTTCACCGCGTTATCGACAATTTTATGGTTCAAGGTGGTGGTTATACGCTATCGAAAGAAGAGCGTAAGACACGCGCCCCCATTGCGTTAGAAGCCCAAACGGGTCTTAAAAATGAGGTTGGAACGGTGGCAATGGCACGCACGGGTTATCCGCATTCTGCGACCGCTCAATTTTTTGTGAATGTCAAAAATAACGATTTTCTCAACGCCCGTGGCGCATCCGATGGCTATGCTGTTTTTGGCAAAGTCGTAAGCGGCATGGATGTGGTGAATAAAATCAAAGTGGTTCCCACCAGTTCCGGTGATGCACCCAAAGAACCGGTGGTGATTCAATCCGCCACCCTCGTGAAATCAGTGAAATAAATACGGAAATAATTTACCCATGAGCAACCCTCTCCCTCAAGTCGAACTCCACATTGCCAACTACGGCGTTATCACCTTGGAATTGGATGCGGTCAAAGCACCTTTGTCCACCGCCAATTTTCTTTCTTACGTGAACAAAGGGCACTACGATGGCACGATTTTTCACCGTGTCATCAGTAACTTCATGATTCAAGGCGGCGGCATGGAACCCAGCATGAAGCAAAAATCCTGCGATGCACCGATTTTGAACGAAGCGCAAAACGGACTCACCAACACGATGTACACCGTGGCAATGGCACGCACGGGCGATCCGCACTCGGCAACCGCGCAATTTTTCATCAACGTTGCCAACAACTCCTTTTTGAACCACACCGCGCCCAACGCCAACGGCTGGGGCTATGCGGTATTCGGCAAAGTGGTGGCGGGTACGGATGTGGTTGAGAAAATCAAAGCGATCAAAACCGGTCGCAAAGGTTTTCATGATGATGTGCCGAAAGAAGACGTGCTTATCACCAAAGCCGTAGCGTTGTAAGATGCTCGCCCCCCCGCACTGGTGCTTGGTGGATTGCATTTCTGATTTGCATTTGCAGCGCCAAGATGAAAAAACCTTCGCAGCGTTTCGTCGGTATTTGGAAACCACTCCGGCGGATGCGGTTTTCATTTTGGGCGATTGGTTTGAGGTGTGGGTGGGCGACGATATTCTGCAAATCGGCGATCCCTTCATCGCAGAATGTGTAGCCGTTGTGCGCCAAGCAGCCCAGCGTTTGGACATTTTCGTGCAACACGGCAACCGCGATTTTTTGATGGGGCAGGCGCTGATGCAAGCCTGTCACGCCACGCTGCTACCCGACCCCTGCGTGTTGGAATTTGCCAATCAACGCTGGGTTTTCAGCCACGGCGATGCGTGGTGCATTGCCGATACCGAATACCAGCGTTTTCGCCACCAAGTTCGCAATCCACAATGGCAAAATGCGGTATTGCAGCGTCCGTTATCCGAACGCCTGCAACTTGCCAAGCAGATACGGCAGCAAAGTAGCAAAAATTCCGTGTATGCGGATGTCGATACCGCGTTGGTGCAGCAAACGTTGCGGCAATTCCATGCGCACTACCTGATTCACGGTCATACGCACCGACCTGCACGGCATACCCTCGAAGCGGGACGCGAACGTTGGGTGTTGAGCGATTGGGATATGAATGCCACGCCTCCCCGTGCCGATGTGTTACGACTTGGGGGGAGCCAACGCATCATCCAACGCATCAATTTGCCATGCTTCTAAAAAAGCAGTGGCGTAGCGCAAATACACTTTTTCTTTGACAAAAATAGCGAAGATGTCGGGGTCGATGTGCCCATTTTGGCTGAATTTTTGCATGATCCGCATCGCTTGTGAGAGTTTCATCCCCTCTTTGTACGGGCGATCGCGGGCGGTGAGCGCTTCAAAAATATCAGCAATCCCCATTATTCGCGCCTGTACCGACATTTGGTTGCGCATTAAGCCCTTGGGGTAACCTCTGCCATCCATGCGCTCATGGTGACCGCCTGCGTATTCCGGCACATTTTTCAGGTGCTTGGGCCACGGTAATTGTTCCAGCATTTTGATGGTGGCAACAATGTGGTAGTTGATAATTTCCCGTTCTTTGGGTGTGAGCGTTCCCGCGCGAATGGTTAAATTTTCCAATTCATCGTCGGTTAAAAAATCCGATGCCTCGCCAATATCCCGCACCCGCTGCAAATCCGAATCGCTCATGGATTCTGCCCCGCGATTGACAACGCGCAAAAAATCCCGATCCGTATCCATTGCCTGCTGCTGGGCTTGGTATTGGGTTTGTAATGCGGCTTCGGCTTGCGGATTTTGTACCGTTCGCAGCGCCAACTGCGCACGCAACATGGCGATTTCGGCATCGCGTTTTTTGACTTCAAAGCGGGTATCCACCAATTCGATACGGTCAAATAAGGTTTGGAGTTTGGTCGCTTTATCCACAATATGCACGGGCGTGGTGACTTTGCCACAATCGTGCAACAGGCTCGCAATTTTGAGTTCGTAGCGATCCCGTTCGTTCATCCGAAAACGTGCCAAAGTCCCTTCTTGGTGCGCACTCACTGCCTCTGCCAACATCATGGTCAAGGCTGGGACACGTTGGCAATGTCCCCCTGTGTGGCGCGATTTTTCGTCCAATGCCAAGTTCAAGACATTGATGAAGGATTCAAACAGCACCTCCATCTGCCCCACCAAATGGCGGTTGGTAATGGCAATCGCGGCTTGCGATGCCAAAGATTCTGCCAAATTTTGATCCGCCAATGAAAATGGAATCACCGCACCATCGGAGAGCCGTTTGGCATTGATAAGCTGCAACACGCCAATCACATCCCCATCATGGTCTTTCATGGGAACGGTGAGGAAGGATTGCGAGCGATACCCCGTTTTCACATCAAAAATGCGTGTGCCGGAGAAATCAAAATCCGCTTCGGTGTAGGCATTGGAGATATTGACGGTGCGGGCATGGATTGCCGCATACGCCGCAACGTGCGAATCGTTGGGGACACCTTCTGGCGTGAAGAGTGGAATCTCGGGGAAATGAATTGGGCGACCGGAGCTCCCTCCCATCGCAAATTGCAGTGAATCGGTACGCAGAATCTCGAAACGCAGCGCGGTATGCGCGTGATTCATGCGGTAAAGCGTTCCTCCATCGGCTCGCATAATCGTTTTTGCGGCAAGCAAAATACTTTCCAATAAATTGGTGATGTTGCGCTCTTTGGAAAGCGCAACACCAATCGCATTAAGCTGCTCCAAACGGTGTAGCAAACTATCGTCTGAGTTCACGTAGCGTCCGAATTCAAATGGTCAAATTATTTTTTCAACAGCACTTTGAGCACATTTTGCACCCGCCGAGCGGTATCGTTTTGGTAGGCGGATTCCAACACAATCGCCATATCTTTTTCCCATGTTTGGGCGGGAGAGGGGTCATTGCGTTTGGTCAGCAACTGCAATTTCAAAGTACGGTGCGCGATTAAATCTTCGGCAGGAGTGGGCACTTCGGCGGCAATTTCCAATCGCAGTAAAGCCGTATGCGGATCACGACCTTGGGCGGGTTTGGCTTTCACTTCGGCATTCAAAGCCTGAATCCAAGGCGATCGTGTGGGGGCTGGAACCAGCGTCGTATCGCGTTTTTCCCATGCCGACAACCATTGTGTGACAATTTCACCATGTGCTTGGGCTGCCAATTTGCGCAAAGCAGCTTGGGCGTGTTCCAAGGCTTCACGTTGCGCACGGAAAGCAGTTTCACCCAAACGGGGAGCGCTTTCACGCGGTTCCCGGAATTCTCGGAACTCGCGCGGTTCGCGTGCTGGGCGCGAATCCCGTGAATCCCTTGAATCCCGCGATTTGGCAAATTTAGAAGGTGCAATCGGAGCAGAAGCCACTTCTTTTTGCGTAGTCGGGCGATCATCACCCCGCGCGGCAACCACACGCTTTGGTGCGACCACTACGGGTTTTTCTGCTACAACTTCGGTAGCTGCCGATGCAGTATCTACAAGCGCTGTAGCCGAATCGTCGGTATTTTGGGTATTTTCGGTATTTTGGGTACTTTCGGTGTTGTCTGCAATTTTGGAAATTTCTACAATTTTGGATGATTCCTGCACTTGGTTTCTGAGTGCGGCATCCAAAGCCTCCATTGCCGTGCGAATCGCTTGGGCATCACCACTGGCATTGGCGACATCCAAGGCTTTGGCGGCTTGCAACACGGTGCGATCGCGTTCACCCAAAGCGGCTTCGGCGGCGGCACGTTGGGTGGTTTTGCGGGCGAAGGCTTCATCAATCGGTTTACGGAAAGCATCCCACAATTTTTGTTCTTGGCGGCGATCCATCGGAATCGAATGCGCCAGAGTTTGCCAACGTTGTTGCAGCGCTTTGACGGCATCCACACGCAATTCAGCCGCAGCACCGAGTGCTTTGGCTTCATCGATCATGGCGTGGCGCAGAGCGATGCTTTGGGCTTGTACGGCTTCCAAGGGCGCGGCGGCTTGGGCGATGGCCGTTTTCCATTGCGGTTGCAATTCGGCGAAGGCTTTTTCGCCCAAATGTCCCGCATCGCGCCAGCGGTCAGCAAACTGGTGCAGGATGCGGTTAAAGCCTTTCCAATCGCTATTCAACGCTGTGGGGTTCGCTTCTGCCCAAGCGTTTAATTCGGCAATCAATGCCAAGCGTTGGGCTTTGTGTTCGGCGGCTTCGGCACGAATTTTTTCCAGCCATGCTTCCACCACTTTATAGGCTTCGTTGCAGGCTTCATCAAAGCGTTTCCACAAGCCATGATTAGGGATACCGCCTTGGTCGGTTTGTTTCCATTGTTCGCGCAGGGAACGCAGAGTTTCCTGCATTTTGCGTCCCCCTATGCTTTGACCTTCGGGGCGTTTGAGCAGCGCTTCGGCCTGCACCACAAGGTTCTCGCGCAGTTGGTCGGCACGCCAGCGTTGCCAGCCTTCCAATTCTCCGGCGGATACGAGGGCGGCATGGACTTGGGCTTCCAATACGTCATCAATCGCTTTACCGTGTTCTTTGAGCACTTGGCGCAAGGCATTCGCCGCACCTGTCGTGGCTTTACCGTGACCTTCAGCGACTTCTTTTTCCAGATTCACCAGCACTTCGCGCACAGCGGCGTTGGCTTTTTCGCGCACTTCGGGGTCAATCGCGGGTTTGGCGGGTTTGGGTGCTTTGGGCGGTTTGGCAACGGCTTCCAAAGGAATACCGCGTGCCGTGCGCAATTCATCTGCCCAAACAGGAACGGTGGGCAGTGGTGCGGCAGCATCTTCGGCCGCCGCCGCCGCTTGGGTGACGGCTGCACCAAACGCTTCCCACACCACCCATAATTGGGCTTTAGAGCCTTCTAATTGCGTCGGGAATTTGCCATCGACGCTATTCCAGTTGCTATCGGTGGTTAATTGCACGGCTTGGGTTTGCCATTGTTCGACATCCACGCGCAGTGCTTCCAATGCCGCTTGGGCATCTTTCCACGATTTGGTGGAAAGCACTTCAATGCGCTGCGCCAATAAGACGGCGGCTTCGCGCTGGACTTGGACGCGGCGTTGTAAATCTTCAATCACACGCACCCGTTCGACCAGTTGTACTTTCAAACTAGCGAGGGGTTCACGGCTCAAAGGTGCGCCTGCTTTGGCGGCATCACGCTGCCATGCAAGGGCATCGGCGATGTTGAGTTTGCCCATATCCAATAAAGATTGGGCTTTAGCCGCCCATTCGGCAGCGATGATTTCTTGTGCTTTGAGTCGGCGGGCTTCGTCAATGCGTTCGCGCACAGGTTTCGCAGCACCTTTATCTTTCACACTGAGTTCGCGGAATACATCGGCAAGTTGGTCGGCGCTGGGATTGCTTTGCAGCCATTCGCGCACACGCGCAGCACGTTCGCCCGAAGTAGGAGCAGTAAAAGCGCCCCCGGTCAAGCGGTCAAGTTGGGCAATATCGTTGTTTTTGGGGGTAGAAGGCGAAGTCACAATGCACTCTGAATAAGTTAAGGAAAAATCCAAAACCGCATTTTCGCCGCGAATTGACCCAAACCCCTAACTTTTATCCACGCGAATGCAAAACTGCCTGTGCTAAAGCAAAATCTTGCGGATACGTTACCTTGAAATTTTGCGCACTGCCTTCCACCAACAAGGGCGAGAAACCAGCGATTTCCATGGCGCTGGATTCATCCGTCACTTGATCGCCCGCTAGGGTGAGCGCATCGCGCAGCGCACCGAGCCGGAACATCTGCGGCGTTTGCGCCAACCATTTATCGCTGCGGTGAATGGTTTCGGCGACACGCCCGTTTGCTTCGCGCTTGAGCGTATCAGGCAAGGGTAGCGCCAACAAACCGCCGATTCCTGCCGCATCGTTTTCGCACGCCAACATGAGTTTTTCGATTTGCACAGGCGTAATCAAGCAGCGTGCCGCATCATGTACCAGCACCCAATCGGTTGCGGCTGCACCGCGTTGCAACCAAGTCGAAATTCCATTGAAAACGCTGGCAGCACGCGTAAAACCTCCACAATGCGCTATCGAAATCGAAGCAATTTCGGTATTTTCAAAAAAATGATCGTCAGGGGAAAGCACCAGCAAAGTCCCACTCAAGCGTGAAACCGCCGCGAACGCCGCCAACGTATGCAGCACCATCGGCTTGCCCGCTACGTCTTGGTATTGCTTGGGCTTGCCCGCCCCCGCGCGGGAACCCGTTCCAGCGCACGGAATCACCGCCCAAAAGCGAGGAAAATTATCAGAATGATCGGAATTGTCAGAATGATTCATCGTTTCAACAACGCATTCGCCGCGCGGGAATTCGGTTTTCGACCCAGAAAATCGCTGATAAACACACCCGCTTCAAGCAGCTTGGGTAAATCAATTCCGGTTTCGATGCCCATGCCGTGCAGCATATAAACCATATCCTCGGTTGCACCATTTCCCGTTGCACCCTTTGCATACGGGCAGCCGCCCAGACCGGCAATGGAGGTATCAAACTGCCACACGCCCATCTGCAAACACATCAGCGTATTCGCCAGCGCTTGCCCGTAGGTATCGTGAAAATGACCGGAAATATCGTCGATATGGTAATGCTGCAAAGTCGCTTCGACGGCACGCGCAATTGTGAGCGGCGTTCCCACGCCAATCGTGTCCGCCACCCCGACGTGTTGCACGCCGATACCACGCATCAACCCTGCCAGATACGCCACGCGCTCGGGGGCAATATCGCCTTCGTAAGGGCAACCGACCGTGCAGCTCATCGCGCCACGCACGTAAATGCCCGCCGCCCGCGCTGCTTCCACCACGGGGGCGAAGCGTTCGATGCTCTCGGCGATGCTGCAATTAATGTTTTTTTGGCTAAACGCTTCACTCGCCGCACCAAAGACCACGATTTCATCGGGCTGCGTCGCCAACGCTGCTTCAAAACCTTTCAGATTGGGAGTCAGCACCGAGTAGCGCACACCATCTTTGCGCTGAATGCCCGCCATCACCTCGGTGTTATCGCCCATTTGCGGAACCCATTTGGGTGAAACGAAACTGGTGACCTCAATTTCTTTCAATCCCGCATCTTGTAAGCGATGCACCAGTTCGATTTTGATGGAGGTCGGTACAGGCTGCTTTTCATTTTGCAGCCCATCACGCGCACCGACATCCACGAGTTTGACACGGGGGGGGAAGTTCATTTTTTCAGTCCTTTCATCGCTGCATTCCAGCGTACCAACAAACCGGCGTGGCGTTCACGCGAAGCGTGATTCCAGTATTGCATGATGCGTTCTAAATCGGGAGTCAAACGCATGGCGGTCGCAGAATCGCCCATTTGAATCGCCCAAATCGCATACTCTGCCTTGACCTGAAACGTTCCAAAACGGTGTATTGCCGAAGTAAATTCGGTACGCGCATCTTCTTTGCGCCCTACCGCCGACAATGCGCGAGCCATCAACATCGCAATTTGCTCGGTGTTGAAATGGGGATAGGTTCCTCGAATCGCTTGGAGGTAGGGTAAGGCACGGTCGGCGCGTCCGTATTCCAAAAATGCGTGGGCTGCGTATAAACCGATGTCGGGGTCACCAGTTGCTGTTCCGCGTAGGCAGGATTCATAGTGAAAAGCCGCCTCCTTGGTGTTACCCGATTCCAATAATGCGTGGGCCAAACGTATTTGGTTGATGGGGATGGGGGTTGCATCAAAAGCTGCTCGCGCTTCTCGCAGCTCTTTATCGGGGTCAATGGTGCGAACAACGGCTTCCAGCGTTTGATGCGTTCCGCGCCCTAATTTGGACTTTGGAAATGTGACCATCACGGCATACACGATGCTCCCCACGACGGGGAAGGCGTACAACACCAACAACCAAATCAACGATTGTTTCGTTCGCAGCGCGTGAATTGCGAATATCGAAGCAATCAAAATATGCAAGCCAATACCAAATACGGTCATCATTTGTCCTAAAACAGAGAATAGAGGGATTATCTGCATGAAAATGTTTTTTCGTTTGGAAGAAAGGGAATCATGGAAATAATCGAAACCGACATCGCCATCATTGGCGCAGGGGGCGCGGGCTTGCGGGCAGCGATTGCATTGGCACAAACCGATCCTACCTTGCGCATTGCGCTCATCTCCAAGGTGTACCCGATGCGCAGCCACACTTGCGCGGCAGAAGGGGGCGCGGCAGGCGTTATCAAAGCCGACGATAGCTTGGCACTGCATTTTGACGATACCGTCGGCGGCGGTGATTGGTTATCCGACCAAGATTGCGTCGAATACTTCGTACAAGAAGCACCCAAAGAACTCACCCAGCTCGAACACTGGGGCTGCCCGTGGAACCGCGAAGCCGATGGTTCGGTGGCCGTGCGACCCTTTGGCGGCATGAAAAAGCAGCGCACTTGGTTTGCGGCGGACAAATCTGGCTTTCACATTTTGCACACACTGTTTCAAACGACGTTACAGTTTGAATCCATTAAACGCTACGACGAATACTTCGCCATTGATCTTTTAGTCGATGACGGGCGCTGCCAAGGCTTAACCGCGCTGGAAATGCACAGCGGCATGATGAAGCAATTCAACGCCAAAGCGGTCATCATTGCGGGCGGGGGCGCGGGGCGGATGTTTCCGTTCACCACCAATGGCGCGATCAAAACCGGAGACGGCATGGCGCTCGCCTACCGCGCGGGTGTGCCGCTGAAGGATATGGAATTCGTCCAATACCACCCCACCGGCTTGCCGAATACGGGCAGTTTATTGACCGAAGCCTGTCGCGGCGAAGGCGGCGTGATGCTGAATAAACACGGTCGCCGCTATTTGCAAGATTACGGCATGGGCCCTGAAACGCCACTCGGTAAACCGCAACTGAAAACCATGGAACTCGGCCCGCGTGACCGTGTGAGCCAAGCCTATTGGCACGAATGGCAAAAAGGCAACACGGTGACCACACCTTGGGGCGAATGCGTGCTGCTGGATATGCGCCACCTCGGTGAAAAATACATCAATGAACGCCTGCCGCTGGTGCGCGAACTCGCCATTGCCTATTTGGGCGTGGATATTGTGAAAGATGCCGTGCCGATTCGCCCCGTCGTGCATTACATGATGGGCGGCATTTCCACCAACACCAAAGCCGCTACGAGTTTGCCCGGACTCTACGCGGCGGGTGAATGCGCGTGCGTGAGTTTGAATGGCGCAAATCGTTTAGGCTCGAATTCGCTGACCGAATTATTGGTGTTTGGAAAAGCCGCCGCGCTATCGGCTTTAGAGCATACTATGCAGGCTGGCTCTGCGAATGCGGCGGTTTTGCGTGAAAAAGCACTCGCCTCACAAGCCCGTATCCGCGAATTATTTTCACGTCCCGATGGCGGCGAAACGCTTTCCGGTTTGCGCAAAGAAATGATGGATACGATGGAGAAAAACTGCGGTCTCTATCGCACCGAAGCGGGGTTAAAAGAAGCCGTTAGCACCATCCAGTCCTTGCGCGAGCGCTACAAAAAAGTGAGTTTGCACGATAAAAGCAACGTCTTCAACACCGATTTATTCCAAGTGCTGGAATTGGGTTCAATGCTGGATTGCGCCAGCGCCCTCACCGTCAGCGCATTGGCGCGTCAAGAATCGCGCGGCGCACACCAGCGCTTGGATTACGTTCAGCGCGACGATGTGAATTTCTTGCGCCACAGCATGGCAAGCTATCAGGGCGATGCTTTGCCGCGCTTGGATTATTTGGATGTGGTGATTACCAAATCGCCCCCCGGCGTGCGCGATTATTCGGGAGACCACAAATGAGCAAAGCCAACGGAATCACCGAATTGAAAAAACGCCTCGTCCAACTCGAAGTGCTGCGCTTTGACCCGGAAAAGGACAGCGAACCGTATTTTCAGCGCTACGAAGTGGAATGCAATGAAGAATGGGTGGTGTTGGACGCGCTCAACGCCGTGAAGGAAAGCATCGATCCCACGCTAGCCTACCGCTGGTCGTGCCACATGGCGGTGTGCGGTAGCTGCGGCATGATGGTGAACGGTGAACCCAAGCTCTCGTGCCACGCTTTTCTACGCGATTACCAAGGCGTGATTCGGGTTGAACCGCTGGCGAATTTCCCGATTGCCCGCGATTTAATCACGGTTGCCGATGATTTCATCGACAAGCTCAAGCGTGTCAAACCCTATTTGATTCCGAAGGAAGCGAAATCGTTAGCGCAGGGCGAATACAAGCAAACGCCAGCGCAGTTGATGAAATACCGCCAATTTTCGATGTGCATTAACTGTATGCTGTGCTACGCCGCTTGCCCCGAATATGCCTTGCAGCCGAAATTTATCGGCCCGGCGGCGATTACGCTTGCGCACCGCT
>JBDKGR010000035.1:0-18460 GCA_039798085.1 Pseudomonadota bacterium
ACGTCAAGAAATCGACTTCGCACCAACGCTGGTTCGCGGTTGCCAAACCCGTTTTCACCGCAATTTCACCCGCCCGCATGGTGGGAAGCACATTGAGTACATTCGCTTTAATGTCGTCATTGAACTCGAATTTCAGGGTGTTGGTGGTGGCATCCACATCCACCACATGGTGCTTGGGGCGGTATTCCAAAATACTGGCGTAGCGATCTTTCCACGCTTTTTTGAACAACGCGCCTTTCGAGGTGACATCATCATTGGCATCCAAAATCAGCACTTTGCTTTTGGGTTTGGAACGGGCAAAGTACGCAGCCACTTGGCACGCCCGTTCATAAGGGCCGGGGGGGCAGCGGTAGGGCGCAAGCGGAATCGAAATCGCATACACCCCACCATCGGGCATGGCTTCTAACTGCTTGCGCAAGGCAAGGGTTTGAGCACCGGCTTTCCAAGCGTGCAATACTTTTTCTTTCGCGGCTGCGCTTGCCATGCCGGGGAGCGTATCCCACATGAAATCCACACCCGGGGAGAGAATCAAACGGTCATAAGGTAGCGTTTCACCTTTACCCAACATCACCATTTTCTTTTCGGGGTCGATGCGGACTGCCGTATCTTGCACCCAACGCACACCGTGGCGCTTTACCAAGTTATCGTAAGGCGTGGTGATGTCGGCGATGGTTTTCGTTCCACCCACCACCAAGTTGGACATAGGGCAAGAAATAAAACTGCTATTCGGTTCCACCAAAGTGACATCCAGACTTTGGTTTGACCACATCCGCAGATATTTAGCCGCCGTAGCACCACCGTAGCCACCACCAACGACCACCACTTTTTTACCACCAAGTTTGGCGTTTGTGGATGCTGTGGATGCGCAACCCGAAGCAAGTACCACCCCACCCCCCAAAGCACCCAAGGCAAATTGACGACGTTTCATCATATTTTTTCTCCCTTATTTCTTCAAATTAGAAAAATAGCTTGCCAAGGTAGCCAACTGCTCATCCGAATAACCCTTGCTGAGTTGGTGCATCACGGTGGCGGGTTTTTTGCCCGTTTTGAAATCGAGCATTTTTTTCAGCAATTCGTCTTTGTTCACCCCTGCAAGCGATTCATGACCGGCTTCCGCAATACCATGCGTTCCATGACAGCCAGAGCACGAAGCCGCCAAATTACGGGCTTGCATTTGCTCTGCGGATTGCGCCTGCGCACTGTTGGCAGTCAGTACCATAGCAGCAAGTACCCCTGCTGTTACCCGTGCTGGTATCCCTAGTTGATTCCATTGCATTGAAGCATCTCCTAAAAATTTGAATACGACTAAATAATCACGCTCTTATATATCTCGTATATTAACCACAATGCTGGAATACCTGCATTAGGGTAAATCCGGCACAATCTCTGGAACATTGGCATTTTTAGGCCCCACCGTGCCAAGCCGTGCCTTGAGCGATTGGGGTTGTCCGGTAATCAATGCCGCATAGTTGGTGGTGTTGGCAAGCACTTTTTTGACGTAATCGCGCGTTTCGTTAAAGGGGATGTTTTCTGCCCAAATTGCGGCCTCTACCGTCGGTTCTCCAGTTTGACCACGCCATGCACGCGGACGACCCGGGCCCGCGTTATAAGCAGCGGCAGCCATTGGCATAGAATTTTCAAAACTCCCCAACACGGTTTGCAAATACGACGTACCCAGTGCGATATTGATGTCTTTATCGTGTACATCACGCGGTTGGAAATTTTTCAAACCAATGCGTTTTGCCGTCCATCTCGCGGTGGCGGGCATAAGCTGCATCAAACCCGAAGCCCCAACGGTCGATTTGGCATCCAAAATAAAACGGCTTTCCTGCCGAATCAAGCCATAGACATAGGCGGCATCCATACCAATTTGCTGGCAACGTGCCAATACATTGGTTTTGAAGGGCATAGGGAAGCGTTGTTCGGCATCAATAACCGATTTGG
This sequence comes from Pseudomonadota bacterium, assembly GCA_039798085.1. Lineage (GTDB taxonomy): Bacteria > Pseudomonadota > Gammaproteobacteria > Burkholderiales > Burkholderiaceae_C > Allorhodoferax. The sequence continues at coordinate 1,945 of JBDKGR010000035.1, forward strand.
TTCGTTCACTGGTGTTGATACAGCGATCCCATACCTCGTATTTACACGCCAAATCGGCGGCGGCTAGCAAGGCTCGGTCGTCCATGCCGCCCTTGGTATGCAGGCTGATGCTGTAATTCCATTCCCGCACGCCTTCGGGTCGTAAGCCGATGCGAATGGCATAAATCGAACGCAACAAGCTATGGTTGGCGGACGCACTGTCTTTTTCGATGGCAGTCAACGCGGGGGGTTTGAGCGGCATGGTAATGCGCTGTCCCAACTCTTCCAAAGCCAACTGTTCGTAAAACCCGCGTGAACTGGCGATATTTTGCAGCAACTGCATCGCTTGGGAGCGGACGCTGGGCGTGAGGGTGGGGGATTTCAGCATGGCACGCGCACGCCAATACACCCATGTGGGATCATTGCGTTGCGCTTCGCTCATCGCTTCTACGGCGGATTGAACGTGTTGCCAACGCTCGGCACGCAAAGCGGCGCGTACTGCCCATGCCAAATGGTCGTCGTGCATGGCGGTAAATTGCCCATTGGCGAAATAATCGGGAGCGGTGCGATCCAACTTTTGCGCCGACCGCTTGCCAATAACGCCCCAAATCCAATCGCGCTCCTCTTGGGTGAGTTGGGCTTTCCAACGCAATTTGCCCATTTCTTCGGCGGCGGCGGTCGTATCTTGTTGAGCAAGGCGAATCAACGCCAATGCGACCAATTCCCGTGTTTTGGGTTGGATTGCGGTAAGTTTCTCGCTCAGATATTGGGCGGGATTGGCATAAATGGCGGCAACCGTTTCGACCGAATTAGGGCTTACCAAACCGACTGCTTGGGTCACAATGCGCAGCCGATTATTTTCCATGCCCAGCCGCGCTCGTTGCCATGCCATTGTCTCGGCTGGCGTGGTGTGAAAGAGGCTGCGATTTTTCACCAGTTGTTCGGCGGCCGTGAAACACGCATCGTCTGCTTCTTTTTGATCCAACCACAGTGCTTTGACTTGGGCCGTGTTGTCCACACCGCTGCTAAGATGATCGGCTAGCAAGGCGTAACATTGGATGGATTTTTCATCCAGCATGCGATATTGCGTATGCTCGCGGGAAAAATTCGCCCAATCACGTTTTTTACCCAGTTGCAACAGCCATTCGCTGCGCAGACGGTCTTCTTGGTACGTTCCGGCAAAACGCTGGAAGAAATTTTGTATTTCAGCAGGTGTTGCGCGATCCAATCGGGCAGATAACTCCCAATACGCCGCCCAAGGCTCTAAAAAATGACCGCGTGCCGAAGGGAGTAACGCGCTTAATCGGGGCGAATTTTTTTGTTTATACGCCTGTGCCATATCCAAAATCACCGAATCGGGCGGTGGTGGCGATGCGACAGGGGCTGAAGCTGCGGGACTAGGAATCTGGGCTGCACACAGTGAAACGGCAGTACCCAGTACCAAAGATGTCAAAATGTTTGAAAACTGCATGGGGTGATTATGGACAAAAAGACGCTACGCCAACAATTATTGCAACAACGATTGAATTTACCGAATCGACAAAGCCAATCCGCCGCATTGCAACAGATTATGCGCATTTGGTTAATCGGTCGAACCGATACGGTTATCGGGGCTTATTGGCCTATCAAGGGCGAGTTTGACCCACTCCCCGCCCTGCACCGATGGAAAGAAGACGGCGAATTGCTCGAACAACCCCAATTACGCCGCATTGCTTTACCCGTCATCAACAAACAGCACAAAACCATGACGTTTCATGCGTGGTATCCGGGTTGCCCTATGGAAAACGATGCTTACGGAATCCCCAAACCCAAGGATACGGAATGGGTCGTTCCCAGTTTGTTGTTTGTGCCTTGCGTAGGTTACGGCACGGGCGGTTACCGTTTAGGCTATGGCGGTGGGTTTTACGACCGCATGATGGCATCGTTACAACCGCAACCCTTTACCGTGGGTTTGGGATTTGGTTCGAGTTTTGTGGAAGATTTTGAGCCAGAACCCCACGATGTACCGTTAGATGCAATTTTGAACAATCACGGTATCGTCTGGCCCGTTTAGTTAAGGGACAATAACCTTATCAAAACCAAACCTATTGAACCGAATTTGGTTGATTTCGTTGATTTCGTTGATTTTTTGTTGATTTTTTTGTTAGAGATATTTCAATGGCTACTACAACCCGTAAAAGAAAACCTCCCCGCCCCGTTCCTGTTCCTGTGATTGATGCCAGCACCGTCCGATCGGTAGCAGATGGCGATGTCGCTCCAACTGACACCCCTACCTCGGTTGCTGAGTTTGTATCCCACAAAGCCACCGATGCGGCACAAACTAAAAAAATTGCCGCCGCCGAACGCCTTTTGGGCGCAGAACCCAGCGCGTCGATTCAAGAACGTGCCAAAGGTTTGCGTGCTATTTTGGAAGGTGCGTCCCCCGATGATGCACAAGCCCTGCGTGAAGCCTTGTTGGGTGATTCCAATATGGGTATTTCCAGCAACGGCAAAAGGAAACTCAAAAAAGTCAATCCCGACGAAGAATTGGCAGCCGATTGGCGCGATGGCGGGTATCCGTACAAAAATCTCATGCGCCGTTCGACTTACGAAGCGGCTAAATTTGAATTGCAAGTGGAATTGTTAAAGCTGCAAGCATGGGTCAAAGAAACCGGACAGCGCGTCGTTATTTTGTTTGAAGGACGTGATGCCGCTGGTAAAGGCGGTGCGATTAAACGCTTCATGGAACATTTGAATCCACGCGGTGCGCGGGTCGTGGCGTTGGAAAAACCCACCGATCAAGAACGCGGACAATGGTATTTTCAACGTTATGTTCAGCATCTTCCCACCGCAGGCGAAATCGTTTTAATGGATCGCAGTTGGTATAACCGCGCAGGTGTAGAGCGCGTCATGGGCTTTTGTAGCGATGCGGATTACCATGAATTCATGCGCCAAACCCCCGAATTCGAGCGCCATTTGGTACGCAGTGGTGTCCACCTCATCAAATTTTGGTTCAGCGTAAGCCAAGAAGAGCAACGCCGCCGCTTCAAAGAACGCGAAAACCATCCACTGAAACAATGGAAACTCAGCCCCGTTGATTTGGCATCGTTGGATATGTGGGACGACTACACCCGCGCCAAAGAAGTGATGTTCTTTGAAACCGATACCGCCGATGCACCTTGGACGGTGATCAAAAGCGTCTGCAAAAAACGCGCCCGCTTGAACGCCATGCGTTACGTGCTGCACAAATTGCCTTATGCCAATAAAGATGTTGAACACATTTGCAAACTTGATCCGCTCATCGTGGGTCGTGCCCATGTGGTCTATGAACGTGGCGAAACACCCAGCGCGTTGCTGTAAAACACAATGAACCCTATGAGCATGAATATGAACATGAATATGGATATTGATGTAGTCGTCATGGCGGCCGGAAAAGGCACGCGCATGAAAAGTAAACTACCCAAAGTGCTACATCCCTTGGCAGGAAAACCGCTTTTGGGTCATGTATTGGATACAGCACAAGCACTGAATGCCCGTAAAGCGGTGGTTATTACAGGGCACGGTGCTATCGAAGTAGAAGCAGCCTGTGCAGGCTGGACGGGCGCTACAGGGCAATTAGGCTTACAATTTGTGCGACAAGAACCCCAGCTCGGAACGGGTCATGCCGTGCAGCAAGCCGTACCCGCTTTGGATGATGATGGCGTGGTGGTAGTTCTTTCTGGTGATGTCCCCTTAACGCAATCCACCACCTTGCAGCATTTGATTCAAGCCAGTGCAGGTACGCGGTTGGCACTGCTCACTTTGCGTATGGATGACCCAACGGGCTACGGGCGCATCGTGCGCGAGGGCGACACCGTACAAGCCATCATCGAACACAAAGATGCCAGCCCCGAACAGCGGGCGATTCAAGAAATCTACAGCGGAATCATGGCGGTTCCGGCGGCTTTGCTGAAAACTTGGCTGCACCGTTTGGACAACAAAAATGCCCAAGGCGAGTATTATCTGACCGATATTGTGAAGTTCGCCGTAGCCGATGGGGTGACCGTGGTTGCGCACCAAATTACCGATGCGGTGCAGGTTGCGGGCGTGAATAGCCCCGTGCAACTGGCGGAGTTGGAACGCGCCTTTCAATCCCGCCAAGCCTTGCGCTTGATGGAAGCGGGTGTTCGGCTTGCTGACCCTGCGCGTCTGGATATACGCGGCAATCTGCAATGCGGGCAAGATGTCAGCATCGACGTGAATTGCATCTTTGAAGGCACGGTCGTGCTGGGCGAGGGCGTGAAAATCGGTGCGAATTGCGTGATTGCCAATGCGGTGATTGACGCGGGCGCAGTAATTCACCCCTTCACCCACATTGACGGTGAAAAATTGGGTGTATCCGTGGGTTCGGGGGCGTTGATTGGGCCGTTTGCGCGTTTGCGTCCCGGTGCGATGCTGGGCGCAGAGGTGCATATTGGTAACTTTGTGGAAGTCAAAAATTCCACGCTTGCCAAGGGTGCAAAAGCGAACCATTTGGCGTATCTGGGCGATGCCACGGTCGGCGAGCGGGTCAATTACGGCGCAGGCAGCATCACCGCCAACTACGACGGCGCGAATAAACACCGCACCGTAATTGAAGCGGATGTGCATATCGGCAGCAACTGCGTTTTGGTCGCGCCCATCACCATTGGCGCTGGCGGCACAGTGGGCGGCGGATCGACCCTCACCAAAGACACCCCCGCTGGGGCATTAAGCGTGGCACGGGGTAAGCCGTTGAGCGTTCCGAATTGGAATCGTCCAGTTAAGAAGATACGAATCATCGAGTGATACAACACGGATGAATCCGCTGCATGGAGGGGTGGCTTTATGTAGTCAATAATTTGAAAAAAATCGCATATACCCCTAAAAAATATGCGACAATTATTTTCATGACTATTATTTTTTTTAGCCAAGCCAAGGCTAATCTATTGCCTTGTAGGAAGCTGCGGAAGCAGCGAATCTCCAATCTCAGAATTCCAACACCCTCGAATTCATCCCGAATTTATTCGCGGCTGCCGCCGCTTCCTACAAAGCCCGTTTTTTCCACCCCTATTTTCTAATTCCAGCCGCTTCGTGCTTTGTAGTGCGAGGCGGCTTTTTTGTTTTTGGAGATTGATTCTTATGTTGATTCCACGCGCCCTTGTTCTTTTAGCCGTTTGTTTTGCCACCGCCCATGCTGCGGGTTTGAATGATACGGGCATTACCTTTTGCGGTAATTCCGATACCACCAATTCCAGCGACCCCGTTGTGTGTGCGGCTGCGGATAGTGGGGCATATCCACGCCAAGATTTACGTTATGGGCGCGATGCCCAAGCCGCAGCGGGTACTTTGACCAAAGTAGGCAGTGGTGGTGCAGGTTTTGATTTCACCAAAATAGCCAATAACGGCAGTGTTTTACCTGCCAGTGCCACATTAGGAACAGCACCTACCGATTGGGCGTGTACCAAAGACAACGTGACGGGCTTGATTTGGGAAGTGAAAACCACCAGCGGCTTGCGCAGCCAAAGCCATACCTACACTTGGTACAACAGCGACCCTGCTACGAATGGTGGTGCAAATGGCACGGAATCCGGCGGCACTTGCTTGACGGCGGTGCGGTGCGATACCGAGAAATACACACGGGATGTAAACACTGAGGGGTTGTGCAACAACTACGATTGGCGGATGCCCACGCGCAAAGAATTGGTAAGCATTGTGGATTTTGGGCGCGTTAATCCAAGTATTGACCCCACCTACTTTCCGAATACACCGGCTTCTCACGTTTGGTCGGGTTCGCCCTATGCCTACGATGCGAGCTACGCGTGGTTCGTTGGTTTCTACAATGGTGTCTCCTTCAACTACTACCGCGGCAACGGCTTCGGTGTGCGGCTGGTGCGTGGCGGACAGTGACTTGGACACTTTGATATGAATTTATCCAAGGGAGATTCGCTGCTACCGCAGCTTCCCACAAGGGAGTTGCTGCCATTCAGGTATTCCTTTGTAGGAAGCGGCGGAAGCCGCGAATGGTTTGTGATTAGATGGGCTGAATGGCTAACGGATGGTCAATGGTCATTTATTAGCAACAGAGTTCGCTGCTGCCGCAGCTTCCCACAAAGATGTTGCCGCATTCCAATGCGGATAATCGCCCACCTTGGTAACCAAACCCGCCCGTACCGGATTGCGCACAATATAGCGTGCCACCGCCATGAGGTCTTCGCTACTACGCAATGCGCGGTCATGAAAACCATCTTGCCACAGAGATGGATTGGGCGGTGTGCCCCAATGGCGATGTACCATTTTGGAAGCATTGGCTTTGAAATTTCCCACCAGAGCAGACAGTGTGCCATGCTGAAGTTGTACCAGCCAATGCAAATGGTCGGGCATCAACACAAACGCCAGTGTGTTGGAGCGCCCGCGCTCATCGCAAGTGCGCAATTCAGTAATCGCCAAACGTGCCAAGACAAAATCTTCAAAAACCGGAGCGCGTTGGTGTGTCACGGTGGTGATGAGGTAAATCCCGCCGGATTGCGAATAACGCCCGTAACGCAGTGCAGAAGAATGAGCCAACATATCGCAGATGCTACTACCACTTTACTCTGTGGGAAGCGGCAGAAGCCGCGAATTTCCCAAAATCTCTTCATTTCTACAGGGCATTCGCTGCTGCCGCAGCTTCCTACAGAGTCCTACAAAGATAACAACCCTATTTCACTCCTAAGCGTTTGACGTATGAAACCCCAAAAATTCCCCCAACAAAAAACCTATTTCTATCTCACCCCACTGGCTGCTGCCTTGAGCATAGGCTTGTTTGCTCCCCATGCCTATGCGGTAACCTGCCAAGCGGGTTTTACCGCCAGTAACCCCGATAGCAGCTATACCGATAACGGCAATGGCACAGTGACCCACACGCCTACGGGCTTAACGTGGAAGCGTTGCCAAGAAGGAAAAACGTGGAGCGGTGGCACTTGTACAGGAAGTGCAACATCACATACATGGTCACAGGCATTGACCTTAGCCGCTACCGCCAACCACGCCGGACAAACCGATTGGCGTTTGCCCAATATCCAAGAACTCACCAGCTTGGTCGAAGAATGTCGAGTCAACCCCAGTATCAACGATACGATTTTTCCGAACACATCGGCTTCTTTGGTTTGGTCGGGTTCGCCCCTTGCCCACAATACAAGCGTCGCGTGGTTCGTTTTTTTCGGCAATGGTGACTCCTACGACGACTACCGCTACGGCAGCCACGGTGTGCGGCTTGTGCGTGGCGGACAGTCTTTGGCTCCTTTGACTATGCAAACGATTAGCTTTGGCACAGCACCCAGTTTGCAAGTGGGTGGTGCAACTGGAACCATCACCGCAACGGGCGGTAATTCAGGTAATCCGGTTACTTTTAGCAGCAGCACGCCCAGCGTTTGTACGGTGGATAGCAGCACGGGTGTGGTAACGCCTTTGGCTCAAGGCACTTGTACGATTGCAGCGAATCAGGCTGGGAATGCAAGTTACAGCGCGGCTGCGCAGGTTACCCAAGATATTACGGTGGGTGTAGCAACTTCACGATATGCAGTGGTGGGGAACTATCCAATCACTGAATGTGTAACAGATACCACCACGGGGTTGATTTGGGAGGGGAAAGAAGCAACTGGATGGCGGGCGGGGTCGAATACATACACGAATTATGATTCCAGCTACGGAACTACCGCTCAAATCGACGCAGCTACCAATTCCATTGGCTACCTGAACGCTGTGAACGCGACCCCATTGTGCGGTTTCACTGGCGGCTGGCGAATGCCAACGTTTGATGAGCTAAAAACCTTGGTTAAAACAGGAAGCTCACCAACGATTGATATCACATGGTTTCCGAATACGCCGGCTTCCTACGTTTGGTCGGGTTCGCCCGATGCCCTCATGTCAAGCTTCGCGTGGGTCGTTTATTTCGGCAATGGCTACTCCTACCACGGCTACCGCAACGACGGCTTCGGTGTGCGGCTTGTGCGTGGCGGACAGTCTTTGGCTCCTTTGGGGGTTCCGGCGTGTACGGTTAGTGCGGATAAAAGCAGTGTAGTGGCAGGTAATCCGGTTATTTTGACGGCAAACTGTAGCAATTCACCTACTACCTATACATGGACTGGCACTGGTGCTACCAGTTGTACCACCAATACCTGCACGGTTACACCTACCACAGCCGGAACTCTCAATTACAGCGTGCAAGGCGGGAATGCGGCGGGGGTGGGGGTGGCGGCTAATGTGGGGGTTGATGTTACGGCGGCAATATCCTTACAAAAAATTGAGGCATCTGCTGCATGGATTGCTCCGGGTGAAACAACCAAGATATTAGCAACACCAAAAGATGCTTCTCTTGCCAATTGCACATCCAGTAATACTGCGGTGGCGACTGTCAATCTTGGTGAAATAACAGGGATAGCACGAGGGAATGCCACGATTACATGCAACGGTATATCCACTATTGCACAGGTACGTCAACCTTGGGTAACTGATATTAGTCCGAAACAAGCAATGGTTGGTGTGGATACGGTATTCACTGTTACTGGTCAAGATTTAACTATTGGTGATATTGATTTTGAGTTGCCAAACTGTCTCGGAAAGAGCATACGCACTTTTGATTTACCCAGTGTTGGGTGGACATTAGACAAACTTTTAGATAAGGAGACACTTTATTTCACTTGTATGCCAGCGACAGTTGGTAATTTTGTTGCAAAAATCAATGCACCTTCTAACCCTCGTATCAATTTTGCTGATAAACGGTTTGCCACTGGTTTATCCCCAACATTATTCAGCGGTGGTACGGATTGCGCATCCAATAATTCCTGTGCAGTAGAGTTTGTGATGGCGGGAACAAAATTAGATGGTGCTGCGTTAGCGAATGTTATAGATGCCATCTTAAAACCCTATACCGTTAATGGTAGTGTGCCGTGGTGGTCATTGAGTAGTGCGCAATTGCAAGCGATTGGGCGGGAGTTTGCCAAATATGGGGTATCAACACAACGCCCACTAGCATGGGTGGATGCCTACAACAAAGAAATAAGTGTATTGGAGGCAGAGCGAATTAAAGCTGTTACCGATATGGCCGGTGTATGTGCAGTTAATGGTTGTACATGGCGCGATGCTTGGAGACCATCTCTCTACACGGGGTGGGTAAGTACAACATGGAACGCCTATACGGGGCAACAGTGGCTTGAATTGGCGGGTGGGATATTGCTGAATGGTGCGCTTGCCGTGAGTGATGCAGCGGGAATTGGAGGCGCATTAGAAGTTACCAAATTTGGGAAATATGCCAATGCTACGCTTGGTAAATTGGGGAAAATTCAAAGCATTACGAAACTAGCAAAGTGGGGTAAACGACTCAATGCTGCACAAAAACTTGGAGCCATGTTAGAAGTCGGAAGTGCTGGTTTGTCAACTTGGAGCCAACAAGATAATGCGGACTTCCAAGAAACTCTGAAAGAGATGAAATTAAAAGGAGTTGAAATAGTTGGCTCGGAGTTACTTAGTCAATTTTTAGCAACTGGCTCTGGAAAAATGAATGAGGATATTGCCAAAATTACAGCCAAATTTATTACTGCCGCTACACTACAAACAATTCAAGATGCTGTGAAAGAAAAAGATAGTGCTTCAGCCGCAGATATTAAATCTATTGGTGATGCTCTATCAGGTGTTGGTGATGTGGCACTTGAGTCGGCAATTAGTGCAACGCCTATTCTTAGTGCGTGGGTAGATATGGGCAAACTCTCAGCCGACATTGCAGACCGTGCGTATAAGAGCTATTTTGGAAACGTAGATAATCTCAATGACGTATTTCATGGTCGTGCTAATCAGGTACAGCACCGCTACCAAATTCAAAATTTGATTCGACTATACAGCCAAGCCCACGCAATATCTGGTTCTGAAAATCTCAACACCAATCCACCAGTTTTAGCAGGTGGTTTACCGCAAGCATGGGGAAATAATAATTTTGCCGCTACCGTTAAACGTATGGCATTGGTGACGCATGGTTGGAATGCGTCTGGCATGGATTGGCCAAGTGATTATGTAACGCTAACGTGTCAACGCCTCAATGCGCCAGTCACAACAGAAATTACATCGAATACACCCCATGTAACGGGTATTTCACAATGGTGTAAGGCTGGTGACTTGTTGGTTGCAGCCTATAACTGGAACGATGGTGCTGAATTATGGAATTACCGAGATGCAACAAATATAAATCTCCAACCAGTTCGTCCACCATCTTCTGCGCTGGCTAATGCACAAGCCTTGGGTCGTGCTTTAGGGGATGGATTGACAAAATCCGGTATCCGCCCAGACTTTATTCATCTCATTGCCCATTCTGCTGGTTCGGGGTTGATTGAAGAAGTAGCGGGGCAAATTAAAGCCAACAATCCTCAAAGTATCCGCCACCAAACTTTCTTAGATGCTTACTGCCCCGAACCCAGTAATTGCAGTTATGGAATGAATGGTACTTGGGCAGAACAATATGTCCATGCAGGGGATGAGTTTGGTGTAGGAACTATCACTACCACCCTATTGAATGGTATCCCTGATGGTATCGCTGCTGCAATGTATGGTAAAGATCAAACAGGGGTGACATTACCCAATGCCTATAGTTTTGATGTGACATCATTGTTTTCTACGAGCAATCCCATTGCAGGACACGCTTACCCATACAACATTTACTTGAAATCAGCGGGTAGTACAAACGTTTCAGCAAAGCATCTAACGAAGATTGCAGCACATTTAGCGCAAGAGTTTGGCTCTCAAACCCCTCTCTTAACTCTTGCACGAACCTACCCAGCAGGGACACGATGCTGGATTCCAGATGGGAATTTAGGTACTTCAGGTAGGGCATCGGTAGTGGGAGAATGTGAGAAGGTCGAATCACTAGGAGGATCACAACCTACCACTATCAGTGTTGCTCCTACCTATCAAGAGATGTATTCACGCTGCGACACACCGCTTGTACCATCACCAAGCAATATCACAGCGAGCAGTTGCCTAACACCGATTGGAATAATATCCTCCTCAACTACAACACGTACCGCTACTGCGCCCAGTAATATGCTTTCATCGGGCAATACGCGAATGTCGTTCAATTTTTCGACAGGGGTTAATACTTTGAGCTTTAACTATCAATTTGTGCAAGCACCCGCAGGTAGTGTTGCACAGGTATTTGTAGATAACCAATTGGTATTTGTTGCACACAACGATGTGGTAGGTACACAGTTGAAATTGGCTACGAACATCAGCTTTCCTCGTATCGAAGCAGGTTTGCACTATGTTCAAGTCGTAGTAACCAGTGGTGACAGCAGCACAGCAGTGTTTAGCCTGACCAATATCCAATATGAACTGGTGAATCAACCAGTGCCAACCATCCAACCACTGCCACAGATACCAACGCCTCCCCCCACTCCAACACCTGTACCAGTTGATACATCACCACCTCCTACACCCACTGTTCCAGCAGATGGAAATATCGGGAATACAGCAAGTAGCGGTGGTGATTTGTTGGTGATCGGTAATACGACTTTGAAGGCTGGAAGCAATGGTGGACAAATCCAAGCCACAGGCGTAGCAGGAACTTCGACCGTAGCCGTTACCAGTGGTAGCGTGGGTATTCCTTGCACGGTTGCTGGTAACTTCTGCAAATCAGGTCAAACAACCTTGCCTGTTTTGGCAGGCGAAAGCGTGAAATTTACCGCCGATGGAAAAGTCAGCAGCATCCAAATTACACCACCTACCCCCATTAGTAGCCCAACCCGCCTCAATGGGAAGACGTTGGTAGATGCCATCATTGCAACCATCCAAGCCCATGTTCCTGTGCTGGGTGCAGTGACTGAACGCAATGTAGCTGACTGGAATGCTTTGATGTTTGGCTTCTCCAGCGGCAAGCTTTCAGTAGCGGCACAATTACCAATGCAGGTGAATCCGGCATTGGCGGATGGTGTGAGCTTATTGCCCAATGGCACGGTGCAAGTCACTACGCAAGGGGTGGTGGTGAATTTAGCTCCCAGTTTGGTGGATAGTGGCAGTTTCACGACGGCATTACAAACACTCAACCCCAATGCACAAGTGCGGTTTGGTACAGATGGAACGATGGGGATTAGCTACAACCAACAGCTTTTCAGCTTGCGCCCCAGTTTATTTATTGCCAATTCAGATAGCAGCCAGTTCACGGTCGGCAAGGATGATGGTATTTTGCGCTTTGACAACCAAAGCATTCCGCCTGCACCGTATAGTTTTGACCAATTTTCTACCATGCTGGCGACTGTAGATGCTACCGCACGGGTTTCGGTGCAAGCCGATGGAAAACTGGTGGTGCTGTGGAAGGGCACTCCCTATATGCTGATACCAGATTACCAAGTGTTCGTTGCCACCACACCGAATCCCATTGGCTTTGTGATTCGGGATGGAAAATTGGTGGTGAACTACCAATTTGGCTTTTCGCAAGGGTTTAGTGTGGATGTCAAAACCAATCGGTAGGAAGCGTCTTATCGGCTTTTACACAACAGTGAACCGTAACGGTAAATTTCAAAAAATTACCAAATCCCCATCACTCCTCCAACAATCCCCTCTACCATTGCGCAGATTCAATTTTTAGGAGTTTGGCTTATGTGCGGAATTGTTGGTGCGGTTTCTACGAAAAATATCGTTCCTGTGTTGGTGCAAGGGTTGTCGCGTTTGGAGTATCGGGGATACGACTCCTGCGGCGTGGCGGTCTATGCCAATGGCTTGCAGCGGGCGCGTAGCACCTCGCGCGTTGCAGAATTGCAAGCGCAAATCGACAACGGGCAGCTCACTGGAACCACAGGTATCGCCCACACCCGCTGGGCAACGCATGGTGCTCCGGTCGTGCATAACGCCCATCCCCATTTCAGCCACGGCACGGGCGCAGATGCCATTCATAGCGAAGGACGCATTGCCTTGGTACACAACGGCATTATCGAAAATCACGATGAACTGCGTGCCACGCTCTCTGCCAAGGGTTACGTGTTTCAAAGCCAAACCGATACCGAAGTCATCGCCCATTTGGTGGATAGCCTTTACGACGGCGATTTATTAGAAGCCGTGAAATCCGCCCTGCCCCGCCTGCACGGTGCGTATGCGATTGCCGTTTTTTGCAAAGATGAGCCTCATCGCTTAATCGGTGCGCGTGCGGGTTCGCCCTTGATTTTGGGCGTGGGCAACGATGGGCAAGAACATTTTCTCGCCAGCGATGCAATGGCACTGGCAGGGGTAACCGATCAAATCGTCTATCTGGAAGAAGGCGATGTAGCCGATTTGCAGCTTGGCAAATACGGGTTGCTGGATAAAACCTTCAAAGCCCTTTCGCCCGCGCAACGTCCCGTTAAAACGGTGGTGGCGCATAGCGGTGCTGCCGAATTAGGCCCGTATCGCCACTATATGCAGAAAGAAATTTTTGAACAGCCCCGCGCCATTGCCGATACGTTAGCGGGCGTGGAAGGCATCGTGCCCGAATTGTTTGATGGGGCGAATATCCGTGCGACAAGCGTCTTTGAAAATATCGATTCGGTGCTGATTTTGGCGTGCGGAACCAGTTACTACAGCGGGTGTACTGCCAAGTATTGGCTGGAAAGTATCGCCAAAATTCCAACCCAAGTGGAAGTGGCAAGCGAATACCGTTACCGCGATTCCGTGCCCAATCCGCGCACGCTGGTGGTAACCATTACCCAATCGGGCGAGACCGCCGACACGCTCGCCGCCCTGCGCCACGCGCAAAGTTTGGGCATGACGCAGACGCTCACGATTTGCAATGTTGCCACCAGCGCGATGGTGCGCGAGTGTGCATTGGCCTACATCACCCGCGCCGGCATTGAAATTGGTGTCGCCTCCACCAAAGCCTTTACCGCGCAATTAGCCGGATTATTTTTGCTGACCTTGGCGCTCGCAAAAAACCGAGGCTTGTTAAGCGATGCCGAAGAAACCCGTCACCTGAAAGCGATGCGCCATCTTCCAACCGCCTTGCAAGCGGTACTGGCGCTCGAACCGCAGGTGATTGCGTGGGCGGAAGATTTTGCCAAAATGGAAAATGCGCTCTTCTTGGGTCGTGGTCTGCATTACCCGATTGCGTTGGAAGGGGCATTAAAACTGAAAGAAATCAGCTACATCCACGCCGAAGCCTATCCCGCTGGCGAATTGAAACACGGCCCTCTGGCGCTGGTGACCAACACCATGCCCGTGGTCACCGTTGCGCCAAATGATGCGTTATTGGAAAAACTCAAAAGCAATATGCACGAAGTCCGTGCGCGGGGTGGTGTGTTGTATGTGCTAGCCGATGCCGATTCCCGCATCGAAAGTGGCGAGGGAATGCACGTTATCCGTATGCCCGAACACTATGGCGCACTCTCGCCCCTGCTGCACGTTGTGCCCTTGCAGTTGCTGGCATACCACACCGCCTGCGCTCGCGGTACGGATGTGGATAAGCCGCGCAATCTGGCAAAAAGCGTGACGGTGGAATAATGCCAACCATTCTCTACGCCATCCCCAACTGCGATACCGTCAAAAAAGCCCGTGCGTGGCTGGCTGAACAAGGTATCGAATACCAATTTCACGATTACAAAAAGCACGGCGTGCCCGTTGAACGGGTCAAAGTTTGGATCGAAACGTTGGGCTGGGAGCCGCTTCTCAATAAAAAAGGAACGGCTTGGCGCAAGCTCGAACCCGCCGTGCAAGCAGCGGTGGTGGATGCCGCCAGCGCGTTGGCGTGTATGCAGCAAAACCCCAGCACCATCAAGCGCCCTGTGATGGAGTGGGACGATGGGCGCATTACGGTCGGTCTCGTGGGGCTTGCGGGGGTATCCTAAAATCGGGGGTTTTATCCCCGAATCCCCACACTATGACAACTACCCACATCGACGGCGTATCCGTCACCACCCAAGCCAATGTGTACTTTGACGGCAAATGCGTGAGCCACGGCATCACCTTCGCCGATGGCACAAAAAAATCGGTCGGCGTGATTTTGCCCGCCACCCTCACCTTCAACACGGGCGCACCGGAAATCATGGAATGCGTTGCCGGTAGCTGCGACTACCTGCTGGATGGCGCAACCGAATGGGTGAAATCCGGCGCAGGTGAACAATTCAGCGTTGCGGGCAATTCCAAATTCCAAATCCGCGTGGAATCTGCCTACCACTACATCTGCCATTTTGGTTGATTAGGGTTGATTAGGCTTATTCGCAGCTCCTGCTGCTCCTGCTGCTCCTGCTGCTCCTACATTTATAGCTGCTAACGCATATTCTGTGCGCCTTATAGGTCAATTTCATGTCAAATACCATTCTTCAAAATCTTCCTGTTGGTCAAAAAGTGGGAATCGCTTTTTCCGGCGGACTCGACACCAGCGCCGCTTTATTGTGGATGCAAAAAAAGGGCGCGTTGCCCTACGCGTACACCGCGAATCTCGGACAACCCGATGAATCCGACTACGACGAAATCCCCCGTAAAGCGATGGAATACGGTGCGATTAAAGCGCGTTTAGTCGATTGCCGCCCCCAGCTCGCCGCCGAAGGTCTTGCCGCGCTGCAATCGGGCGCGTTCCATATCACCACCGCCGGACAAACCTATTTCAACACCACGCCACTGGGTCGCGCCGTGACCGGAACGATGCTCGTGAGCGCGATGAAAGAGGATGATGTGAACATTTGGGGCGACGGCTCCACCTTCAAAGGCAACGATATTGAGCGTTTTTATCGCTACGGTTTATTGACCAATCCCGCGCTGAAAATCTACAAACCGTGGCTCGACCAAGCGTTTATCGACGAGTTGGGCGGACGTGCGGAGATGTCCGCGTTCATGACCGCCAACGGTTTCGGCTACAAAATGAGCGCCGAAAAAGCCTATTCCACCGATTCCAATATGCTCGGCGCAACGCATGAAGCCAAGGATTTGGAACATCTCAGCAGCGGCATGAAAATCGTGAATCCGATTATGGGCGTACCATTTTGGAAAGACGATTGCATCGTCAAGACCGAAGAAGTCAGCATCCGCTTTGAAGAAGGTCGCCCTGTCGCTTTGAATGGCGTGGAATATCCCGATTTGGTCACGTTGATTCTCGAAGCCAACCGCATCGGCGGTCGTCACGGCTTGGGCATGAGCGACCAAATCGAAAACCGCATCATCGAAGCCAAGAGCCGTGGCATTTACGAAGCACCCGGACTTGCTCTGCTTTTCATAGCTTATGAACGTTTGGTGACGGGCATTCACAACGAAGATACCATCGAACAGTACCGCGAAAACGGGCGCAAACTGGGTCGTTTGCTGTACCAAGGTCGCTGGTTCGATAGCCAAGCCATCATGCTGCGCGAAACCGCCCAACGCTGGGTGGCGCGCGCGGTAACCGGTACGGTAACGTTGGAATTGCGTCGCGGTAACGATTATTCGCTGCTGAATACCGAATCGCCCAATTTGACCTACGCGCCCGAACGTCTGAGCATGGAAAAAGTGGAAGATGCGCCTTTCAGCCCGTTGGATCGTATCGGTCAGCTCACCATGCGCAATTTGGATATTACCGACACCCGCGCCAAACTCGGAATTT
>JBDKGR010000036.1:0-18450 GCA_039798085.1 Pseudomonadota bacterium
GCAATTACGAAAGAACTTTCGGAAATTGTCGCGGGCGCAGCAGCGGTTTAATCGAATTTATTTTTGGAGCAAATGTAATGGCTCAAACAAACGTGAACGCAGGTGTTCAAGGAAAAATCGTGCAATGCATTGGTGCTGTGGTTGATGTGGAATTTCCACGTGACCGTATGCCTAAAATTTACGATGCCTTGAAAATGGATGGATCCGCATTGACGCTGGAAGTTCAGCAACAGTTGGGTGATGGTATTGTTCGTACGATTGCTTTGGGGTCTTCCGACGGTTTGCGCCGCGGTATGATCGTCAAAAACACTGCTGCGTCCATTACTGTTCCAGTGGGTAAAGCAACCTTGGGACGAATCATGGATGTGCTTGGTGCACCCATTGATGAACGTGGTCCAGTTAGTTCAACTTTGATGGCATCTATTCATCGTAAAGCTCCATCTTATGATGAGTTAAGTCCTTCGCAGGAATTGCTGGAAACTGGCATTAAGGTGATTGATTTGGTATGTCCTTTTGCTAAGGGCGGTAAAGTTGGCTTGTTCGGTGGTGCTGGTGTCGGTAAGACCGTGAACATGATGGAGTTGATTAACAACATTGCTAAAGCACATAGCGGCTTGTCTGTGTTTGCTGGTGTAGGTGAGCGCACTCGTGAAGGTAATGACTTCTATCATGAGATGGCTGATTCGGGTGTTGTGAATTTGGAAAAATTGGAAGATTCCAAAGTATCCATGGTTTACGGTCAGATGAACGAGCCTCCTGGTAACCGTCTGCGTGTGGCTTTGACAGGATTAACGATTGCTGAATCTTTCCGTGATGAAGGTAAGGATGTATTGTTCTTCGTGGACAATATCTATCGTTATACCTTGGCGGGTACAGAAGTTTCCGCTTTGCTGGGTCGTATGCCATCCGCTGTGGGTTATCAACCGACATTGGCTGAAGAAATGGGTCGCTTGCAAGAACGTATTACCTCTACCAAAGTGGGTTCTATTACTTCTATTCAAGCAGTTTATGTTCCAGCCGATGACTTGACTGATCCCTCTCCTGCTACGACTTTTGCCCACTTGGATTCTACTGTGGTGTTGTCGCGTGATATTGCTGCTTTGGGTATTTATCCTGCGGTTGATCCTTTGGATTCCACGAGTCGCCAGCTTGATCCCCATGTGGTAGGAGAAGATCACTACAATACAGCTCGCGCTGTGCAAGGAACCTTGCAACGGTATCGTGAGCTGCGTGATATTATCGCAATTATGGGTATGGATGATTTGGCTCCAGAGGACAAATTAGCGGTTGCGCGTGCCCGTAAGATTCAGCGTTTCTTGAGTCAGCCATTCCATGTGGCGGAAGTTTTCACAGGCTCTCCTGGAAAATACGTTTCACTTTCGGAAACGATTCGTGGTTTTAAAATGATCGTGAATGGTGAATGCGATCATATGCCAGAGCAAGCTTTTTATATGGTTGGTTCCATTGACGAGGCGATTGAAAAGGCGAAGAAAGTCTAAAAGCCTTGCCAAGAGAGAAAAGATAGCCTGCTTGAAGGATCAGAGGGCTATCTGAACAACCGATTAGGAGTAATATGAGTACCATTCATGTTGACGTGGTCAGCGCGGAAGAGTCCATCTTTTCGGGTGAGGCAAAATTTGTTGCATTACCCGGTGAGGCAGGAGAACTGGGAATATATCCCCGTCATACTCCGTTAATCACGAGGATTAAGACAGGTTCTGTTCGTATTGAGAAAGCCGATGGACAGGAAGAATTCATTTTCGTAGCGGGTGGCATTTTAGAGGTTCAACCTCATTGTGTCACTGTTTTATCGGATACGGCAATTCGTGGTAAAGATTTGGATGATGAGCGTGCTAATGAGGCACGGCTTGCAGCGGAGGAAGCATTAAAAAATGCCAAAACCGAGATAGATATGGCACGCGCTACTTCCGAATTAGCGATTATGGCAGCGCAGATTGCAGCGCTGCGCAAGTTCCGTCAGAAAAAATAAGTGCTTATCATTTGGAAAAGGCCGCGTATGAGCGGCTTTTTTTATGCCTCAATTTCTTCTATATTTTTTCCAGAGTAACGTATGCTAAATGTATATGGGTTGACCTGTATGCGTGGGGATAGAAAGTTATTTTCTGAACTTAATTTATCGATCCAAGCAAAAGAATGGCTGCATATACAGGGACAAAATGGAGCTGGTAAAACCAGTTTATTGCGTTTATTAGCGGGCTTATCAGTACCTGCTCAAGGTGAAATTCACTGGAACAATATCCCTATTACGGAAGATGCTTCTAATTATCGAAAGAATCTTCTGTATTTCGGTCACCAAAGTGCTTTAAAAGAAGATTTGACAGCATTAGAAAATTTGACTTTTGCCAGTGCGATTGATGGTGTAATAAGGCATGAAGAAATGGCTTTAATGGCATTGCAAGCATTGTACCGATTGGGATTAAAAGGTCGTGAGGATTTACCGGTGCGTGTTTTATCGGCGGGACAAAAGCGCCGTGTTATGTTGGCACGATTACTAACGCGAAAAGCAGCACTTTGGATATTAGATGAACCGTTCACGGCGCTTGATGTGGGGGCTGTCGATTTGTTGGCCAAGCTAATTACCGAACATATCGATCATGGAGGGATGGCAATACTCACCAGCCATCAAACCATGCCTATTCCAGGTGGTCGAATTATTCAATTATGAATGCAATTATTTCCATCATCCGGCGTGATTTGTTAATTGTCATGCGTCGGAAAAGCGAAGTCTTGACTGCACTATTCTTTTTTGTGATTGTGAGCAGTCTATTCCCTTTGGGAATTGGACCAGAACCTGCTCTATTGCGCAAAATTGCCCCTGGTGTGTTGTGGGTTGGTGCTCTTTTGGCAACAATGCTGGCGTTGCAACGTATGTTTGCTGCTGATTATGCCGATGGCACACTAGAACAAATGGCAATATCACCAACATCTTTGGTGTTTTTGGTTAGTGGGAAAATAGTTGCTCACTGGTTGGTGAGCGGTCTTCCCTTGGTATTGGTTGCACCTTTACTGGGAATTCAATTTGATCTAGATATCGAAGCACAAGGTGTATTGGTACTGGCATTGTTATTGGGTACGCCCTTATTATCACTAATCGGGTCTATTGGCGCAGCGCTGACCTTGGGGGTAAGGGGGGGGGGTGTTTTATTGAGTTTGTTGGTATTACCTTTGTACATACCAACCCTGATTTTTGGTGCTGGTGCAGTGGAAGCCCATATTTCAGGCTTGGGCGCTAATGGACATTTGTCATTAATGGCAGCTCTTTTACTGCTTTCTGGGTTTTTTGCACCGTGGGCAACTGCTGCTGCTTTGAGAATTGCATTGGAATAATTGCATGAGCAACCGATTTATTAACTGGTTTCGTTTTTCTAGTCCTCAAACTTTTTACCCCCTAGCGGGTAAAGTGATTCCCGTATTTTGGATTTTGGCTACCCTGTTTGGGATTGCCGGGCTTTGGATGGGATTTTTCGTAGCACCAACGGATGCGCAACAGGGCGAAGGTTATCGCATCATTTTTATTCATGTTCCAGCCTCTTGGCTTTCCATGTTCATTTATCTCATTATGGCAGCATGGTCAGCAATGGGTTTATCGCTGAATACCCGACTATCAAGTATGATGGCGCAGGCGTTAGCGCCAACCGGAGCACTGATGGCATTTTTGTCGTTATGGACAGGGTCATTCTGGGGGAAACCCATGTGGGGAACTTGGTGGGTTTGGGATGCACGTATCACATCGGAACTCATTCTCCTTTTCCTCTATTTGGGTTTTATGGCTTTGCAAGCCTCTATTGATGATCCACGCCGAGCGGACAAAGCGGGGGCGGTACTCTCCTTGGTTGGTGTAGTGAATATCCCTATTATTTATTATTCAGTGCAGTGGTGGAATACTCTGCATCAAGGTTCTAGTGTCAATCTCACCAAGTCTGCGATGGCAGTCACCATGCTTTGGGGAATGTTATTGATGGCATTGTGTTTATGGATGTATTCCATTGCAGTGGCATTAACCCGTGTGAGAGCCATTATTTTGGAGCGAGAATCTCATACCGACTGGGTTAAACAGTTGAACGAAGTTCAAGGAAGATAACGATGTGGAATTCGCCATCCGAATTTTTTGCTATGGGAGGCTACGGTCTCTATGTTTGGGGTAGCTTTGGTGTTTGTGCGCTTGCATTCATACTGGAGCCTTGGCTGGTTCGACAGCGGCATCAAAATATCGTTACAACTTTGCGCCGACAAATTGCGGCCGAAAAATTGGAAATGGAAAGCAAGTGAAAAGCTGGAAGAAACGTGCAGCCATTGTCGGTGGTGGGTTGCTGGTGGTGGGGGCTGCAACGGCGCTGATATTGAATGCGCTTAATAGCAATATCGCTTTGTACATTACACCCAGTGATGTGGTGGCGGGTAAAGCGCCTAAGGCACAGGTCTTCCGAATTGGAGGATTGGTCAAAGAAGGGTCTATACGGCGGGAAAACACCACCGTACATTTCATCATGACCGACAACGCCCACGATGTTCCCGTCACCTATACGGGTATTTTGCCCGACTTGTTCAAAGAAGGTAAAGGAGCCGTAGTTCAGGTTAAATCGCTTAACGATAAAGAATACGTTGCTACTGAAGTGCTAGCAAAACACGATGAAAACTATATGCCGCCTGAAGCTAAAGATGCTTTAGACAAAGCCCAAAAAGCGAAAGGTAATGTAACACCATGATCCCTG
Source organism: Pseudomonadota bacterium (assembly GCA_039798085.1). Classification (GTDB taxonomy): domain Bacteria; phylum Pseudomonadota; class Gammaproteobacteria; order Burkholderiales; family Burkholderiaceae_C; genus Allorhodoferax. The sequence continues at coordinate 4,734 of JBDKGR010000036.1, forward strand.
AACTTGGTCAATTTGGACTCATCTTGGCACTTTGTGTGGGATTGATGCAAGGCATTATCCCTTTATTGGGTGCGCATTACGGGCGATATGAATGGATGGCATTGGCGCGTCCTGCTGCACAGGTCTCTTTTTTGGCATTGGGTCTGTCTTTTGCTACCTTGGTTTGGAGTTTTTACGTTAGCGATTTCTCGGTTCAATATGTTGCTGCGCATTCTAATGTCCAGTTACCGGCGCTTTACCGTTTTGGCGCTGTGTGGGGTGGGCATGAAGGATCACTCTTGTTATGGGTTTTCTTGCTTTCTGCTTGGACTATTGCTGTGGCACAATTTTCTCGTGCTCTGGATGATGTGATGGTAGCGCGGGTTTTGGGTGTACTGGGTTTGGTGACTTCAGGTTTGCTGTTGTTTGTGGTGTTTACTTCCAATCCGTTTACGCGCCTTTTACCAGCTCCAGAAAATGGACGTGATCTCAATCCATTGTTACAAGACCCGGGGTTGATATTTCATCCTCCTATGCTGTACATGGGATATGTAGGATTCGCAGTCGCTTTTGCTTTTGCTATTGCAGCATTGCTCTCTGGACGATTGGATGCTGCATGGGCACGTTGGTCGCGTCCTTGGACAACTGTGGCATGGGTATTTCTCACTTTAGGTATTGCACTGGGTTCGTGGTGGGCTTACTACGAATTGGGATGGGGCGGCTGGTGGTTTTGGGACCCAGTAGAAAACGCATCCTTTATGCCTTGGTTGATTGGAACGGCATTGCTGCATTCTTTGGCAGTGACAGAAAAACGCGGGACATTCAAAAGTTGGACGGTATTATTGGCAATCGCTGCCTTTTCACTTTCGTTATTGGGAACGTTTTTGGTTCGTTCTGGTGTTTTGACCTCGGTTCACGCTTTTGCAACCGATCCCCGACGGGGTATTTTCATCCTGATTTTATTGCTTTTAGTGGTCGGATCATCGTTGGCATTATTTGCGTGGCGTGCTCCTAAAGTGGCATTGGGTGGATCATTTGGTCTTGTATCGCGTGAGTCCTTGCTTTTAACTGGTAACGTATTATTGGTGGTAGCTTGCGGTTCTGTGCTTTTAGGTACGTTGTATCCATTGTTTATTGATGCGCTTAAATTAGGAAAAATTTCAGTAGGACCGCCCTATTTCAATGCGGTATTTGTCCCGATCATGATGCCGGTCATGTTTTTACTGGCGGCCGTTCCGTTGGCTCGTTGGAAAAATACCGACATCAAGGAAATTGCCCTGCAAATGTGGATTCCGGGGGGGCTTGCCTTGCTTGCAGGAGCACTCGTGCCGCATTGGATGGGCGGGTGGACTCTTATGACCCATTTAGGGGTTTCACTGACCGTTTGGATTTTTACCTCCAGCGCGTTTCAAATTGTCCGTAGACTCTCTAAAAATGGAACTCCACCAGCCTCTTATTGGGGGATGCACTTAGGGCATATTGGCATTGCCGTATTTGCATTTGGGGTGACGATGGTAGGTGGCTTTCAAGAAGAAAAAGATGTTCGTATGGAACCCAATGATACGGTGATGGTGGGAGGATATCAATTCAAAATGCTGGGTGTTAAAGAAGTAGAAGGTCCCAATTACCGTGCGATGCGTGGCGAATTTGAAGTGCGTAAAGGGAACAGCAATCTCAAGGTACTGTTCCCAGAAAAGCGCAATTATTTTTCATCGACTATGCCTATGACCGAAGCGGCGATTGACACAGGCTTTACCCGTGATGTGTATGTTTCTCTGGGTGAGCCGCTAGAAGGGCAAGCGTGGGCTGTGCGTGTGTACTTTAAACCTTTTGTGGATTGGATTTGGGGGGGGTGCGTTTTGATGGCACTCGGTGGTATTTTGGCTATTTTGGATAAACGTTACCGTTTACGGGTGAAACCATGAAAGCCAAGTTTCTCATTCCTTTGTTGCTTTTTGGTGTGTTGGTGGTTTTCTTGGCAGTTGGATTGGGGCTGAATCCTCGTGAAGTTCCCTCCCCTTTAATCAACAAACCAGCACCTTTATTCAAAGTACCACAATTAGAAAATTCGGACACACATTTTTCCCCCGAAGAACTCAAAGGAAAGGTATGGATTTTAAATGTATGGGCTTCTTGGTGCGTGTCATGTCGTGAAGAACACCCTTTGTTGATGGAGTTGGCGCGTACCAACATCGTCCCTTTGGTCGGATTGGATTACAAAGACCAGCGCAAAGAGGGTTTGAATTTGCTCAAACGCAGTGGTAACCCTTATACCGTGGTTGCATTCGATGCGGATGGGCGTGTTGGCATTGATTATGGGGTTTATGGTGTGCCAGAAACGTATGTGATTGATAAGTTAGGCATTATTCGCCATAAACATACGGGTCCCATTACGGTTGAAGCATTACAAAAAACCATTATTCCTCTTATACAAGAATTGAAAAAATCGTGAAGCATTTTTTTGCCGTATTGTTGTTCACCTTATTGTGCTGTGGAAATGTAAGTGCTAAAGAAGCAGCCCCTTTGGCCGATGACCCCATAGTGGAGCAGCGCCTACTGACCATATCGGAAGAATTGCGTTGTTTGGTATGTCAAAACGAATCTTTGGCAGGTTCCCGTGCCGATTTGGCTTTGGATTTACGCCGTGAATTGCGTGAACTCATTAAACAAGGTAAAACCGATGCGGAAATTCGGGAATTTATGGTGACGCGCTACGGTGATTTTGTGTTGTACCGCCCTCCCGTCAAACCTATGACGTGGTTGCTTTGGTTAGGGCCTTTTGCTTTGGTATTGATCGGTATCGCGGCACTTTTTGCGTACCTGCGTCGCCGTAATCTTGAAAATCCACCCATTGCACTCACCGAAGAAGAGCTTCAACGCGCACAAGCCTTGTTACAAGAACAAAAACGAGAGGGAGATAAAAAATGACGGGCTTTTGGTTATGGGCTGGGCTGGCTTTGGTGTTGGCATTGGCATTATTGTTTCGACCTTTTTGGTTTTCATCGCGTGACCGCATAGGGGCATCACGCCAAGCCATTAACGCTGCGATTTACCGTGAGCAATTATTCCGGTTAGAGCGCGATCGGGCAGAGGATACCTTATCTGAAGCCGATTATGTCGCTGCCCACGCCGAATTACAGCGCAGAGTCTTAGAGGATACGAACCTTGCGGATACTGCATCGCATTGGCAATCGCCTAAAAGAACGGTATGGCTTGTCGGTATGCTGATACCTGTTATGGTGATGGGTTTGTATTGGGTAGTCGGGAATAGAGCAGCGCTTGATCCCGTGCAGATGGCTGTTGAAACGAATGCCCAGACCCTGCCTAATTTAGAACGCATGGTTGCTGGTTTGGCCAAGAAATTGGAGAATGAACCCGATAATTTGGAAGGTTGGGCGATGCTGGCACGCTCTTACAAAATGCTTGGTCACAATGCTGAGGCGGAGGCAGCATTTGAACGGGCAGGCGCATTTATCGAAAAAGATGCACAACTGTTGGCAATATATGCCGATTTAGCCGCTACCAATGCCAATAGTAACTTTGATGGAAAACCGATTGCATTGGTTGAAAAGGCTCTCCGGCTTGATCCGAAAAATCCAATGGCACTGTGGTTGTATGGTTTGGCTGCGGTTCAGAAAAAAGATTTTGATACCGCCATTCGCACTTGGGAGAACCTGCTTCAACAGCTTGAACCCCAATCAGAGGACTGGAGAATGCTGAAAGAATCCATTGCTGCAGCCTACGAAGCCGCAGGGAAGAAACCTAAATCCCCCTGAAATTTCTCTGATTACGCTGCGGATAACCAGTATTTGGGGTTAAATGGGCTGCTCATGCGCAGCGCCAAGGGTGATACATCCACCAAGAGCCTATCACTTAATGCCGATTTCTCCATCTCTTCGGTGGCTGTCATGCTTGCCTCGTTAGCCCGTTCTGCTTGGCTGGTAGGTGCAGAACGGGCTACAGAAAAGAATAGAAACAGCGAAATGGCACTTTTCTATCACCCCAGTATTCGGCAGTATCTCGAAAAATATCCAACAACTGTTCTCGAATTTCTTTGTCAAATTTATTATTGGCAGGAATGTGTTCTAGCACAGCAATAAAACCCGATTGTCCATTGGCTTTGTGAATGGGGTCGGTCATACTGTCATAGAGCGCATCAAAGTTTTTGCCGCCCTGTGTAGGGAGCTTGAACTGTTGTCCTAGCATATCCAACACGTCTTGCTTGGTTTGCGCTTGTGCTAGATTGGCGTAAAAAAAGTGGTGTCCTAACGTTTGTGCAGCTTCCTGCAAATCCGATACTCTAAAGGCACGAATGGATTGCACGATATTGGTTCTAACCGTGCGAAGTGGTGTATCCATCTCCATATCTCTTTCAAAAAATGGTTTAACTTAACCAACTGACCTATAAAGACCTACAAAGACCTATCAACTGACCTACACCAACGCAGACTATTTCACAATCTTGCGAAAAGTGGTGTAGTGATCTTCGGTGTAGTAACAGGCGTTGGGGGTGGTTGGTTGTTCCCCTCCGCAAACAATTCGGCGCGAACCCCGATCACGGGAATAGGGTGTTTTTACGGTATATTCGCGGTAGTAACCCCGTTTTTGGATTGGGAGTTGGCGTTCCCGATTACCAAAAAACACGCCATCTTTCTCAAATGGAAACGGACCACCTTGATGAATCAAGCGGTAAGTTTCTACCCCTTGGGGGGGTAATTGGTGGAGCGCAATGCCAGACTGAGATTCAAGGGTTGGGGGTGTTGGCTCTTTCGCTGACACACCGACATGGGTATGCAGTAGCATAATACCGCTTATCACCAAACCCCAAAATTGTGTTTTCCGCATTTTTCCACCCATACCAAACCGAACCAAGCAACTTCGGGAAAACCCGCAAAAGCCAAGGGCGTAGTTTCGTGTATTTCGCTGAAAAATGCAACATCTTTCACGTTAAACCCGTTTATTAGCGTATCGAATTTGCTTCAGCCACCGTCAGTGCGGTCATATTGACAATACGGCGCACGGTGGTGCTGGCAGTCAAAATTTGCACAGGCTTGGCAGCACCTAGTAATATGGGACCAATGGCGATATTGCCACCTGCAGCCGTTTTTAGTAGGTTGTAGGAGATATTTGCCGCATCCATATTAGGAAGTACCAATAAATTGGCATCGCCATGCAGGGTGCTATGGGGCATATGTGCTTTGCGTGCTTCGCCGTCCAGTGCAATATCTCCATGCATTTCACCATCCACTTCTAGCCAAGGTGCATGGATACGCAAAAGTGCCAAAACTTCGCGCATTTTCAAGGCACTGGGGGCATTACTGCTGCCAAAGTTGGAATGACTCAATAGCGCAGCCTTCGGAGTAAAGCCCAAACGCTGCATTTCCTCGGCAGCCATAATGGTAATTTTGGCTAACTCACGCGCGGTAGGGTCATAATTAACATGGGTATCCACCAAAAATACTTGCCGATTCGGTAACATCAAACCGTTCATACAAGCGTAGATGGAGACATCGTTCAATGTCCCCAATTCAGCGATAGGACGTATCCCTAAAACTTGATCGATGTAGTGCAGATGCAGCCCCGTAGTGCCCCACGTACCGCAAATCAAACCATCTACTTCGCCTCGGTGCAACAGCATAGACGCAACTAGTGTAGGGCGGCGGCGCATTTCAACCTTTGCGCCTTTTTCCGTAATCCCTTTGCGTTCGGTCATGGAATGGTAGGCTGGCCAAAACTCGTGGTAACGCCGATCATTTTCCATATTGACCACGTTGTAATCCACGCCTTCTTTCAAGCGGAGACCGAATTTTTCGATTCGCTCGGCAATGACTTCGTTGCGTCCAATGAGGGTAGGCAGTGCCAAATGTTCATCGACTACGATTTGGGCGGCACGCAGAACGCGCTCATCCTCCCCTTCGGCATAGGCGATGCGTTTTTTCAGCGCGGTTTTGGCAGCGGTGAAAATCGGTTTCATCGTGGTACCGGATGCGTACACAAAGCTCTGCAATGTTTCGCGGTAGGCATCCAAATCAAGAATTGGACGCAGTGCTACGCCACTGTCTGCGGCGGCTTGGGCTACGGCTGGGGCGATTTTCATCATCAAACGCGGATCAAAGGGTTTGGGAATCAGGTATTCCGAACCGAATGCCAAGCGCTTACCACCATAAGCCAACGCTACCACATCACTCTGCTCTGCTTGCGCTAATTCGGCAATAGCGTGAACTGCGGCAATTTCCATTTCCGATGTGATGGTGGATGCACCTGCATCCAACGCGCCCCGAAAAATGTACGGGAAGCACAGCACATTGTTCACTTGATTGGGGAAATCCGTCCGTCCGGTTGCCATGATGGCATCGTCACGCACGGCGTGGACTTCTTCGGGCAAAATTTCAGGGGTGGGGTTGGCAAGGGCAAATACCAAGGGTGTCGCTGCCATGCTTGCTACCATATCGGGTTTGAGGACACCGCCCGCAGAAAGCCCCAAGAAAATATCTGCACCAACAATTACTTCGCGCAGGCTACGCATCTCGGTTTTTTGGGCAAAGAAGGCTTTATCCGCATCCATCAATTCCGTACGTCCTTCATAGACGACACCCGCCAAATCGGTCACCCAGATGTTTTCTCGGGGCAATCCCAGTTTAACGATCAGTCCCAAGCACGCCAAGGCAGCCGCCCCAGCACCGGAGGTTACCAATTTGACCGAGCGAATGTCTTTGCCCACTACCTTGATGCCGTTCAACAATGCGGCACCCACCACAATCGCCGTTCCATGCTGATCGTCGTGGAAGACTGGAATCTTCATGCGTTCACGCAATTTGCGTTCAACATAAAAGCAATCGGGTGCTTTGATGTCTTCCAAATTGATGCCGCCAAAAGTAGGCTCCATCGAGGCAATAATATCGACGAGTTTGTCCAAATCGTGCTTCTCATTGATTTCGATGTCGAATACATCAATGCCCGCAAACTTTTTGAATAAAACGCCTTTCCCCTCCATCACGGGTTTGGAGGCGAGTGGACCAATATCGCCCAAGCCCAAAACTGCTGTGCCGTTGGTAATGACGGCCACCAAATTACCCCGATTGGTATATTTGAAAGCGTTATTGGGATCAATCACAATTTCTTCGCACGGTGCGGCAACACCAGGGGAATACGCAAGCGCTAAATCGTGTTGATTGACCAGCTGTTTAGAGGCAACCACGGAAATTTTTCCGGGGGTTGGGAATTGGTGATACTCCAATGCCGCTTGACGCAATTGGTTTTTTTTGTCAGCGGAACTGGAAACAGGCTTGGGGGATGTAAGCATGAAATGGAGTAAGGTGTTGGGTAAGGGGGGTGATTGTAAAACCGCTAACGGGAACTATCACCACTTGCTCTTACTTGAACCCATAATCCACCTAATTTTTCGGAGCGGCGCACCATAATATGCCAATGGTGAATGCTAACAATGCGTTGCACAATCGACCAACCCAAACCACTCCCTGTTTCGGCATTCCCGAGAACACGGAAAAAGCGTTCACCCAATCGCGCTAAATCGGCATCGGATAAACCAGCACCCGAATCGTCTACATCCAGTACGATATGTGCTCCTTCATTTGTTACGCGCACCCGAATTTGTGCCGATGCGGGGCTGTAACGAATCGCGTTATCCAATAAATTGCGGATGAGTACACCCAAAAGAACAGCATTGCTGCGCATGAGGCAGGGTTGATCGGCTTCTAATTCCAAAGTTTGATTTTTTCCAATGGCTTTGGGGGCTAGTTGGGCTGCAATTTCTTGGGCTAATTGACTCCAATTTACCTCGGTTGTTATCAATTCACTTGATGCTTCTAGGCGGGAGAGGGTGAGTAATTGCTCAATCAAATGCGCCGCACGGTCACAGCCATGCAGCACTTGGGTGAGGGCATGGTGTTGTTCTGCGGTATCGGCTGCGTCCATCGCCGCGATAGCAACCTGTACTTGGGTACGAATCGCCGAAATGGGGGTGCGCAGTTCGTGCGAGGCATCGGCGGTGAAGCGGCGTTCGGTTTCAATCAGGCGGGCGATGCGCAGCAGCAAAGCATTGAGGGATTCCACCATAGGGGTCACCTCACTGGGGATAGCGTGCAGGCTTAAAGGCTCTAAAGCGTCTGGTTTGCGTTGGGTGAGCACAATGCCTAATTGTCGAATCGGTTGAATACTGCGGTGAATCGCCCACCAAATTGCCAATGCCAGTAAGGATAAGGTGATTCCTATCGGAAAAAAAATACTACGCAACACTGCCCACAAAATATCGGATCGGGAATGCAGTTCTTCGCCGACAAAAATTTCCAAATTCTGGGTTTTCCCGTGAATCGCAAAGACGCGCCATGCTTTGCCGTGGACTTGAACCGTTGTAAAGCCCGGTTGGAAGCGGGTAACCATTGGCGTATGGGGCGCATTGGCAGAATGCAAGCGTAATTGCCCGTGGTCAAATACTTGAAAAGCGACCCGAGAGGCGTAACGGTATAACAACGGTGCCTCTGCTTCTTCATGGCTTTCTGCTTGCAGCATCACCAGCATAGCAGCAGATTGCGAGAGATGGGCATCCAACAATTCATCTAATTCGTGGCGCACATCGAGCCAAGTCATTAACGTTGCAGCTAGCCACGCGCACACCAACGTGCCTAGCACCAAACTGAATAATTGGCGTTGAAGGGAATGGGAGGTCATTATGTGGTTTTCAACATATAACCCACACCCCGCACGGTGTGGATTAAACCGCTTCCTAGTTTGCGGCGCAGGTTGTAGATGTGAACTTCGATCGCATTGCTTTCTACCTCTTGCCCCCAACTGTAGAGCTGCTGTTCAAGCTGCGTGCGCGTCAATACACGGTCAGCACTGAGGAGAAAGGTTTGCAATAAATCAAATTCACGGGTTGAAAGTACCACAACGTCACCCGAGCGTTTGACGGTGCGCGAAGCTGGAATCAACACCACATCCTGTGCTGCCAAATGCTCTTGTACTTGTCCATGTGCGCGGCGTACCAGTGCGCGTAGTCGGGCAGCCAGTTCATTCAAATCAATAGGTTTCACCACATAATCATCTGCACCCAAATCTAGTCCTTGAATACGATCTGGTACGGCATCTCTAGCGGTCAAAATCAGCACAGGAGTGACAATACGCGCTTGGCGGATATGTGCCAACACTTCCAACCCTGTTTGGTGCGGTAGCCCAATATCCAGTACCGCAGCACTGTATTCTTGCGTGTGCAATTCCCGCTCGGCGGCATGGCCATCGCGCACCCAATCAACCAAAAAACCCAACTGGCGCAAACCCGTGCGCAACCCATCGCCCAATAAGCTGTCGTCTTCCGCTAATAAAATTCGCATGGTGATCTTTCCATTTTTATCAAAATTTATCAAAATATATCAAAATGAATTTATCTGAATCGGACGCTTCTCCCGCAGAACGATCCGCTGCCGCCTCCCGCAGCACCTGGGTGAGTGTGATTGTGAATGTATTACTCACCGTTTTACAAATTGGCGTGGGCATATTTTCCAAATCACAGGCTTTGGTTGCAGATGGTATTCATTCGTTATCGGATTTGATTGCCGATTTTGTCGTGTTACTTGCCAACCATTTCAGTCAAAAAGATGCCGACCATGAGCATCCTTATGGACACCACCGCTACGAAACCGCTGCCTCTTTGGTATTGGGATTGTTGTTGCTGGGTGTGGGGGTGGGGATGCTGTGGTCTGCGGCGCATAAATTGGAATCACCGGAATTTATTCCCCAAGTGCATATCGCGGCGCTGTGGGTAGCGGGTATTGCACTGGTATCTAAGGAGCTGCTATTTCGCTATATGCTGAACATTGCCAAGCGTGTGAAATCGAGTATGTTGATTGCCAATGCGTGGCACGCACGTTCGGATGCGGCATCATCGCTGGTGGTGGGGCTGGGCATTATTGGTAATTTGATGGGATATCCGCTGCTTGATCCGATTGCGGCTTTGATTGTCGGCTTTATGGTCGGCAAAACGGGCTGGGAGTTTGCATGGGACGCGATGCACGATTTGATGGACCGAGCCGTGGACGATGAAGAAGTGCAAGCCATTCAAACCACGCTTCTTGAAACTGCTGGGGTCAAGGGCGTTCACGATGTGCGCACCCGCAAAATGGGTGACATGATTGTGGTGGATGCGCATTTAGAAGTGGATGCCAATTTGACCGTAGAACAAGGGCACAGCATCGCTGTATTGGCGCATGAACGGGTTTTACAACGCCACCGTGTGCTTGACCTGATGACGCATATTGATCCGTGGAAATGCCCCGACTGCGACTCTGTTTAATTACCCCATCACCCGCACCCGCACACTTTTCCCCTTCACCCGTGCCTCGTTTAACTTATTGCACGCTTGCACGGCAATGCTGCGCTCTACCGCGACAAATGTGCAAAATTCCGTGACTTGGATTTTGCCGATTTGCTCGCGCGTGTAAGCCGTCCCACCTTCCAAGTTGGTGAGTGCGCCCAAAATATCGCCTGCGCGGATTTTTTCTTTGCGACCTGCCAAAATTTGCAGCGACATCATCGGCGGCAATAACGGTTCTTTGCTCGCGGGCTTCAGTTCAGATAAGGGGTAAAACACGGACGCATTATTTTGGTATTGTTCGATTTTGCCAACCGAACCCATTTCATCCATACTCGCCAAACTCAGCGCCAAACCGGTAGCCCCTGCGCGACCTGTGCGCCCGATGCGGTGAACGTGTACTTCGGGGTCGGGGGTGACATCAACATTGATGACGGCTTCTAACTGCGCGATGTCCAAGCCGCGTGAAGCGACATCGGTCGCCACCAAAATGGAACAGCTTTTGTTCGCAAATTGCGCCAACACTTGGTCGCGTTCGCGCTGCTCTAAATCGCCGTAGAGCGCCAGCGCCACAAATCCTTCAGCTTGCAACAATGTCACCAAATCTTTGCATTGCTGCTTGGTGTTGCAAAATGCCAGCGTGCTGGTGGGGCGAAAGTGCAGCAGCAGTTGCGAAACCGTTTCCAGCCGATTTTGGCGCGTCACTTCGTAAAAGCGTTGTTCAATGCGGTTTTCTTCCGATTTAGGCGTTGCCAGCTCCACCCGCTTGGGTTCGCGCATAAACTGCCGAGCGATTTTTTCGATGCCCTCGGGATACGTCGCCGAAAACAACAGGGTTTGCCGTTCTTTGGGGCATTGCTTGGCAACGGTGGTGATGTCGTCAAAAAATCCCATATCCAGCATTCGGTCGGCTTCATCCAGCACCAACGTATTCAAGCCTTCCAGCGTTAGATAACCGCGTGCGAGGTGATCCATGATGCGCCCGGGCGTTCCCACGACGATATGTGCGCCATTTTCCAGCGAAGCCCGTTGACCCCGCAGCGCAATGCCACCGCAAAGGGTGACCACTTTGATATTTTCCGCAGCCCGCGCTAGCCGCCGAATTTCGATCGCAACCTGATCCGCCAATTCGCGCGTAGGGCACAGCACCATCGCTTGCACGGCAAACCAACGCGGATTGAGTTTTGCCAATAATGCCAAAGCAAACGCCGCCGTTTTGCCGCTACCGGTTTGGGCTTGGGCGATTAAATCCGTACCCGCGAGGGCAATCGGCAAACTCGCGGCTTGGATGGGGGTCATCTGCGTATAGCCGAGTTGCTGCAAGTTCGCCAATGTTGCAGTATTCAAAGAAAGGGAGGAAAAATTATTCATCCCCCATTATCGGATGTTGCCAATTGCGTGGGTTATTTGTCATCCTGAGAAGGTTGAGCCCGTCGTATCTTTAGCATTACCTACTACTGTCTTTTTTGGTAGGCAGCGGCTACGCGATTGCGAAAATCGACAGGGGCCTTGGCGAGCAGCGGGCTTTTTGCCACTTCGTTCAGTAATTTTGCGCCGCGATCATGGCGATTCATGAACGAGGGGACGGCTAAAAACGTATTGGCCGCAATAAATTTCACCTCCAACACCGCTGGAACAGCGTGCTGCAAAGGCGCATCGTGCGCGGGGGTGAGCAGCGAGAGCGATTTATCCAACATCGCCAACCCGTCCTCGGCAAAGGTCATTTTGCGCCAAGGCAGCCAAGTGGTGGTTGCCAGCATGGTAGTTGCCGAACCGGTGTACGCCATGAGTACGGGATTGGTCGGCTCGGCTTTGAGCAAATCGGCAAACGCTGCGCGGGATTTTTTGATAGCCGCTTCGTTCCCCTCGGTCGCTTGCGTAAATTGCGCCCAAGCGGGATCAAACTGCGCGGGTGTGGCGGCGTAAGTAGCGGGGCTAATGTTGCCGATAAGGGCAAGAACCATAAAAAGACGTTTCACCATGAAATTCTCCTCTCGAAAAACTCCACTGTAAAAACGTGCCGCGCACTTTGCACGCGCTATGCGATGAAATGCAGGAAATGAGGGGTGAAGTGAAGTTTTTTTGGCTACTAAATTGATAGCCACATACACAATAGGGGCGCGGAACAGTTCGATTTTGGTAAAAATACCCGTTTTTTTTGTTGTTGAATTGCTTAAAGAATAAGCAGCCCTATGGGGTCTACTTGGCACAATGGAGGGCTTTTCCAAAGCAACCCCCCCTAAAAATCCAAGATGAAACGCGATTCAATCCCCTCTTCCATACACACCGCCACCACCATGCAGCCCATTAGCCACGATGTTTTGGTTGAAAAATACCTCAAACCCGGCGAATCCAGCGCCGACGATTTGTTCGCTCGCGTCGCGCGTGCCTTGGCATCGGTTGAAGAGGAATCGAAGCGTCCTCACTACGAAGCCCTCTTCTTGCAAAACCTCTACGCCGGAGCGATTGGCGCAGGGCGCATCATGAGCGCGGCGGGAACATCAATTCAAGCTACGCTGATTAACTGCTTTGTGCAGCCCGTAGGCGATTGCATTCAAGGTGTCGATGCCGAAGGTTTCCCCGGCATCTACGAAGCCCTGCGCGAAGCCGCAGAAACCATGCGCCGTGGCGGTGGCGTGGGTTACGATTTTTCGCGTATTCGTCCACGCGGGGCGGGGGTAAAGGGAACGGCTTCAATGGCTTCAGGTCCTTGCAGCTACATCAATGTATTTGACCAATCATGTTCCACCGTTGAAAGTGCGGGCGCACGCCGAGGCGCACAAATGGGTGTGTTGCGCATCGACCATCCCGATGTCCAAGAATTTATCACCGCCAAACGCACGCCCGGGCGTTGGAATAATTTCAATGTGTCGGTGGGCGTAACCGATGCCTTTATGCGTGCCCTGCAAGCCGATGAACAATGGGAATTGGTTCACGGTGCTGAACCCGGTCAATCGCTGATTGACAAAGGGGCATACCAACGCGAAGACGGCAAATGGGTTTACCAAACCTTGCCCGCGCAGGAATTGTGGGACACCATCATGCGATCCACCTACGATTTCGCCGAGCCGGGGATTTTGTTTTTAGACAACATCAACAATGACAACAACCTGCGCTACTGCGAAACCATTGCAGCGACGAATCCGTGTGTGACAGGTGATACATGGGTACTCACCACCGACGGTGCAGCACAAGTCGCTGATTTAATTGGCAAAGATTTTCAAGCCGTAGTCGATGGAAAAGCCTACCGTGTCGAAAGCAATGGGTTCTTCAAAACGGGACATAAACCTGTTTTGGCATTGCGCACCCGCGAAGGACACGCACTGCGCCTGACGGCGGATCACCGCGTGCGCCGCGTTGCCCATAAAACCCGTTACGCCATGGAAACCGAATGGGTTGCCGCTGAACAATTGC
>JBDKGR010000037.1:0-18067 GCA_039798085.1 Pseudomonadota bacterium
ATTGGATGGAAATAAAAGAAAGAACCTCTCAAGTTTTGTTGAAAGAAATTACCCATATTCTTGAAAACTTTGGCTTCCAATTTCGTTTCCATTTCTATGGTAAATAACTTATTGTGCTTGACTTAGTAGGTAAACATAAATCCATTCATCCTCGGCTGCGCCCTTCATGCGAATACGCCAGATGATGTCGTCTTCCCTATCTCGTAAATCATCGGTAACGTAACTACCACTTACCTTTTCTAGCGTGGAAAAATCCAATAACGCCACCCAATCTTCTTCCACAAACCCGCGCAGCAAATCCCGTACCGCTTGCGGGTGCGAGAACAGGTGTTTGTAGGCGTTGTCGTGGGCAGGCATACTGTGGTTCTGGGCGCTTTTACAACGCCAACGCCTTTTTCTGCAACGCCATCAATTCGGTGATGCCTTTTTCGGCTAATTCGAGCATCGCATTCATCTCAGCGCGGGTAAAGGCAACGCCTTCGGCAGTACCTTGCACTTCCACAAAATGTCCGGCTCTGGTCATTACCACGTTCATATCGGTATCGCAGGCGGAATCTTCGGTGTATTCCAAATCCAATACGGGTGTACCTTGCACCACGCCGACCGAGATTGCCGCCACCTGCGCGATGAGGGGTGATTCGGTGATTTTTCCTTTTGCCAACAAGCCGTTTACTGCATCTTGCGCCGCCACAAAAGCGCCAGTGATGGCGGCGGTGCGCGTACCACCGTCGGCTTGCAACACGTCACAATCCAGTTGAATGGTGCGCTCACCGAGCTTTTTCAAATCGAACACCGCCCGCAGCGAGCGTCCGATGAGGCGCTGGATTTCTTGCGTGCGTCCGCTTTGTTTGCCGCGTGCGGCTTCGCGGTCGCTACGGGTGTGGGTGGCACGGGGGAGCATTCCGTATTCTGCCGTGACCCAACCTTCGCCACTGCCGCGTTTGTGGGGTGGTACGCGCTCTTCGACCGAGGCGGTGCATAAAACTTGGGTATTGCCAAACTCGATTAGCACCGAACCTTCGGCGTGCATCGTGTAATGGCGGGTGATTCGCACAGGGCGAAGTTGGTCGGCTTGGCGACCTTGGCTGCGTTCAAACGATGTCATGGTTTGGAGGTATTTTTATGTTTTTCGTGCCGCAGAACGGCGGATGGCTTCGTTGATTTCGGCAATGGAGCGTTCAATGGCTTCATCATCCAAATCGTCTAAATCTTGGTCTTGTTCGTCGGTTTGGAGGGTAGAGGAAAAAACACCTTCTTCCATCGTTGCGGTAGAAACACCGTATTCGGCGGAGAATAAATCATCGGGTGTTTCCCACTCCATTGCCACGATGGTGACATTGTCACTGCGGCTACCGCCTTGGGTGAGCGCTTGTTCCACCAGTTGGGGAACGACAAAACTCACTTTATTTTCACCTAACTGCGATACGATGTCCACATCCGATACGCTGCTCCATAAACCGTCCGAACACAGCAAAATCCGATCTCCTTGCTGCAAGGGCATGGGGTCGGTGATGTCAAAAATCGGTTTAGAGGGCGAACCCAGGCAGGTGTACAACACATTGCGATTAAAACGGACATTGATGGTGCGATCAAAGCGGGGGCTTTTTTGCTGTTCGGAATAGGAATGGTCGCGCGTGCGTGCGAGCAGCATTCCCTGCCGGACAAAATACAACCGCGAATCACCACAATGCACCCAATATGCCATCCCGTTTTGCACAATCGCTGCCACGATGGTGGTGCGAGGTGAGTCGGGCAAGTGCTTTTTGGTAGCGTACTGCAAGATACGGCGGTGTGCCGTCATGAGGGCGGCTTCTAAAAAAACTTTGGGGTTGTCGATAACGGGTAACGCTTCCTTTTGGTACAGAGAGAACATGGTTTGCAGCACAATTTGCGCGGCAACTTCCCCTTCGGGATGCCCTCCCATGCCATCGGCAAGCGCGAAGATACCCGATTCTTTCGTATAGCAATAGCCCATACGGTCTTCGTTTTTTTCCCGTCCGCCTTGGCGGCTAATCTGGAATACAGAAAATTTCATTTTGGTTTGACACCGGAGTCCGATACGATGTTATCCAACTGCATTCGCATTTTTTCTGTCATGCTAAGTTTGGTATAACGCAGTTCACCGGAGTAACTGAGTTCTTTTTGGAGGGCGAATACCGATTGGGGACGCGCCAAAGGATTTAGCGCCATACACCACTCGACGATTTCGATAAGATTATCGGAGTACACACCGCGCAAACGCCCCATCGCGCCGGGTATGCGGTCTTTTTCTTGCCGTTGCGGTGCTTCATAAGGAGGATAACCGTGCATACAAGCATAGATGCACGCACCGATAGCGTAAATATCCGTCCACGGCCCCATTGCCGTATCGCGGCGGTACATTTCGGGCGCGGCAAAGCCCGGGGTGTACATGGGACGGATGAAATTTCCTTCTTTGCTCAATACCTCGCGTGCTGCGCCAAAATCAATCAGCACAGAACGGTCTTCATCGGTAATGAAGATATTGGCGGGTTTAATGTCTAAATGCAGCATTTTGTGCTGATGGACGATGCGTAAACCGCGCAAAATTTCATCGAACAGGGAGCGTATGGTCGATTCCCGAAACACCTTGCTTTGCTTGAGTTCCCGTGCGGTGACAATGAAATCCTGCAAGGCAGCGCCTTCCAAATAATTCATTACCATGTAAACGGTTTCGTTTTCACGAAAAAAATTCAGCACGCTGACCACCGAAGGGTGAGAAATTTGCGCTAGCGAGCGACCTTCTTCAAAGAAACTCTTCAAACCCAAGCGGTAAAGCGAGATTTTTTCGGGGTGGATGCGGGGCGCTAATTCCCCTTCGGCACGGGTGGCGAGGGAAGAAGGTAAATACTCCTTAATCCCGACCCGCTGACCACTGGAATCCAATGCCAGATACACCAAACCAAAACCACCAGAAGCGACTTTCCGAACGATTTGATACCCACCAATCACGGTGTCGGGTGGCAGAGGGGCGGGTTTAACCTTGGACATAGTTTCGGATTTTGGAGGAAAAACGCATGGAATCGAATGAAGTCGGACGAAATCGGGTTATTCTCAGGGTCGTTTTAGAACAGGAAATATCGAATGCCAGTTTATAGCATGACCGGTTATGCCAGTGCGCAACACGCAGCCGGGCAATTAGGGTTGGAAATCCGCTCTGTGAACAGCCGGTTTTTGGATGTTTCATTCCGCCTTTCGGATGATTTACGCTCTTTAGAGCCGGCTCTGCGTGAATTGGTACAAAGCCGTCTGAAGCGTGGCAAAGTGGAGGTACGCGCCTTCATTGAATCCCGTTCCTCCTCTGAAATAGGAGACCCTTCGTCACGTTTATTACAACGCCTTAACACGGTACAAGATAGCATCAAAGCGTGGTTACCTACGGCGGCTCCTTTGAGCGTGGCGGATGTGATTCGGCTATCGGTCAATGAAAATACCCCAGCAACCGATTGGTCACCCGCCGCGTTGGGTTTAGCCAACCAAGTCTTAAAAGGGTTGATGGCAGCCCGTCAGCGCGAAGGGGAGCGTCTTTGTACCATGTTGCAAGGGCATTTGACCCAGTTGCGCCAACTCGCGCAGCAAGCCGTGCCGCTGATTCCCCAGTTGGTTGAACAAAATCGACAGCGGTTTCTAGCGCGTTGGAAAGAAGCAATGGCGCTTGCCGATAAGCAAAATAATGGCAACAATAACACTTTGTTACCAGAAACTGTGATGGATAGGGCTCTGACCGAAGCCACCGCCTTTGCCATTCGCATTGATGTAGCCGAAGAAATCACCCGTTTAGGCTCGCATTTGGATGAGATGGAACGTTTGCTGCAAAAAGGAGGAGAAGTTGGCAAACGCTTGGATTTTTTGATTCAAGAATTGCACCGCGAGGCGAATACGCTTGGCTCCAAATCCGCTGCTTTGGAACTCACCCATATCTCGGTCGATATGAAAGTGCTCATCGAACAAATGCGGGAACAAGTTCAAAATTTGGAATAACGTTGTATGGATTACCAAGGAAATCTTTTTGTGATCGCCGCGCCCAGCGGAGCCGGAAAATCGAGCCTCGTGCGGGCGTTAATGGAGCTGGATGCACAAATACAGCCCACCGTATCACACACCACCCGCAGCCCACGCGGGCAAGAACAACAGGGTCGGGAATACTTTTTTGTCTCGAATGACGCATTCGATGCCATGATTGCTGCCGGTGATTTTGTGGAATGGGCGAATGTGCATAGCAACCGCTACGGCACATCCAAACACGCGATTCAAGAACGAATGGCGCAAGGTGTGGATGTGATTTTGGAGATTGATTACCAAGGCGCGTTGCAAATTAAAAAGGTATTTCCCCATGCTATGGGTATTTTTATTTTGCCACCGAGCTGGGAAGAACTGCGCACCCGCATCGAACGTCGCGGTGAAGACAAACCCGAAGTCATTGCCGTGCGCATGAAAAATGCTGCAACCGAGGTTGCCCATGTCAATCAGTTTGACTTCGTTATAATTAACGAGTTTTTTGACCGTGCGCTTTTTGATTTGAAAACGATTATTCACGCGCAGCGGCTCAAGTTTCCCATTCAGCGTCGGCTGAAAGCCTCTGTATTTGAGGCATTATTTACTCCACCGTCTTTCTCCATTTAGTAGTTTATTATTTTAGTAATTTAGGAAATATCATGGCCCGTATTACCGTAGAAGACTGCCTAGAGCAGATTCCCAATCGTTTCCAACTGGTATTGGCAGCAACCTACCGTGCGCGTATGCTGAATCAAGGGCATACCGCCAAAATCGAAAGCAAAAATAAAGCCGGTGTCACCGCACTGCGTGAAATTGCGGCAGGCAAAATTGGCGTTGAAATGCTCAAAAAAGTGCCGCTTTAATTTTTTTGTTATTTTTTTGTTTGGAGGGGGTATAAGTGAATACAGAAGATGTAGTAGCTGTTGGTTTTTCTGAGCTGATGGCTAAACTAACTTACCTTTCCCCCGAAAATAGGGAGTTGGTTCACCAAACCTATGTTTTTGCCGAAGCCTCCCACTCTGGGCAGTTACGCAAAAATGGCGACCCCTACATCACCCATCCCATTGCGGTTGCAATCCTGTGCGCAGAATGGGAATTGGATACCCAAACGCTCATTGGTGCGCTGCTGCACGATACGATAGAAGATTGCCATATCTCTAAAACCGCATTGGTGGAACGCTTTGGGGTTGCCGTTGCCGAAGTAGTGGATGGCTTAACTAAAATCGATAAACTGCATTTCAGCACCCGTGAAGAAGGTCAGGCAGAATCGTTTCGCAAGATGCTGTTGGCGATGTCGCGGGATGTGCGGGTGATTCTTATCAAACTTGCCGATAGGCTGCACAATATGCGCACCCTCGCTGATATGAAGCGGGATTCATGGAAGCGCATCGCCTCCGAAACCATGCACATTTATGTGCCGATTGCCCATCGCTTGGGATTGAATCAGGTGTATCGGGAATTGCAGGATTTATCGTTTCGCTACCTTTTTCCTTGGCGTTCTCGCATTGTGGCGAAGGCGATTGAAAAAATGCGCAAACGTCGGCGTAACTCCATTGAAAAATTCAGTCAAGAAATCCATCACCTCTTTGTCCAAGCCCAGATTCCCGTGCGCGTTGAGGGGCGGGAAAAAACCCTCTTTTCCATCTACCAAAAGATGGTGAAAAACCATTTGAATTTTGCGCAGGTTACCGATATGTACGGGCTGCGTATCATCTTGCAAAACGGTAGCGTATTAAATTGTTATACGGCTTTGGGGGTATTGCACCAAAATTACCGGCCCTTCCCTGAAAAACTCAAGGATTACATTGCGAATCCCAAGCCCAACGGTTACCAATCGCTTCATACCACGCTGATTACCCCTTCCAGTGTCAATGTGGAGTTCCAAGTTCGTACCGAATCCATGCACGAAGTCGCGGAAGCGGGGGTGGCTGCCCACTGGTTGTATAAAACGCATGGCTCTGAAATTGTGCCCTTGGATCAGCAACTCAGCCCAGAATGGCTTCAGCCTTTGCTGGATATTCAAAACGAAACGCACGATTCAACCGAATTTTTGGAACACGTCAAAATTGGTTTGTTTCCCGATGAAGTGTACGTCTCCACGCCTAAAGGCAGAATTATTTCTGTGCCACGCGGTTCTACAGTGATTGATTTTGCCTACGCTATTCATACCAATGTGGGGGAACACGCGGTATCGGCTCAAATTAACAAGCGTCCCGTGCCGTTGCGTACCATCTTAAAAACCGGAGAGACGATCGAAATTATCACCGACCCTGCTGCTAAACCCCAGTTGACATGGTTGGATTTTGTGCGAACAGGGCGTGCGCGTTCCCATATCCGCAGTTTTTTCAAAACCATGATGCAAAACGAATCCAAAGCATTGGGGGAAAAATTGCTATTACAAGCCTTGCAGATGGAGGGGATGGAGTCGTTCTTTTCTGTTCAACACCCTCAGCACGATGAAGTCTGGAGCAAGTTGTTGCATTTCATGGGCAGCAAAACACGCAATGAATTGTTGGCCGATATTGGAATGGGCAAACGCATGGCAAGTATTGTTGCCAAACGCATTGCTATCTTTTTGGCGGATAACGACCAGCGTCCTGACACCCTGCTATTGAGTTTGGAGCATCTGGCTGCGGTTGAATCGGTGACGCACAGCATTGTCTTGGATGGTAGTGAAAATGTATCCGTACAATTTTCACCGTGTTGTCGCCCCATCCCGGGGGATTTTATTGTGGGTTATCTGGGGCGTGGAGAGGGTGTAACCGTGCATCGCCACGATTGCGGAACCGCGAAACGCTTGCGCCATAAGGATAGTGAACGTTTTATCCATGTCGAATGGTCGGCGCACCCCGTGCGAACCTTCGATGCGGGCATTGATGTTTCTGCGAAAGATGGAAAAGGGTTGCTAGCACGTATTGCCAGTGCGCTCACAGGGGCGGGGGCGGATATTGTGCATTTGGATATGGGGCAGCAGCGCACGCACCACCATACATCGGTGCAGGATGTGGAGCTGCATTTTGTGGTGAGCGTCCGCAATACCAACCACTTGGATGGGGTACTACGTGCCTTGAACCGTGCGGTGTCGGTGCATCACGCTAAACGCCACCAAGCAGCAGCATCGCAGCCCTAGCCCTAGCCCTAGCCCTAGTCGTGACCGTAGCGTACCGATAGCACTTCAATTTCTTCCACCCCACTGGGCATCACCAAGCGCAATACATCACCCGCACGGGCTTTGAGCAAGGTGCGGGCAATGGGGGAAATCCAACTCACTTCCCCTTTCAGGCTATCGGCTTCATCAACCCCTTTGATGGTGATGGTGCGTTCTACATCCGCTTCATCCACATAGCAAACGGTTGCGCCAAAAAATATCTGGTCGCGCCCATGATGCACATTGGGGTCAATGATTTCCGCAATCTCCAAACGCTTGGTCAGAAAGCGAATGCGCCGATCAATCTCCCGCAGGCGCTTTTTACCGTACAAATAATCGCCGTTTTCGGAACGGTCACCATTGCTGGCCGCCCAATGCACGATTTCGACGATTTGCGGACGCTCTCGGTCAATTAAATGCAGCAACTCATCACGCAAACGGGCATATCCTTGGGGCGTGATGTAGTTTTTATCCTGCAAGCGCTGCCTTTACCGCTGCGGATACCACCGACATTTCTGCCTTACCCGCCAACTGGATTTTTGCCGCGCCCATAACCTTGCCCATATCACCCGCACCTTTTGCGCCCAGTGTTTCGACAATCACGTTCACGGCGGCTCGCACTTCTTCTGCGCCCATGCGTTGGGGGAGATACACTTGCAATACTTGGATTTCAGCCGATTCTTTATCGGCTAACTCTTGGCGTTCGGCTTTGAGGAAGGCTTCAACACTATCCTTGCGCTGCTTGATGAGTTTATCAACTATCGAAACGATAGCAGCATCATCAAGTACCACGCGCTCATCCACCTCTTTTTGCTTGCAAGCAGCGAGTAGCATTCGGATGGCTCCCAAGCGTGCGCTATCTTTAGCACGCATGGCGGTTTTCATATCATTGGTGATTTGGTCTTTGAGAGAAAGGGACATTAGGGATTCCTAAAAATGAAAAAAGCCCGCTGGAGCGTCCCCTAGCGAGCTTTGCAACCTAAAAGGCGCTGTACGATCGATTTGTGCCGTTGATTAGTACAGTTTTTTGGGCAACTGCATACTGCGAATACGCTTGTAGTTGCGTTTCACCGCAGCCGCTTTTTTGCGTTTGCGTTCAGCGGTGGGTTTTTCGTAAAACTCACGGGCACGCAAGTCGGTCAACAAGCCCAATTTCTCAATGGTGCGCTTGAAGCGACGCAGGGCTACATCAAAAGGTTCGTTCTCTTTTACACGGATAGTTGTCATTACGTAATGTTTTTCCAAAATGTGCTGCCGCCAGTCATTTGGGGAAGATCGGAGCCCCAAACGCCACGTTCAGCGATTTTTCCCCGTCTCTAACTAGTATTTTGGCCGACGGGGATATTGCCAGAAAAGCCTAAGATTATACTGTTTATCCTCTCTCTTTTTTTCATCCTTATGGATTGTGGAAGGTATCGTTTATGAAATCGGTTTTTACAGCAGGTTTGCTCGGGCTGGGTATTTTGGTTGCGGGGTGTACTTCGGTGGATTCGGTGAAGGTGGTTGATAACACCGTTTTCACCGTTTTATTGGAAGATGCGCGTAAAGTCGCATCCACCGTGCCCCCCAAACTGGTGAGCGTATTGACGGCAGAAATTGCCAAAAATGGTTTAGCTTCTGCGGTAGAGGTATGCAATACCAAATCCCCCCAAATGGCAAAAGCGGCATCTGAACAAACCGGTTGGGCGATTAAGCGCGTAAGTCTACTCAACCGCAACCCCCAAGCCGTACCCGATGCGTGGGAACGTGCCGCCTTGGAAGAATTTGATCGCCGTGCCGCTGCGGGCGAATCTCCTGCTGCTTTGGAAAAATCCACCGTAGTCGAACAAGATGGCAAAAAAGAATTCCGCTACGTGAAGGCATTGCCTACGCAAGCCATGTGCTTGGGCTGTCATGGTACGGCGGATAAAGTTCCAGCCGATGTGGCTGGCAAAATCAAAGCACTGTACCCCGAAGATAAAGCCACGGGCTATGTTGCCGGAAAAATTCGGGGGGCTATCACCCTGCGCAAACCCGTCGTTTGATGATTCGGCGCATTACTATGTTAGCGAAGTCAGCTACTATTTTTATAGCTTGCTATGCACTACCTATAAGCGTTGTAGCGGCTTCTCTTGCTTTTAATGACGTAAAAAAAAACCACCAACCTTCGGATACGTTGGTAGTGGATTCGCATGGCGATGTGCTTCAACGGGTGCGCACGGATATGTCGGTGCGCAAAGGGCAGTGGGTGGCGTTGGGCGATGTGTCGCAGGCGTTTCGCACGGCGTTGGTTTTATCGGAGGATAAACGTTTTTATTCACACAGCGGAGTCGATTGGCAAGCAGTATCGGCAGCGGCATGGGCGAATTTATGGAACAGCAAAACGCGCGGTGCATCCACCATCACCATGCAGCTTACTGGATTGTTGGATGACGATTGGCGGCAACGCAGCGGCGGACGCAGCCTCTTTCAAAAATTGGGACAAACGGTATCGGCACAATCGTTAGAACGCGAATGGCGCAAAGACCAAATTTTGGAAGCCTATCTCAATCTCGTGCCGTTTCGTGGTGAATTGGTGGGGATTGATGCGTTGAGTCGCACGCTATTTGGCAAAGCCGCGCACGGTTTGGATATGCGGGAATCGGCGATTGCGGCTGCCTTGGTGCGTGCGCCCAATGCGAACCCATCACAAGTGGCGAAACGGGCGTGCGAAGTGCTGAAAAATCTACCCAGCAGCAGCGACGATTGCGCAGGTTTGGATATGCTGACCAGCACCGCACTGCAAAGCCGAGATTACGCACCCAGCGAAGGCATTGCGCCACATTGGGCGCAGCAGGTATTGCGAAAGTTTCCGAAAAATACACCGATTCCCCATCGAATCACCACCACGGTACGTGCCCCCCTTCAGCGTTACGCGCACCAAACATTGCAGCAAAAATTGCGCGAATTGAGCCATCGCCATGTGGAAGACGGAGCCATCATCGTGCTGGATAACGCTTCGGGCGATGTGTTGGCGTGGGTCGGTTCGTCGGGGGAGTTGAGTCGGGCATCGCAGGTGGATGGCGTATTGGCTTTGCGCCAACCCGGTTCTACGCTGAAACCGTTTTTGTACGCGCAGGCGATTGCGCAACGGCGCGTTACGGCGGCTTCGTTGTTGGACGATTCGGGGACGCAAATCCAAACTTCGGGTGGTTTGTACATTCCGCAAAATTACGATCACCAGTTCAAAGGTTGGGTATCGGTGCGCACGGCGTTGGCGGCCTCGCTGAACGTGCCAGCGGTGCGAACATTGTTGATGGTATCGCCCACCGCGTTTCACCAGCAGTTGGGGCAACTGGGTTTGCCGCTCAAAGAAAGTGGCGATTTTTACGGCTACAGTTTGGCTCTGGGCAGTGCCGAGGTATCGCTGCAAAATCTCACGAATGCGTACCGTGCTTTGGCAAATGGTGGACGCATCAACCAAAAACAAGTGATCGATGCGCGGGCGGCTTTTATTGTGAGCGATATTTTGAGCGATTCACTCGCCCGTTCGCGCACCTTTGGCAGCGACAGTTTATTAGGAACACGCTTTTGGACAGCCGTTAAAACCGGAACCAGCAAGGATATGCGCGATAACTGGGCGATTGGGTATTCCAGCCGCTACACCGTGGGCGTTTGGGTCGGCAATGCCAGCGGTGCGCCGATGCAAGACGTGAGCGGAACGACCGGAGCTGCGCCGATTTGGGTGGACATGATGAATTTCTTGCACCACAATCCGCGTCAGCTTCAGCACAGTCATCCACCCAAGCCACCCACTGGCATGGTGCAAATGCAGGTACAGTTGGGAACTGAAGCCTCGCGCAAAGAATGGTTTATTCAAGGCACAGAACAAGCGCAGTTTGCTACGTATTCGATAGCTACCAACGCCCGTATTACAAGCCCTACCAGCGGAAGTATCATCGCAATCGACCCCGACATTCCGCCCAATCGCCAACGCTTAAACTTTACCGCCAGCGGCACGGGGCTGCGGTGGCGGATGGACGGAAAAATTTTCGCCAGCGGCAACACCGCCCAATGGATGCCGTGGCCGGGTAAACACATTGTGCAAATCGTCGATGCCAAAAATAAAGTATTGGATGAAGTGAATGTAGAAGTACGCGGGGCGGGAGTGGTGAAATCAACGAGCAATAATAAATAAATTATAAATTTTAAAATATAAAATATAAATAATGAATATCCAAGAATACATCCATCATATAACGCTACTTTTTGCCAGTGGCAATGCAACCGAACACAGCTACCGTGGATATTTGCAGCAATTATTAAGCAGTTTATTAGAATCCGAAGGCATTACCGTTACGAATGAACCGAAACGCATTGAATGTGGTGCGCCGGATTATATTCTGACTAAAAAAAATGTGCCGATTGGTTATATTGAAGCCAAAGATGTGGGCGCAGACCTTGATAGCAAAATCCATAAAGCACAATTTGATCGTTATAAAGCGGCTTTGGATAATTTGATTATTACGGATTATTTGAATTTTCAATTTTTCCGCAATGGGGAATTGGTAAATAGTATTTGCATTGCTGACATTAACATCAACATCAGCAATAAGAAAATAACCGGTCAGCCGGAAAATTTTGCACGTTTTACGGCACTGATTGAAAATTTTGCCCAACAGCTTACGCAAAGCATCCAATCCCCCGCGATGCTGGCACAAATGATGGCGGCCAAAGCAAGGTTGATGGCGAAAATTATTCACAATGCTTTGGATGAAGACGATAAAAAGCAAGTGATTTTTGAAAAAGCAAGCGATTTGCAAGAGCAAAAATCCGCATTCAAAGACATTCTCATACACGATATTGATAATCCTGCGTTTGCTGATATTTACGCGCAAACCATTGTTTATGGTTTATTTGCAGCACGGTATCATGATGGGAAAATCGAAAATATAGAAAGTAGCGAACCTTTTTCACGCCAAAAAGCAGCAACGCTTATTCCACAAAGCAATCCGTTTTTACGAAAATTATTTCAATATATAGCAGGTTACGATTTAGATGATCGTTTAGTGTGGTTAGTAGAAGAATTAGTAGAGATATTTTTAGCCACCGATATGGCACGGGTCATGCAGAATTTTGGTAAAAGTACCAGCCAAAATGACCCTATTATTCATTTCTATGAAACCTTTTTGGCGGAGTATGACCCCAAATTACGCAAAGCGCGTGGTGTTTGGTATACCCCCGAACCCGTGGTGAATTTTATTGTGCGGGCAGTGGATGATGTTCTAAAAACCCATTTTAATTTACCGCAAGGTTTAGCCGATACCAGCAAAATAAAGCAAACCTTGAAAGTGCAAGATGCAGGTAAAAATGGAAAATCGGAAAAAATCACCAAAGCGATTCACAAAGTTCAAATACTTGACCCTGCAACAGGCACGGGTACGTTTTTAGCAGAAACCATCCGTCATATTTATGATGAACAGTTTAGCGGTATGCAAGGTACATGGGCTGCTTATGTCAAAAATCATTTAATTCCCCGATTAAATGGGTTCGAATTGCTCATGACCAGTTATGCAATGGCTCATCTGAAACTCGATATGCTATTAACGGAAACTGGTTATAGCACGAGCAATAGTAGAGAACGATTACGCATTTATCTAACCAATAGTTTAGAAGAACACCATCCCGATACCAACACCATTTTTGCAAGCTGGCTCAGTGCCGAGGCGAACGAAGCCAATCATATTAAGCGGGATGTACCTGTGATGGTGGTGATGGGTAACCCCCCTTATTCGGTTAGCAGCAGCAATAAAGGTGACTGGATACAAAGTTTATTGCAAGATTATAAAAAAGGGCTGAATGAGCGCAACATCCAACCACTTTCAGATGATTACATTAAATTTATCCGTTTTGGACAGCATTTTATTGATAAAAATGGAGAAGGTGTTTTAGCTTATATTAGTAATAATAGTTTTATTGATGGTTTAATACACCGTCAGATGCGAAAAAGTTTGCTAGAAAGTTTTGAAGCAATTTATATTCTTGATTTGCATGGAAATACCACCAAGCGGGAAAAATCGCCCGATGGTAGCAAAGATGAAAATGTATTTGATATTCGGCAAGGTGTCAGTATTAACATTTTCATCAAAACCAAAAATAAAATACCAGAACAACTGGCAGAAGTTTTTCACCATAGCCTGCATGGAAAGCGGAGTGAAAAATATGCAGCATTAAAATCCAATACACTGAATAGCATACCGTGGGAAAAGATTAACTACCAATCCCCAGAATTCTTTTTCGTGCAGAAAAATAACGATGCAGAGGCAGCTTATAAACAAGGATTTTCCGTCAATGATTTATTTATCATAGGCTCTAGCGGTATTAAAACCCATCGTGATCACTTTGTTATTGACAAAGATGAAGAACAACTAATTCGGCGCATCAAGCGTTTCTATGATTTGGGTATTGGTGAATTTCAAATTAAATCGGAATTAAATTTGAAAGATAATAGAGATTGGAATGTAAGCGAATCCAGAAGAAAAGGAAAATTTAATTCTAGCTATATCAAAGAGGTAACCTATCGCCCTTTTGATAATCAAAAAATTTACTATGATTCTAATGTAATTGATTTTGATAAAAAAAATGTGATGAATAATCTTCTAAATGGAGATAATTTCGCATTATGTTGCCTGCGACAAGCGCGTAGTGCAGAGCAAGGCACGTTTTTTATTAGTAATAATTTGGTGATTAAAGATGCAGTTTCATTGCTGGATACGTGTACCGTTTATCCGCTTTACATTATTGGGAAAACCTATCGAAAAACCACACGAACCCCTAACTTGCGTCAAGATATTGTAGATGCAGTATCTGCTATTGTGGTAGGGCAAGTATTCACTCCCATTGATTTATTAGACTATATCTACGCTGTTCTACACAGTCCCACATACCGAAAAACCTACCAAGAGTTTTTGAAAATTGATTTTCCGCGCATCCCCTATCCACAAGATGCTGCGCAATTTTGGCAGTTGGTTGCATTAGGGGGACAATTACGGCAATGGCACTTGTTAGAAGGTAAAGGCGTTAGCGCTAAAACGCACCCCATTAACTATCCCATAACAGGTGACCATGAGATTGATAAAATCCGTTATGACAATGGCAAAGTGTATATCAATGCGAATCAATACTTTTCAGGAATCCCTGAATTAACATGGAACTTTTATATTGGCGGTTATCAACCCGCGCAAAAATGGTTAAAGGATCGCAAGGGGTCAAAACTGGAATTTGAGGATGTTTTACATTATCGAAAAATCATCAATGCACTCATTGAAACGGAAAAAATAATGCAACAAATAGACGAAGTAACAAAGGAAAAATATGAATAACAATATGAATAACAATAATCTAGCTATTATTCAAAAAACCCGCAGCCTTATTGCGATGGGCGATATTGTGGGGGCGGAAAATGCGTTGGCAGAATTGGCGGATGCGGAAGGGGATCGTGCTTTGGCGTTGGTATTAGCGCAACTGCCGCCTAAAGATGTGCTGGCGGTGATTCGGGAGTTTGATAGCTCGCGCGAATCGGTGGTGAATTTGGTTGTTACGCCGGAAATGTTCGCCCGCGCGGTGGTTATCGAAAAACAATACAAAGACCTCACCCACACCCATTTGCGCGGGATGATGAATTCGGTCATCTTCCGCGATGATGCCGACCCTATCGAATTTTTAACTGCTATCGGCGAATTAGAAGGCGGTGCGGAAGCAATGGCGAATTATTTTGCCGAGAAATGGAGTCGCATCGAAGCCTTCGCCCGCACCGGCAGTTTTGACGCGGTGGACGATTACGGCGATATTCTTTCCGAAGACGAATTGCACGCTTGCGCCTATGTTCGCGCCAAGTTGGAACACGATGAAGTCGCCGACCAAGATTGGATGGAAATGGCGTGGTTTATGCGCTATGAATGCCCTGATTTGTTCATCGAAACCATCCTCGTGCTGCGTGCCAAAGCGCGTGCCCACCAACTGGGTTTGGAGGAGGAGGAAGATGAATACGATGATCCCACACCCAAAGTTCCGGCGCACCATGTGGGCAAATTCGATACCCGCGAAACCGACCGAGGGCGTGCCACCCCCGCCGCCCGCGAAGCCGAACCCGACGATGAAGATGAGGAGTCCGCAATTTGACCGCCGCCCAGTCTATTGCGCTATTCGATAAGCGCCCGTTCTTTGAAAAAGCGCTAATTTATGGCAAAGAAAACGGCATTTTGAACGCAACGCATCTCGAAAAAATTTGCCGCGATGCGCCCAAAGGCATGGTGCAAATTGCGCGTTACTTTGGCACGGAATTTTTGCGCCCCGAATTGGAAAAATCGCGCGAACGCATGGTTAATCTGGTCAGTCTTTACTTGGCGCAAAGCTGCGCGGGGGATTTGCACCAAGCGGCAGAATCGCTGCGGGATAACAGCTTTTTGTCGCGTTCCAAGGGCGGCTCGGATATGCTCAAAGCTCTCATGGTGATGCCCGAAGATACGCATTTTGCTCTGCATGGCAGCACGGTCTTTGATGATGATTCGATTCCGATTTTGGATAAATGGACGCAGCGCAGTCTCAGCGATTACCAAATGGAATTCGCTCGCCGCAGCACTATTGCCACGATCGTGAATGCTGCTATTTGGTTCGCCCAACAATGCGGAATGAATGAAAGCGATTTGCGCCAAGCTGGTTGCGATGCCCATGCGGTTATTCGCACGGGTTTATTGGTTTTGCGTAGCCGCAAGCGCGAAATGCCGGATAGATTGGGTTTTCAAAAAATCATTCAAAATCTGCGTAAAAGCAAAGTGTCTGCTATTGCTTTGCCGAAAAATTTGCCGGAAGCATTTATTCCGATTGCAGAAAAAATGCGGGATTCGATAGTGCGCAATCTATCGAATACCCTGATAGATAAGCATTGGAGTGATGATTATTTTTGGATAGAAGATTTAGAAAGTTCCATAGAAAATCACACCAATGCACTATCTGCTGCATGGCATAAGACGACCGGTGGACATACGGATGATGGTGCGTTATTGACGTTATTCCTTTGCATTGCCGTGGGTAATCCGCCCAAATTGTTATTGACAGAAGCAGCGGCAAAAACCTTGATGCGCAAAATTCAAAAATCGGGTTTGCAAACCGAATGGGCAAGCGATTTCATTCGCACCAACGCCCCGCATGAATTACAAGAAGGTTATTTGGATTTGTGGGAAGCCTTTATCGACGAATCCGAATCCATTTTGTGCAGCGATGCGATTCATGCAGATAAAGACGCATTGGCACTATTGCGGCGTGAATGCAATGTGAAATAAACATAAACATAAATATAAATATAAATATAAATAAAATGAATATCCACACGAATTTATTAGATGCACTCAACCCCGAGCAACGGCAAGCGGTTATTTTGCCGCCAGAACACGCGCTGATTTTGGCAGGAGCGGGTTCGGGTAAAACGCGGGTGCTGACCACGCGCATTGCATGGTTGTTGCAGCAGGGCGTATCGCCCGGAGAGATTTTGTCGGTGACCTTTACCAACAAAGCGGCGAAGGAAATGGTGACGCGCTTAAACGTTCTTTTGCCGATTAACGTGCATGGAATGTGGATTGGAACGTTTCACGGGCTGTGCCATCGCTTTTTGCGGCTGCATTGGGATTTGGTGAATCTGCCGCGTGGTTTTCAGATTTTGGATATGCAGGATCAATTAAGCGCCATCAAACGCTTGTGCAAGCCGCTGAATTTGGACGATGATCGCTACGCGCCGAAGCTCTTGCAAAAGTTCATTAACGGACACAAAGAAGAAGGTCGCCGCCCCGATAAGGTCGAGGTACGCAACCCCGAAACGCGTCAAAAAGCCGAAATTTACCAGCTCTACGAAGACCAATGCCTGCGCGAAGGCGTGGTGGATTTTGGCGAATTGTTGCTACGCTCCTACGAACTTTTGCGCGATAACACGGCGTTGCGCGAGCATTATCAAAACCGCTTCCGCCATATTTTGATTGATGAGTTTCAAGATACCAATCGACTTCAATACGCTTGGATTAAGCTATTGGCGGGCGATACGGGCGCGGTGATGGCGGTGGGCGATGATGACCAAAGTATTTATGCTTTTCGCGGTGCAAATGTGGGCAATATGGGCGATTTTGTGCGGGAATTTGACATACAGCACCAAATTAAGCTCGAACAAAATTACCGTAGTTGTGGCAACATTTTGAATTCTGCCAATGCGTTGATTCGCCATAACCAGCATCGGCTGGGCAAAAATTTGCGTACCGACCAAGGCGCGGGCGAACCCGTGCGGATTTACGAAGCACCGACCGATTTTGATGAAGCCCGTTGGATGGTAGAAGAAATCCAAGCACTGGTAAAAGATAAAAAAGACGATGGGGATCATTTCCCCCGTAAAGAAATCGCCGTGTTGTACCGTTCCAATGCGCAAAGTCGCGTGATTGAAACGGTATTGTTCAATGCCAAAGTGCCGTATCGCGTTTATGGCGGGCTGCGCTTTTTTGAACGCGCAGAAATCAAGCACGCGCTGGCATATTTGCGGCTTTTGGACAATCCTAACGACGATACGAGTTTTAGCCGTGTCGTGAACTTTCCGGCACGCGGCATTGGGGCGCGGAGTTTGGAGCAGTTGCAAGATTTGGCAAAAGAAAGTGGCTGTTCGCTGCACGATGCGGCAAGCTTGTTAAAAGGTCGGGCAGGGGCAAGCATTGGCAATTTTGTGGCGCGAATCGACGTAATCCGCGAACAAACCCAGCATCTGAATTTGCGCGATATGGTCGCATTTATGCTGCAACACAGCGGACTCATCGCGCACTACCAAGCGGATAAAGAAGGCGCGGATCGGCTCGAAAACTTGGACGAGTTGGTGAATGCAGCAGAAAGTTTTGTGTCGCAAGAAGGATTCGGGCA
>JBDKGR010000038.1:0-17673 GCA_039798085.1 Pseudomonadota bacterium
TGCACGCCACGCAACCACAGCGCGTATTCAATAGCAGCTTGGTATTCAATCCGGCTGGTGCGTGCGTGGCGAGGTACGACAAAATTCACCTTTTTCGTTTCAACAATGGCCACGAATCGTATGACGAATCACGCGTACTGCAAGCAGGTACGCAGCCCGTGCGCTTTGCATTGCCATCCCGCGACGGTCATACGTGGCACATCGGTTTGAGCGTTTGCTACGACTTGCGTTTTCCCGAATTGTTTCGCCATTACGCCCATACCGAAGAAGGGATGGATTTACTTATTCTCCCCGCCGCCTTTACCTATACCACCGGACAAGCGCATTGGGAGATTTTGTTACGCGCCCGTGCGATTGAAAACCTCAGTTTTGTGGCAGCCTCGGCACAAGGCGGAACACATCCCAATGGTCGCCAAACATGGGGACAATCTTTACTGATTGACCCTTGGGGTAGCATTCTTTCGCAACAGGCAGACCATGCGGGTGTGGTGTGTGCCGAACTCGATTTTCTGCGTTTGCATTCAGTACGCACCCAGTTACCCACCTTACAGCATCGTGTTTTATGATTCGCTTCATTCCTATTTCTATTTCTATTCCTATTTTTAGTCCTGCTGCCATTGCCATTGCCATTGCCGTTGTTGTTGCCACGTTAACCGGTTGTGCAACGCCCATCGGCAGTGATCCTGCGCATCCTAAAAGCCGCTGGATTCCCACCGCATGGTCAGATTTACCCAATTTGGTGAATGATGATTGGTTTGATGCGTGGAGTGCTTGGCTCAAAAGCTGCGAACGTCCCGCTGCTAGCCAGCCCCATCAAACAAGAGTGTGCGGTGAGGTGCGTCGGCTCACGCTTTCCAGCACCGCTGAGCAGCGCAACTGGATGATTCAAAATCTGCAACCTCACCGCGTGGAATCGAACGATGGTGAAGCCACTGGGTTACTCACCTCCTACTACGAACCCGCCCTCATCGCCAGCCGCCAACCCAACGGAAAATTCCGTGTACCGCTGTACGCACTCCCTATTGGTTACCAAAACCGCAGCACTTGGTACACCCGCCAAGAAATCGACACCTTACCTGCGGCCCAAGCGGCTTTGCGCGGGCGCGTGATTGCGTGGTTGAATGACCCGATTGATGCCATGAGTTTGCAAATTCAAGGCAGTGGACGCTTGCTGATAACCGAGCCTGATGGTTCACAGCGTGGGGTGCGTTTGGCGTATGCGGGAAGTAATGAGCAACCTTTCCGCAGCATCGGACGCTGGTTGCTGGATAAGGGATTGACACGCGATGCTTCGTGGAACGGCATCAAAGCATGGCTTGCCCTCAACCCACAACGCCAAAACGAATTGCTATGGAACAATCCGCGTGTCACCTTTTTTCAAGAAGAAATACCGGACAACGAATCCGAAGGTCCACGCGGTGCGCAGGGGGTAGCGTTAACAGCGGGACGTTCTATTGCGGTAGATTCAGGCAGTATTCCTTATGGGACTCCGGTTTGGCTATCGTCTAGCGGAAAAACGGCGCAAATCCACAAATTGGTACTCGCACAAGATACAGGCAAGGCGATTCAAGGGGCAGTACGTGCTGATTATTTTGCCGGTTCGGGAACGCAAGCCGGCGCATTCGCTGAACGTATTCACCAGCCGCTACAGATGTGGGTGTTATTGCCGAGGTGAGGTATCTGCCCGTATAACGGCTTCCATTTGCCGAATGCGGGTGTCGATGATGGAGGCTTCAAAATGGGTTTTTTCGGTGATTTCTCCAGCCGCTTTGAAACGGGCTAGGGCAGCAGAATAATCAAACTGCGCAACAAAACTCTCAGCCAGTGCCCGAATCGAAGCCACTCTTAAACCCTGTTCTGCATAAATGCGTGATAGCTCTTGCCACGCTAAAGCGTCTCTTGGATTTTCAATGACCCACGTTTGCAAGGCTTGTGCAACACCTTTCAATGCGGGATTAACCTGCGCCCACAGCAACAATTCTGCCCGCCCGTTCGCCACCCCCAGCAACTTCAACGCCTGCGCCGCATCGCCTTGCGCAATAAGAATCTCCACCCCCAACAAACGCGCCAAACGCGCCAAACGCGCCGCTGCCGCATCTTTTTGCACCACCGCAGTGAGCGCTTGCCAATGCGTGTGGGCTTGCGTGAATTCTCTCAATTTGATAGCATTCAACGCTTTACCATAAAGTATCTCCGGCGTATTTTCCGTTTTTTCGACGAAGGTTTTGG
This sequence comes from Pseudomonadota bacterium, assembly GCA_039798085.1. GTDB lineage: Bacteria > Pseudomonadota > Gammaproteobacteria > Burkholderiales > Burkholderiaceae_C > Allorhodoferax. Next base: position 2,230 of record JBDKGR010000038.1, read on the forward strand.
AGAGCACCCGCGCCCGTGCTGACATCATGGCGTGGTCGGTTTCCGGCACATTTTGGCGGGCGGTGGGGGGGCTGGGTGTGGTGGTGTCGATGCGCGATTCCATATCTGCCATGCGCTCGGTGCTCAAGGGGTGGCTGCGCAGATAGGGAAAATTGCCCGAATCGTTCAGGCGCGTGGCGTGTTGGAGCTTTTCAAACATCGTCACAAACCCTTGGGGCGCGAAACCCGCTTGTGTCGAAATCGAAAAACCTACACGGTCGGCCTCGCGCTCCATATCGCGGGAAAAATTCAGTTGATTTTGAATGCCCAATGCCTGCCCGCCCACAATCGCGGCGTTTGCGGCTTGGATGCCGTTGGCAGAATTGGGGTCTTTGGTTGCTGCCAGTAGCGCCAAAATCATCGCGCCCATGATCAGCGGGCTTTGCTGACTGTCTTTTTCCAAACGGCGGGCGATGTGCCGCTGCGTGACGTGGCTCAATTCGTGTGCGAGTACCGATGCCAATTCATCTCGGCTGCTCACCACCCCGATCAAACCCAAATGCAGCCCAAAATACGCCCCCGGGAGGGCAAAGGCATTCACCGATGCGTCACGCCCCATTAGGATTTCCCACGCATACGCCTCATCCAATTCCGGCGGCAGTTCGCCCCGTTCCCGTGCCGCAGCCAGCAGCGGTTGCCAGATACCCTGCACGTATTCACCCAAAATAGGGTCATCCACATAATCGGGGTCGCGGTACAGTTGGCGGGCGATACGGTCGCCCATTTTGCGTTCGGCGGCGGGGGTTAAATCCGTTCCATCGCCCAAATTCGGCAAAGCGGTTTGCGCGATACCCGAGACGCTCGAAACGGCTATTACAGTTGCCACCATTCCCATAAACCCACGATGTAACCAACGATTTTTTACCATGTCCACCCTTTCTTCCTCCTCACCACTCACCCATTTTGACGCAGCCGGCAAAGCCCACATGGTGGACGTAGCCGCTAAATCTGCCACGCACCGCATCGCCATTGCCAGCGGACGCATCACCATGCAGCCCGCCACGCTCGCGCTGATTGAAGCCGGAACGTCCAAAAAAGGCGACGTGCTCGGCATTGCCCGCATTGCAGGGATTATGGCGGCGAAGCAAACCAGCAACCTAATCCCCCTCTGCCACCCACTGGCATTAACGCGCGTTGCTATTGAATTGGAAGCACTCCATGCAGATAATACGGGCGTTCCAGCCGTATTATGTACTGCAACCGTAGAAACCGTGGGCGTAACGGGCGTGGAGATGGAAGCCTTAACCGCCGTCCAAATCGCCTTGTTGACGATTTACGATATGTGCAAAGCCGCCGACCGTGGCATGACGATTACCGATGTGAAATTATTGGAAAAACATGGGGGGAAGTCGGGGCGGTTTGTAATTGACAAATAATTCTAGTATCATAGAAGTATGGAATCAATTACCGTTGTCAAAGCACTAGCCGCACTGGCGCAAACCTCGCGCTTGTCGATTTTTCGTGCGCTCGTGGTGGCGGGCGAGGCGGGGTTGAACCCTAGCGTTCTGGCTGAAAGTTTGGGCGTTGCACCCAACACGCTCTCATTTCACCTGAAAGAACTCATGCACGCCGAATTGGTGACGCAGGAGCGCAATGGTCGCAACCTCATTTACCGCGCCCAGTTTGACCACATGAACGCGGTACTGTCGTATCTCACCCAAAACTGTTGCCAAGGGCAAACCTGTTCGTTATCACCCACTGTACCTTCTTCTATTGCTACTACGACCACTAGGACTACCATGAACGTTCTTTTTCTTTGCACCCACAACTCCGCCCGCAGCATTTTGGCGGAAGCGATTTTGAATCATATTGGTGAAGGTCGATTCACTGCGTATTCGGCTGGCAGCAGCCCGCGCGAAAATCAACAACCCCATCCGCTGGGATTGCAAGTTTTGCAGCAAGCAGGCATTGCGATTGGTGGATTGCGCAGCAAAAGCTGGGATGAGTTCGCTCAACCCGATGCACCAAAAATGGATTTAATCATCACCGTATGCGACAACGCCGCCGGCGAAGTGTGTCCCATCTGGCCGGGACATCCCAGTAAAGCACACTGGGGCTACCCCGACCCTTCGGCAGGCGATGGCGATGCCAACCAAAAGTACGAAGCCTTTCGCAAAACCTTGCACGCCATGAAACGCCGTTTGGAATTATTGACAAGCCTGCCAGCGGAGAAATTGGAACGCGCGGTGTTGCAAACCTCTGCACATAATCTCGCCCAGCAGGATTAAATCCATGAATATCTTTGAGCGTTTTCTCACCCTTTGGGTGTTTTTGTGCATTGTGGTGGGTATCGCGCTGGGGCAGATGTTTCCATCGGCATTTCAGGCGGTAGGTCGCATGGAAGTGGCACAAGTCAATCTACCCGTCGGCTTGCTGATTTGGGTGATGATTATCCCAATGCTGGTGAAAGTGGATTTTTCCGCGCTGGGTGAAGTGCGCCGCCATGTGAAGGGTATTGGCGTGACGCTGTTCGTGAATTGGTTGGTCAAACCGTTCAGCATGGCGTTTTTGGGCTGGATTTTTATCCGCCATTGGTTCGCACCCTTTTTACCCGCCGACCAGTTGGATAGCTACATCGCCGGACTGATTTTGTTAGCCGCCGCCCCCTGCACCGCGATGGTCTTTGTGTGGAGCCGCTTAACGAATGGTGACCCGCTTTTCACACTCTCGCAAGTCGCGCTCAACGACAGCATTATGGTGATTGCCTTCGCGCCGCTGGTGGCGTTTTTGCTAGGACTATCCGCCATTACCGTGCCGTGGGCGACGCTGCTGGTGTCGGTGGTGCTGTACATCGTAATTCCGGTGATTTTGGCGCAAATATGGCGCAAAGCGTTGCTCGCAAAAGGGCAAAAATCGTTCGATGCCGTGATGGAAAAAATCGCCCCGTGGTCGATTACCGCGCTGTTGGCGACACTGGTTTTGCTATTCGCCTTCCAAGGTGAAGCGATTTTGAAGCAACCTTTAATCATCGCGCTGCTGGCGGTTCCGATTTTGATTCAGGTGTTTTTCAATTCGGCACTGGCGTATTGGTTGAATCGCGCAGTCGGTGAGAAACACAATATCGCCTGCCCCTCGGCACTCATTGGCGCATCCAATTTCTTTGAATTAGCCGTAGCCGCCGCGATTAGTTTATTCGGATTCAACTCCGGCGCGGCATTGGCAACGGTAGTCGGCGTGCTGATTGAAGTGCCGGTGATGCTATTGGTCGTTCATATCGTGAACCGCAGCAAGGGGTGGTACGAGCGGGGAATGGCATAAATTACACCCTACCACCCATGCTAATCATCGTGTTTGGCAGGATATGTACCACGGGGAATTTAACGGTACAGCTTTGTACGTCAAATTTCAGCGGGCGGGTGCGTATTTTGTGGTTTCCTTCAAGGAATTGAAACATGGCAAGCCAATGGAATAACCAAGTTTGCGAATTGTGTACCGAAGGTGTTCTGCACGATGGAATTAAAACGGTAGAGCAACGGTATAAGGGGCAAATTTTTACCTCACAGGTACGGGGTGCGTTTTGTGACCATTGTGATGATGGTTTTGTGGAATACGATGAACCCGAGGAAAATGCATGGCTGGCTTTTCGGAATCAAGTTGATGCGGAACAGGCGGCAGAATTGGCGCGTATCCGCAAAAAACTACGCCTCACGCAACAAGAAGCGGCACAACTCACGGGCGGTGGTAAAAATGCCTTTTCTCGTTACGAACGCGGACAAGCAAAACCTCTAGCGGCTGTAGTGCATTTATTCCGACTACTGGATAAGCATCCTGATTTATTGGGTGAGTTACGGGGTATTTAATCTATATTCCCAATATGCCAATACCTTCTTCTTTATCTAAAACACTACTAATTTGAGCTGCTGATTTCAATTTCATTAAAAAATTACAGCCCGCATTTTGTGGTAGCCATCGAGGGCATCCAAGAAAATATTCATCTAAAATATCTTCATTGGCTTGCATTTTTCTTTTTAATTGTAAACTTTCTCCATGAATTGGACATCGGTACACAGCTATACCCAATGATTGAGAACGATGCTTACCCCGAATGTGATCCAATGCTTGCCGTATTTTTTTTGCTTTAGTTGGATTTATTGCTTCTCTTGTTAGAGTAGATGATGAAATTTCAAACTCTGGCTTGTTCAAGTTAGCAAATAAATCCAAGTCATTCAGTGAAAGTCTTTCTGTCAAAATACAAGCGTGCTTGCCTTGAAGTTCAACATAATATCCAGAACATCCCCAAAAAAAATCCTGAACTCCTGCCGTTATCTTTTTCCTATCCCACTGTAGAACCATTGGTCGCCCACATTGGCATATTTTATTACAAGCATTTTGCCCAACATGATATTGTAAAATATGAGCATTGATATTATCAATCCTAATTGGTTTGAAATCTTTCTCTTTTTCAACTATATCGGTTGCTGAAGTAATTTGATCAATAGCGTCTAATTCTTTATTGAGTTCTGCACGTTTCGCTTTTAACTCATTGAATCTTTGCCAATCTTGACCATTAGAGTTACCATTATGTTCTCTATGTCGTTTTTGAAGAAAAGCAATTTCAGCATTTACTTCCTGCAATTTTCGTTCAGTTTCTTCTCTTGCCGTTATAGGTAGGTCTCGTCTATTTTTCTGATATTCACTGAAAATGGCATTAACAAAAACTTTTGCATTTTTAACGATTTCACCAACACCACGACTTAATTCTCCTAAAACAGTTCCGCCGACTCTTTTTAAATCAGGCCATATGGTCTTCCCAAAATCACGCAGCCCGTTTATGAAACTGGTTAGCCACATAATTACTCCTTTATTATTAAATTGCGGTAATGATTACTCCTAATGCGGAGTAAATTATTATATTTCTTCATAAAACTTAATAATTCATCAATATTTACTGATCTATCAAAAATCATTCCAGCAGTAAATGCAGCGATAGCTGAAAAAAGCCAGCTACCAGAAACCATTTTTACTGCTGCTCCAGTTGCACCAGATACTATGCTACGTTTAGCACGGTTTTTCGCAATTTCAACCGCATAGCCTACTGTTTGTTTTTTCATTACAACGTGATAACCTTGTGTTCCAGCAATAAAAAGTAATGGAACTAATGGATGAAAATAATCCCAAAATTCACTAATGTATCCATGTTCACTGTCAATAGCTGCCGAATTGATTGCTGCTTCAATTTCGCTTTCTGATATATTGGAATCAATAATCATATCGTTTGCCATAATTTTATTGGAAACTTCATGAGTAGTTAAGATGGAAATATCTGGATATCTATCTAAAGTTTGACTAATGTATCCAATATTTTCGGTTGCTTTTAATTGTAGTAATTCAGCAATCTGCCCATGAGAATCCACAATACTCAAATCCCATCCCGGTTGATTCATGGATTGTGCAATTTGTGCTGAATAACCGTATGGTAAAACCAAATCACCGACAGCTTCGCCTGAGTTTAGTTTATCAACAACTAAATACTCAAAATATTTACCTTTGGCACTATTCACAATACCCATCCACTCCTGATCTGAATAGCTCCCAATATATGATGGGTCAAAATTTGGATTTGTATCATGCAAGGCTTTAAGAGCCAATGGATTCATATCATGATTATTTATAGGTTGGATTCCCAAACTTATAGAAACTATAGCTAAATCAAGTGCCTGTGTATTTTTATACTGCTTATATCGTTTCGCAATATCTCCCATTGGGTCTATTGATAAGCTACTATTTTTGCTATATTTTCTAATTAGAGGACGAAGAAATTGGCTTTGCATATCTGCATTACCCTATATAAATTTTTGGTGATGTAGGAATATCTGCTTCATCTGAATATAAAGCTGCTTCTAATTCTTCTATACGTTGCATCAAAATTATAGTGAGCTGCTGTTGCTTTTCAAGTGCTGCGATACGTTGTTCTAGCCTCGTAATATAAGCATCCATTCCAGTTAAGACCTCTTCGGTTCGCTGATAACCTTCACGAAACTCCCCTTTAATATCCTCAAGTGAAAGACTCATATTTTCCTTTTTAAAGTTAATGGATTATTTATAAATTATCAGAAGTAAACATTGTAATCTTCTTCTAAGTCTTGCTTTCTTTTGATTTTTTCTTGCTGTCGATTAAGCTCATTAAATGATTTAATTAAATCTTGTTCAAACATATCTAGCATCTCAAATGCAATTTTGGCTTTGACAGAGTTACGCTCTCCAGATTCTAGCCACGCTCCCGCCATCCATTTGGCATAAGAGCCTACCATATCTACATCAAAACTAGCTCTAGCCTGTTCTTGCATTTTTCTCCCTATGCGTATTCGCCCCTCTGGAGTCCAGTTTATCATTTCATGGTCAATTTTCGTCCGAATTTGCAAATACCCAGCACCAATAGCAGTACGCATCTGCAAGGGCAAGTTATTAAACATCTGAAAGGTTGATTGGAGATGCTCCAATAGTCGCTGTCCATGTACCTCTTCATTGGTTGTTTTTATTGCATGAGCAAGAGATGAAAAAAATCCCACAATGATTCCCAAAAAAATATTATTTACTTAAGAAAAACTATCAATGGCCAAAGAATTACATGAATAGCCATTCCAAAAATAATTTTTATTGGATTTCTCTCCAAACTCATCCAAGCAGGTTTTAATGATGGGTCTGGGTTCGTATAACGACTAATTGTTTCCAAGATACCAATCACTATATAAATGCCAAAAATCCATGTCATCATAATTCCTTCATTCGATATTGAAGATTCACTAGCTTACTTACCGTTGCCCTCAACGAAGCTCTCTTGTAACGGATTCGATTGCTCTGGTGTTTTGATTCAATGAATGGGTGTTTTGCTGGACAGCAGATGTTAGCGCCCTCTGACGACCTGCATCTATTTGTGCATTCAATCGTTCATTATGCTGTGTTTGCGCCGTGGTAGATAGAAATTTACCATCCATTGCAGCAAATTTATTTGCGACACACTCTCTTTTAGCTTCCTCTGCTGATGCCTTACTTTGTGCATTATTAAGAACATACCTAAATTTACATTCGGGTGGTGGTGATGCCAACATAGCCGCCACAGCTTGTTTTCGATCTTCTTCTGCATATCGCGCGGCAGTTGCACGCAACCCTGAACTATCCATAGTGTTATGGGTCGTACTGATGTCGGAAGAGTTACTCCCACTGGCGCATAACGCATCGCTGTAGGTCACTTTACCATTTCCATCTACACACTTATGCATTTGTGCCATTATGTTTGTAGCAGCCAAAATCATAATTCCTGCAACTACGATGTGTTTTTTCGTTGTCATTGACTCACTCCATGTTTGAATGGCGGTATTTTGGTAGGAGAATGCCAACTTCTCAAGAAAAATCGTAGGGGAAAAATGAGGTATTCGCGTAAGCAATTAGAAAGTTTTCAAGCCGTTGGACAAGGACGTTTGTCTTCATTGATTCCTCCACGGAATTACAGTGATTTCACCTTAAAAACATCGCAACTACGTGTATGGTTACCAGAGGCTGCAAATCAAGGCTTAAAAGAGGTGTGTGCTATTCATGAAACATCAACGACTAATTATTTAACAGAATACTTTGTAATTTATTTATTCGGGCATCATGAATTATTAAGAATGCGTTCCAATAAAATTGGTTTATACGAGGTTTTTGACAAAGATTATAGCGATACCCATTTGGACTTGTGTCTTGGTGATTTTGTAGAAGATACTCCTAACTTGGGTAAAAATATATATCCTATCAAAATATGGATACCATCCAAAATAAAAGAAGGATTGGAGTTGGAGGCAGAACGTTCACATCTCACTTTGGGGGAATTGTGCCGTGCCTTGATTTGCTCCCATTTATTTGGTCGAAAATACTGGGGTGGTACTCCCAAGAAAAGTATGCTGAAAGGTGAACCTGCTGCGCAAGAATGGGAAAATATTTATTAAAAATCTAGATTGAAGTTCCGGTGATGCTATTGGTCGTTCATATCGTGAACCGCAGTAAAGGATGGTATGAGCTTCCGAATCGCATCCCCGCTAAACCCCCGCGTGGCTAGAAAGCGCATTTGCTTGGCGCGTTCTGCGGGGGTGGAGGCGGTGGATTTTTCCGATTTGCCGAACTTCTTTTCCCACACGGCACGGGCGCGTTCCAATTCGGTGCTGCGCAATAGCTCCACTGCATCAAGTACGGCTTCAGGAGCTAATCCCTTGCTTTCTAACTCTTGGCGGATGCGCATTGTCCCGAGTTTGTTGGCACGGCGGTGCAGTACCGATTCCAGCACGCGCTGCTCGTTGATGAATCCTTTGTCTTGCAATTCATCCAACGCTTTGCCCAACGTGCCCTCCACCGCTTCAAATGGTGCGAGTTTCTTTTCTAATTCGGTGCGTGAATATTCCCGTGTACTCAGCAAGCGGAGGGCACGGGATTTGAGAGAGGGTGGTGACACCACAATCATTGTTCGGATTTTTTCGATGCCTTGGGTGCTTTGGCTGTGGATTCGGGAGCAGATGCAGGGGCTTCGGTCGCAGTGGAGGCTGGCAATAACGGAATGCCCAACGCCGTCCGCACCTTGTTTTCAATTTCGTAGGACAGTGCAGGATTGCCTCGCAAAAACTCGCGGGCATTGTCCCGACCCTGACCGATTTTTTCGCCGTTATACGCATACCACGCACCGGATTTTTCCATGATGCCATTGGCAACGCCCATATCAATAATTTCTCCGTGGCGGCTGATACCTTCGCCAAACAAAATATCGAACTCGGCTTGCTTGAACGGGGGTGAAACTTTGTTTTTCACCACTTTCACTTTGGTTTCGTTGCCGATGGCTTCGTCGCCTTTTTTAATCGTTCCGGTGCGGCGAATATCCAAGCGTACCGAGGCGTAAAACTTCAGCGCATTACCGCCCGTCGTGGTTTCGGGACTACCAAACATCACGCCAATTTTCATGCGGATTTGGTTGATGAAAATCACCATGCAGTTGGTTTTCTTGATGTGGGCGGTGAGTTTACGCAGCGCTTGGCTCATCAAACGTGCTTGCAAACCGGGCAGGGAATCGCCCATTTCACCTTCCAATTCGGCTTTGGGCGTGAGCGCCGCGACCGAATCCACCACAATCAAATCCACCGCACCGGAGCGCACAAGGCTATCGACAATTTCCAAGGCTTGCTCACCCGTATCGGGTTGGGAAATCAGCAAATCTTGCAGATTCACACCGAGATTTTGGGCGTATTGAATATCCAAAGCGTGTTCCGCATCGACAAACGCACATTGACCGCCGGTTTTTTGCATCTCCGCAATTACTTGCAGCGTGAGCGTGGTTTTACCCGATGATTCAGGGCCGTAAATTTCAATCACACGCCCGCGCGGCAAACCGCCCACGCCCAAGGCAATATCCAAGCCCAGCGAACCGGTGGAGACGACTTGAATATCCTCAATCACCTCGCCTTCGCCCAGCCGCATGATCGTGCCTTTGCCGAATTGTTTTTCAATTTGCGCCAGTGCCACTTGCAGGGCTTTGGCTTTTTCGCTGCTGGTGTTGGCATTGGTGTTGCCACTACCATTGGTGTTGATGCTGTTGCTATTACCGCTGCTATTGCCGTTGTTGTTGCTCGTTGCCATGAATGAAACTCCTAAAAAGTTCTACAAAGTTCAGCTATGTTAAAGCGAAGTTAAATCGAATTTTGATAAAATTTAGTCAATTTAACTTACCAATAAGATGATTGTATGAATACCGGAAATTGGCTACGGCTGGCGCTGGTGCGATTCGATGCAAGGGTGTTGGAGTGCATGGTGGAGCATTCGGCACTGCCCTTGGGTTTATCGAATTTAGCGGCACGGGGACAGGTGGGGGCGGCACATATTCATATTACACGCCACCTTCCGCTTGAAGGGGCAAGGTTGGTCGATTTGGCACGCAGTGCGGGAATGACCAAGCAAGCAATGGGGGTACTGGTCAATCAATGCGCAGCATGGGGCATGGTGGAGCGCACACCAGCCCCCCGCGATGCACGCGCCCGTATCATCCGTTTTACCGAAATCGGCTTGGCGTGGATGAACGCCTACCGCGATGCCGTGCAGCAAACCGAAGCAGAATTGCGCCAAGCCGTTGGGGAAGATGTGGCAACCGTCATTTCGATTGGGTTAGAAGCGTATGCCAGCCACTAACCAGCCACTAACCAGCCCATAAGAACCCTAAAATACGACTTACAATATGCTTACGTCAAAATTCAGTGAAATTCAGCACAACAAGGAACAACAATGCGCATTCTGATTGCAGAGGACGACCAAGTATTAGCAGACGGCTTATTACGCGCATTGCGCAGCGCAGGTGCTGCGGTTGATCATGTTGCCACGGGCAGCGAAGCCGATGCCGCACTCATGACCAATACCGAATTTGATTTGCTGATACTCGATTTGGGCTTACCCAAATTGCACGGCTTAGAGGTATTGAAAAAACTACGCGGACGCGGTGCATCCCTTCCCGTATTGATTTTGACAGCGGCCGATTCGGTGGAAGAGCGGGTCAAAGGACTTGACTACGGAGCCGATGATTACATGGCGAAACCCTTTAGCCTGCAAGAATTGGAAGCCCGTGTACGGGCTTTGGTACGCCGAGGCATGGGGGCAACCAGTAGCAACATCAAACATGGCCCTTTGCTCTATGACCAAGCGGGGCGCGTGGCGAGTATTGATGGAAAAATGATCGAACTATCGGCGCGGGAACTGGGTTTATTGGAAGTGCTTCTGCAACGCGCAGGGCGTTTAGTCAGCAAAGACCAACTGGTGGAACGCTTGTGCGAATGGGGCGAAGAAGTGAGCAATAACGCGATTGAGGTGTATATCCACCGCCTGCGCAAGAAAATTGAAAAAGGTCCTATTCGCATTGCCACGGTGCGTGGTTTGGGTTATTGCTTGGAAAAAATACCGCATTAAAAATCCCCCTTCCAAAATTTGGACATTTCAAAATTTCAAAATTTTTCAATGTGAAAATTTTTCAGCGCGAACAACGCAGCCTGTTTGGAGAAATTCTGGATTGGATGCTGACCCCTCTGCTACTGCTGTGGCCGATTACCTTGGTGCTGACATGGCTAGTCGCCCAAGAGATTGCGGGTAAGCCATTTGATCGGGCTTTGGAATATAACGTCGGTGCTTTGGCACAACTCATCACAGTACGCTACAACAAGGTGCAATTTTTGCTACCGCAACCTGCGCGTGAATTGTTACGTGCCGACGATTCGGATACCGTGTACTACCAAGTGCTAGGGGGCAACGGTGAATTTTTAAGCGGTGAAAAAAATCTACCGCCACCCCCAGAAAATGAAAAAATCACGGTGGGCGAAATCCGCTTGCGTGATGCCGAATTCCGTGACAACACCATCAAAGTTGCTTACACATGGGTGAAACTGGATATTCCCAACAGCAAGCCCGCGCTGGTGCAGGTGGCGGAGACGATGGAAAAGCGTTCTATTTTGGCGACCGAAATCGTCAAAGGGGTGATGTTGCCGCAGTTTGTCATTTTGCCGCTGGCGGTGCTGCTGGTGTGGTTGGCATTGGTGCAGGCGATTAAACCGTTGAACCATTTGGAAGAGCGGATTCGCGCCCGTCGCCCCGATGATTTAAGCCCACTCAATGCCGAAGCCGTTCCTTTAGAAGTCGCGCCCTTGGTGGCGGCGGTGAACGATTTGTTGATGCGCTTAAAAGATTCCATCGCCACGCAAAAGCGTTTTTTAGCCGATGCCGCGCACCAGCTCAAAACGCCTTTGGCGGGCTTGCGAATGCAGGCCGATTTAGCCCAACGCCAAGGCGCGAGTGCGGAGGATTTAAAACAATCGCTGCGCCAAATTGGACGTTCCAGCATCCGTGCGACCCACACGGTGAATCAATTATTGGCATTGGCACGCGCCGAAAGCAGTGGGACGGTGATGCGCAGCCAGCAAAAGTGCAATTTGGTGCAACTGACCTTGGAGGTGATTCACGATTCCGTTCCGCGTGCGATGGATAAGCACATTGACATAGGCTACGAAGGGGCAGAATCGGATGATAAAGGTATCACTTTCATGGGCAACCCGATTTTATTAAAAGAAATGGTGCGCAATTTGGTGGATAACGCCATCAATTACACGCCTTCTAGTACCGAAAATCCCGGGATGATTACCGTGCGCATTCTTCCGGTGAGTGCCGATTCGGAATTGTTATTGCAAGTGGAAGATACAGGTTCTGGCATTCCGGTTGCCGAGCGAGAGTTGATTTTTCAACCCTTTTACCGCGTGCTAGGAACCGAGGCGGATGGTTCGGGTTTGGGTTTACCGATTGTGGTAGAAATCGCCCGCCAACACCATGCGACGGTCAGCATCGAAGACAGCCGACCCAATCAAACCCCACCCGGGGCGCGTTTTACCGTGCGCTTTGAGAAAAATGTATAAAAAATATATAAGAATATATAAAATAATTTTTATTATTAGTCTAGCGAGCTTGATTTTAATCATTGCACCCCAGATATTTTCGGGTGGTTTGGGTATTGCAATTTTATCGCAAATGGGAATTGCGATTGTTGCATGCTTATCGTACAACCTTTTATTAGGTCAAGGTGGAATGCTCAGTTTTGGTCATGCGGTTTATACGGGTATGGGGGCATTTTTTGCGATTCATGCACTCAATAAAATGGGGGATGGTAGCCTCCCAATTGCAGTGAGCCTTATTCCTATTATTGGTGGATTAGCGGGAATGGTATTGGCTCTTATTTTGGGGTATATTACCACCCGCAAATCCGGTGCAACTTTTGCCATGATTACCATGGGAATTGGAGAATTGGTATCGGCTTTCGCATTGATGTTTCCGGTATTCTTTGGGGGTGAAGGGGGGATTTCTGGTAATCGGGTTATTCAACCCACCGTCATGGGTATTGATTATGCTGCACCTATTCAGGTATATTATTTAATTGTTATTTATACGTTATTATCAGCAATCGGCTTATTCGCTTTAACAAAAACACCTTTCGGATTGATGCTAAATGCGGTACGTGATAATGCCGATCGGGTCGAATTTATCGGGTACAACGCCCACCATATTCGGTATGTAGCATTGATTGTGGCAGGTTTTTTTGCAGGGATTTCAGGTGGATTGTCTGCGATTCATTTTGAAATGGTGACGATAGAATCATTAAGCACGGCCCGTTCAGGGGCTTATTTGTTGTTCACCTTTTTGGGTGGAACGGGTTTCTTTTTTGGCCCAATTATTGGTGCGATTGGTATGGTATTGGCATTGGTGGTATTAAGTGAATTTACTGCATTGTGGGCATTTTATGTGGGCTTGCTTTTTATTATAATGACAATTTTTTCCCCGCAAGGGGTCATCAAGTTATTTCACCGCAATCTATGAATCCGGTATTAGAAAAAAAAGTAGAAAAATTAGAAATAATAGAAATAGAAATCAAGAATCTATACCACCAATTTGGTAAAACCGAAGTCATTCGCGGCGTAACTATGCAGGTGCAAAAAGGGGAGCGCATTGCCATTATTGGCCCTAATGGAGCAGGGAAATCGACATTATTTCATTTGATGAGTGGTAAATTAACCCCTAGCGCGGGTGATATTTTCATCAAAGGACAATCCATTATCGGTAAAAAACCGTACCATATTAGTGAAATGGGGTTATCGCGTAGCTTTCAAATTAGCCAATTATTTCTGCAATTAAGCGTTTTTGATAATATCCGATGCAGTATTCTAGGTAAACTTTCAAAGTTTGGAGGGTGGTGTTCTTGGTTTCGTTGGAACGATGTGAATCAACAAACCCTTGAATTATTGCAACTGCTACATTTAGAATCCAAGCGCAATGCAATCGCCGCTAATTTAAGTTATGCCGAGCAACGAACCTTGGAAATTGGTCTTACCATTGGCAGTGGTGCCGATATTATTTTATTAGATGAACCCACCGCCGGCATGAATCAAAGCGAAACGATACGGTTTATTGCATTGATTAAACAACTTACCCACGGTAAAACATGGCTGACCATAGAACACGATATGGGGGTGGTATTTGATATTGCCGATAAAATCGCCGTATTGGCTTATGGTGAGTTAATTGCTTTTGATACACCGGATGCGATTCGTGCCAATCCAATGGTTCAAAAGGCGTATTTGGGATGCTGACATTAACCAATTTGCACGCTTGGTATGGCAAAAGCACGGTACTGCATGGCGTGGATTTGCACATGGAAGCTGGAGAAATTGTGGCGTTATTGGGGCGGAATGGGTCGGGTCGCTCCACGACCGCGAAAGCGATCATGGGAATGGTTGCCGCACAGGGTTCGCTGCGTTGGAAAGGGCAAGAAGTATTCGGGCGCAAGACCTTTGAATTAGCGCAGCTTGGGTTGGGTTATGTGCCAGAGAGCCGCGATGTGTTTCCGCATCTCACGGTGGCGGAAAATCTGGCAATGGGTAAAAAAAATGCACACACATACGCCTACGCATCGCGCTGGGATTTTGCCGATATGTACCAATTATTTCCCCGTTTGAAGGAGCGCGAACACACTCCCGCTGGCGTGCTATCAGGTGGCGAGCAGCAAATGCTAACCCTGTGCCGCACGCTAATGGGCAACCCTGATTGCATTGTGATTGACGAGCCAACCGAAGGATTAGCCCCCCAAATCGTGGCACTGGTAGCGCAGTACCTTGAAGCACTGCGGCAGCGCGGGGTGGCGGTGTTGTTGATTGAACAAAAGCTCACGATTGCCCTCCAAATCGCGCAACGCTGCTTGGTTATGGGGCATGGGCGCATTGTCTTTGAAGGGACACCCGCCGATTTGCATCACAATGCAGCGGTACGCAAAGAATGGTTAGAGCTGTAAACAGCTTTCATAAAGGAGCATGAATATGCGAGGATTATTCGGCATAGTGGGTCTATTGGTCACGCTGGCGATTGTGGGCTTGGTGGTGAAAAAGCAAATGCAAACGACGATAGCCGTGCCTGTCATCGCGGTTTCGGGTGTGCCAGCAATAGCAACATCTGGAACGGTACAACAACAAACCCAGCAAGTGCAGCAACAGTACAAGCAATCGGTTGACAATGCGATGCAGCCAACGCGCCCCGAACCGGATGCCAAGTGAAGCCGATGTAATTTTCATGCGGGCAGCAATCGCCCAAGCAGAAGAGGCGGCGCGTGCGGGCGAAGTCCCTGTTGGGGCGGTGATTGTGAAAGATGGACGCATCATCGCCACCGGACACAACGTACCCATCTCCACCCACGACCCCACCGCGCACGCTGAAATAGTGGCGATTCGGGCGGCTGGGAAGGTGCTGCAAAATTATCGCTTAGAGGGATGTGAACTCTACGTCACGTTAGTGCCTTGCCCTATGTGCAGCGGAGCGATTCAGCACGCCAGAATCCAGCGTGTGGTGGTGGTAGATGAGTACCTTGCGCCATTGCAG
>JBDKGR010000039.1:0-17612 GCA_039798085.1 Pseudomonadota bacterium
TTACCATTTGACCTACCAATTTTTCTTCTTTGAGTGATAACAAATCAACGGAATCCAATGCCAACGCATCAAGCATTGACAAAGTAACTTCAGCATTGAATTGTAATAAATGGGATTTAAAGCCACGTTTGGGAAGGCGACGATGCATGGGCATCTGACCACCCTCGAAGCCCACTTTGTGGTATCCACCCGCACGCGATTTTTGTCCTTTGTGACCCCGACCAGCGGTTTTTCCCAGACCCGATCCAATGCCACGCCCTACACGACGCTTATAGTGTTTTGCACCATCAGCGGGTTTAATGCTATTGAGCTCCATGTTTTGCCCCTTAAAGCACTCTGACCAGATAACTGATCTTGTTAATCATGCCACGAACCTCTGGTGTATCCACCAATTCGCTGACGCTACGCAATTTACGTAAACCCAATCCACGCACGGTTGCACGGTGCGATTCTTTACATCCGATAGGGCTACGTACCAATTGAACTGTAATTTTTTGCTGTGTTGTCATCTAAAACTCCACCATCAGACAAAAAGTTCTTCAACTGTTTTGCCACGCTTCGCTGCAACTACTGCGGGAGCAGTGGAGGCAGTCAAGGCATTTAAAGTTGCACGAACCATGTTATAAGGATTGGTTGAACCGTGGCTTTTTGCCACAATATCGGTAACACCCACCACCTCAAACACCGCACGCATCGGACCACCAGCGATGATACCCGTTCCCTTAGGAGCTGGTGCCATCATGACACTGGCAGCACCATGATTACCCATCACTTTATGGTGTATTGAACCGTTTTTCAAAGAAACCTTGGTCATATTACGACGGGCTTCTTCCATTGCTTTTTGAACAGCAGAGGGAACTTCTTTTGATTTTCCCTTACCCATTCCAATACGACCATCACCATCGCCAACCACAGTAAGAGCAGCAAAACCCAGAATGCGTCCGCCTTTCACCACTTTGGTCACGCGATTTATCGCGATCATTTTTTCACGCAGACCATCTTCTGGTCCTTCAGTCTTACCCTGCACTTTTGCTTGAACTTTAGCCATTCTGTATTCCGTTCTGCTTAGAACTGCAAGCCTGCTTCACGAGCTGCATCTGCCAAAGCCTTGACACGACCATGATAGGCAAAACCTGCCCGATCAAACGCAACCTTTTCCACACCAACTGCCTTGGCTTTTTCGGCAACACGTTTGCCGACCGCTTGCGCAGCAGCAACATTACCACCTTTGCCCATGCCACCCAAGGCTTGTCGTACTTCTGCTTCTGCGGTAGAAACAGAGACCAAAACCTTTGCGCCATCGCCAGAAATCACGCTTGCATAAATATGCAAATTGGTGCGATTCACGGTCAAACGTGCAACACCCTGTGCCGCAATGCGAATCCGCGTCTGACGAGCCCTGCGAAGACGTTGCTCTTTTTTTGTCAACATATTGCAGCTCCTTATTTCTTCTTGGTTTCTTTGATGGTGATCTTCTCGTCAGCGTAACGAATACCCTTACCTTTGTAAGGTTCTGGGGGACGAACTGCACGAATCTCGGCGGCAATCTGTCCAACACGCTGACGATCTGCACCTTTTACCAAAATTTCAGTCGGTGTGGGTGTCAAAACTGTGATGCCAGTTGGCATATCCATATTGACAGGGTGAGAGTAACCCGCAGAAAGATTCAACTTTCCAGCCGTCGCTTGGGCTTTATATCCAACCCCAACCAACACCAACTTCTTCTCAAAACCTTTGGTAACACCCAGCACCATGTTGTTTACCAACTGACGCATGGTTCCACACATAGCATCGGCAGAGCGTGAATCATTCACGGGTTGAAAAGATAACTTTCCATCCGTATTAGAAACTGCTACCAAGTTGTTCAATGCCTGCTGCAAAGAACCACCTGCACCTTTTACAGTGATATAACCATTGTCAATTGACACCTCTACTCCCGATGGAATAGAAACTGCAAGTTTACCTACACGAGACATTCATTCTTCTCCTCAATGTAGGGTTAAGCAACATAGCATAGCACTTCGCCGCCAATACCGGCTGCACGTGCTTTGCGATCTGTCATCACACCCTTGGGGGTAGTAACAATAGCAACACCCAATCCATTTTGGACTTGGGGAATTGCACTGCTACCACGATAAACACGCAAACCAGGGCGACTAACGCGCTCAATGCGTTCAATTACAGGACGACCCGCATAGTACTTCAATGCGATTTCCAACTCAGATTTTCCACCTGTGCTAGACACCTTGAAGTTCTCAATGTAACCTTCATCCTTCAAAACTTGCGCGATGGCAATTTTTACTTTGGAAGAAGGAGCAGAAACGGAAGTTTTTGCAACCATTTGCGCATTACGAATGCGGGTTAACAAGTCAGCAATGGGATCACTCATGCTCATATTTGATTCTCCAGCCGCTTACCAACTAGCCTTGACAACACCAGGGATTTCCCCAGCGAATGCCATTTCACGGATTTTCGCACGCGCCAAGCCAAATTGCTGGAACGTACCACGAGGGCGACCTGTAATGGCACAACGATTACGTTGGCGCATCGGATTCGCGTTACGAGGAATCTTTTGCAAACCCAAACGTGCAGCAGCCCTCTCTTCATCGGTACGCTTCGCATCACCAGCAATTGCTTTGAACTCAGCATATTTCTTAGCGTACTTGGCAACCAATTTGTCGCGCTTGTTTTCTCGCTCAATTAAAGCCATTTTTGCCACAAGTCACCTCAATTCTTGAACGGGAAACGGAAGCCAGAAAGAAGAGCCTTGCACTCGTCATCCGTCTTAGCCGTTGTAGTGATACTGATATTGAGGCCGCGCAGAGCATCCACTTTATCGTATTCAATTTCGGGGAAAATAATTTGCTCTTTGACGCCAATGTTGTAATTGCCACGTCCATCGAAAGCACGCCCAGAAATACCACGGAAATCACGTACACGCGGCAAAGCCACTGTCACGAAGCGGTCTAAGAATTCGTACATTTGAACGCCACGCAGCGTTACCATGCAACCAACCGCTTGATTCTCACGAATCTTGAAGCCAGCAATAGCTTTCTTGGACTTGGTAACAATTGGCTTCTGACCAGCAATTTTAGCCAAATCAGCAACCGCATGATCCATTACTTTTTTATCAGCAACCGCTTCACCAACACCCATATTCAAGGTGATCTTGGTCAAGCGAGGAACCTGCATAGGAGAGGTGTAACCAAACTTGGTCATCAACTCAGAAACAAGTTTCTCGCGATAATGTTTTTGCAAACGAGCCATGCTTATGCCACCTTGATTTCTTCGCCACTGGACTTGTAAATGCGCACACGGGTAGCATCGGCTAAAACTTTGATACCCACACGATCCGCTTTACCAGTCGCAGCATTAAAAATTGCTACATTCGATTGATGAATGGGCATTACCTTTTCAACAACCCCACCAGCAGAACCCTTCAAAGGATTCGGCTTGGTGTGCCGCTTAACCAGATTGACACCCTCAACAACCAAATGGGAATCATCCTTGCGCAGGGAAACGATTCCTCGCTTTCCCTTATCACGCCCGGTGATAACGATTACCTCATCGCCTTTGCGAATCTTATTCATGGCGCGTCCTTACAAAACTTCGGGAGCCAGCGACACAATCTTCATGAACTTCTCGGTACGCAATTCACGCGTAACAGGTCCGAAGATACGTGTACCAATAGGCTCCAACTTGGCATTCAGCAACACCGCAGCATTGCCATCAAATTTAACCAAGGAACCATCACCACGACGAATACCCTTGGCAGTACGAACCACTACCGCGTTATAAATATCGCCTTTTTTAACGCGCCCACGCGGTGCGGCTTCTTTAACGCTAACTTTAATAACATCGCCCACGCTGGCATAACGGCGCTTGGATCCACCAAGTACCTTAATGCACAGGACGGACTTTGCACCTGTATTGTCAGCAACTTCTAATCGTGATTCAGTTTGGATCATTTTTATATTCCCAACTTGTACCAGATGCAAGCACTTGCCACTCTAGGCAAATACCAACAACGAGTCAGTCTTGGTCCCGCTGTCTGCAACACAAACCACTCGCATTGCATTCATTTAGGTAGATACTTCGTTCTTTTTAAGCGAAGTCGCTGATTATCACACAAAAAACCAATTTTTGCAAAAATTCTTCAAACCACAGCAAAAAAATCCATCAACCACCGACTGTACGGCTGCGACAATCGGATACCGCATATTAACTGGAGTTGGAGGTAACAATATGAGCGAGCATTTGGTTTTTATTGGTGGGGGCAACATGGCTTCTGCCATGATTGGTGGATTGCGTCAGCAGGGCTACCCTATTGGATTGCTGGATGTCATTGAACCATCCGAGGAAGCACGTAAGCGCTTGCATTCTCACTTCAATATCACTGCCCATTCGCAAGTTGATTCGTTCTTAGAGCGTGCCACTATCATTATTTGGGCAGTCAAGCCCCAGCTATTTCACCATGTCACCCTTCAGACGCGCCCTTGCATTCAACCGACGGCACTACACATAAGTGTCGCCGCTGGTATCCGATCCGATAATATCGCCAACTGGTTATCCAATGAACGCATTATCCGCGCCATGCCCAACACCCCAGCCTTGATTGGAAAAGGCATCACCGGTTTATTTGCCCGCAAGGCTGCATCCACAATCGACAAAGCACACGCAGAGCGCATCGTATCGGTCATGGGTAAATTTATATGGTTAGAAGAAGAATCCCAACTGGATGCAGTCACTGCCATTTCTGGATCAGGTCCAGCCTATATGTTTTACTTAATGGAAGCCATGACACAAGCAGGTGCTGAAATGGGTTTAAGCCGAGAACAAGCGTATGAATTAGCCGTTGCAACCTTTATTGGTGCGGGTGAATTGGCACAATCCTGTAACGAACCTCCTGAAATTTTGCGCCACCGCGTTACATCCAAAGGTGGAACTACGCATGCCGCCATTACCTCAATGGATGAAAGCCACATCAAAGATTTATTCGCCAAAGCACTTTATGCCGCCCATCAACGTGCCATAGAAATGGGCGATGAATTCGGTAGCAGCTAATGCTACTCAGCATTTGCAATGCTTATGCAGTGCTTATGTCAACTTATGTCAACCACTGATGTAGGTCAAACGTCATAGTAGGAGGCGGTTACTGATGCAGTCGATGCCGTCGATGCAGTTAAAGCAGTAATCATTGCTATCCATTCTTTACGATGCGACAACTATGCACAAAGCAACAATTCAAATTCCCGAAAAAGGCACATACCAATGGCAGTTGTTTGATTATTGGTCAGACGAATTCCGTCAAACCCATGCGGATCATTCTGCCTATATTGCCTTGAATTTTGCGGGTGTGTTGGATGCTTGTCGCAGCAAGTTCCAGAACTTGATTCAGTACCATCGCCAGCATTTAAACGATGCCAAGCATGGTATTCGCCACAGCCGTGCTATTGCGCGTTTGCAAAATACCATGTCGGGTGCAGCAATGGCGTATGAAAGTTGCTTCCATCAAGCCACCACCCGCAACACAGCCGCTGCATAAGCCTCCAACTTCTTCACCCCAATCCCGCTAATGCCCTGCAAATCTTCCAAGGTTTGTGGGGCTTTTTTGGCGATGGCGGCAAGGGTTGCATCATGAAAAATCACATAGGCGGGTAGATTGTGTTCTTTGGCGATTTGAGAGCGCCACGCTTTCAACGCTGCATAACGAATCAGCCCTTCGCTATCCAGCGCAATCGGTGCTTTGATAATGGCAGAACGGTCTTCTCGGGTTCTGCGTTCTTTGCGTTCGGTGCGTTCTTTTTCGCGCAAACTCACCACCACTTCGCCACGTAGCACAGCACGGGATTGTTTGGTTAAGCGCAGTGTATTGAACGATTCCACATCCACCGCCACTGCATTCATAGCAAGGAGTTGGCGCAGTACACTCCGCAATTCTTGTTCGCTGTAATCTTTGCCGATCCCAAAAGTGCTTAACGTATCGTGCTGATGGTGCGTGATTTTTTCTGTCATTTTGCCGCGCACAATATCGACGATATGCCCCGCTCCAAAGCTAATACCGCTCAATTGCTGGACGCGGTAGATGGTGCTTAATAATTTGCGTGCTGCATCCGTTCCATCCCACAACTGCGGGGGATTCAAGCAGTTATCGCAGTTATGGCAGTGGTAGCGCGAACCTTCTTCGCGGTGCTCACCAAAATACGCCAGCAAGCGCACACGGCGGCAATCAATGGATTCGGCTAATCCTAAAAGCGCTTCTAATTTTCCGCGCAGACTTTGTTTGAATTCTTCGTTCGCCGGACTTTCGTCAATCATGCGACGCTGATTCACCACATCTTGCAGCCCATACGCCATCCACGCATAGGCGGGCAGACCATCGCGCCCTGCGCGTCCGGTTTCTTGATAGTAGCCTTCGATATTTTTTGGCATATCCAAATGCGCCACAAAACGCACATCGGGCTTATCAATGCCCATGCCAAACGCGATGGTCGCCACCATCACCACGCCTTCATCGCGCAGAAAGCGGTTTTGATTGGTTTGGCGCACACGGCTATCCAACCCCGCGTGGTAGGGCAGTGCATGGATGCCGGATTCGACCAACGATTCCGCCACTTCCTCCACCCGTTTGCGCGATTGGCAGTACACAATACCTGCCTCCCCTGCATGGTTTTGCTCTATAAATCGTAGCAGCCTCTGCATAGCCTGTGCGGGGTTGCGCTTCTCGACGATGGTATAGCGGATATTCGGGCGATCAAAACTACTGATAAATGTACGGGCATTTTCGAGTTGCAAACGCTCGACCATATCGGCACGGGTGAGGGCATCGGCGGTGGCAGTCAGCGCGATGCGTGGCACACCCGCGTAGCGCAAATGCAGCACGGTCAATGCGCGGTATTCGGGACGGAAATCGTGTCCCCATTGGCTTACGCAATGCGCTTCATCAATCGCAAACAGGCTTAATAAACCGCGCTCTAGCAAAGAATCCAGCAATGCCAAAAAGCGCGGATTCGTCACCCTCTCCGGTGCTGCGTAGAGCAAGGTGATTTCACCACGCAGCAAGCGTTGTTCGACTTGGTAGGCTTCTTGGCTATCCAAACTCGAATTCAAAAATGCCGCCGATACGCCCGCTTCATGCAGTGCGCCGACTTGGTCGTGCATCAACGCAATCAAGGGCGATATAACCAGCGTAATGCCGTAACCCGCTTGCTGGCGCACGATGGCGGGGATTTGGTAGCACAGCGATTTTCCGCCGCCTGTGGGCATCAGCACGAGCGCATCGCCGCCGTGATTAACGTGTTCGATGATGCTTTCTTGCTCTCCACGAAACTCGGCGTAGCCAAATACGGTTTGCAAAATGGTGTGAGAATCGGAGGGAGAAATAGGAATCATCATGAACGGAACGACGTGGAACAACGGCTTGCTGCCGATATGTGGTGTTTGGAGGATACTACTTCCTTCTTTTAGTTTTAGTAATTGATACCGTAACCATGACAACCCCCCGTTTTACCCAAGCCCTTCATTTTGCCGCTGTTGCGCACGAGGGGCAAACGCGCAAAGGAGGCTCCATTCCCTACATCACGCATCCCGTTGCCGTTGCCGCATTGGTCGCAGAGTATGGGGGGAATGAAGACCAGCAAATCGCTGCGCTGCTACACGATGTATTAGAAGATTCCGGCCCGCACCACGCCCCCGTTATTGAGCGCTTATTCGGCAGCCAAGTGCTGACCATTGTGGAAGCGTGTACCGATGGTTTGCCCGATGCCACCGGACTCAAACCACCGTGGCAAGCCCGTAAACAAGCGTATATCGAACATCTCGCCGATGCGTCAGATATGATTTTGCTGGTTTCCGGCTGCGATAAAGTCAACAATGCACAAGCCATTTTGTCGGATTTAGAAAAAATCGGACACGCCGTATTCGACCGTTTCACCGCCACGCGCGAAGAAACGCTTTGGTATTACCAAGAGTTATCCCACATCTTCACCGCCCGCCGCACACCCATCGCCGATGTATTGGCTGAAACTGTGCGGAAAATTTCTACTTAACCTTCAAGCCTATCTTCTGCATGGGGTGCTTGCCCACCCGTCCGATTCAGCATGGCAAGCGCGGCTCCTAAATTACCGCGTTTGGCGCGTTCTGCAAAATAATCAGCGGTTTTAAGGGCGGATAGTTTCTCCGCCACCGCGCTGATAATGAATTGATTGAGCGTTGTTCCATCTTCGCGTGCGACTTTTTCTGCCCCTGCTTTGAGCGAGATTGGCAAACGCAAGGCGTAATTACTTTGTGAACCCATGTTCATCCTTTAACCAAGCATGAAAGCGTCCAATTCTGAATGGCTAATAATAATATTTTTTTCGACAACACCATAAGCTCTTGCTAAATTTGCACTGGAAAAAATTAAATCCATGTTGTATTTCAAATCAAAAGCCGCCTCTGTTAATTTACCTAAACGCGAAAATTCTATATCTATTGCTCGAATAATTGATTTATAATTCGCATCAATTATACTAATATAATCTGCCATTTCTTTGCGTATTCGCTTAGCAATTTCCTTTCCTTTTCCTGTCGCAAATTCAGCCAATATTTTGCCAGCCAAAGAGCCAATGACTGCGCCTAAAATTGGTATAGGAATAAGCGTTTGTCCGGCAGCAGTGGCTAAACCAACAATTGCAGATTCAGCACAAACAATTAAACCTAAATCGGTAAATTCTTCAAAAGTAATTTTTTCTGCTCTATAGTCACTCATCAAAGAGGAAATTCCTTTTGCTGCGCTAACAATTGCACCTGCAAACGGTGCAGATAATGCGGCATTATTGGTCAATAGATAAATTGCACCCCCAGTAATCGCACCGCCCCCAGCACCTTTTGCTGTAGTAACTCCAACTTCTTTCCAATCTTCTTGTGAGAATTCGCCCTTAAAAGGATTTTTACCTTGTTTGTATTTGCTATAAATAGCGCTTCCCAAAGAAATAGCTCCACCAACTGCACCAGCAATGACCGCAGCTTGTGCCGCGCCTTCTAAAGAAGGTTTATGCTCATCTTTAATACTGTCTTTTATCTTTTCATTATCCTGCTTCAAATTATTTTGATGATTGTCGAGTGTTTCAACAACTTTTCCTTGTTGAACATCTGCGTAATTTGATGTTGCAGGCTTAACAACCTGCTCAAAAGACTGCCCAGTTTGTTGCTCAATTTCTTGGATTTTATTTATAATAGCTACTTTAGATTTCTCAGAAAGTCCGTCTATAGGCAAACCCATTCTAATATTCTCAATAGTTTCGTATGTATCTTTAGGAATATGATAAAAAGAGCCATCACGACCAAAATTTGAATATTTATCCATGTGCATTAAAACATGATCCAAATTATTATTAATGCCGTTAATGAATTTAGATTGAACAAAAATACCGTCTATTGAATAATCTGCGGGTGCAGTTCGTCCAATACTATCAAAAGTTGCAGTCATATTTTGTTGATTCAATGCTAATTTTGCATTGCGTATGCCTACCTCGACTTGCTCGGCAATTTCACCATGTTTTGTTAGCTCACTTCCAAGAATACCATTAGGATTAGCAATAAATTCTCTGACTTTATCAATTTGTGCAGTTGCTGTGAAAAAAGCGGTATCCTGTGCAGCCATTTTAATGACTTCATCTTGCATACGCTGATTGTTTAATTCCACAATAATAGCAGCATTTACTTGATCTGGAATTAAATACTCTTTCGGCGTGCTACTTTGACTCATACCACGACCTTTTTATTTAATAATTTAGATAGTGATTGAATATTGTTAATTAGCGCAGCTAATTCATTTTTAGCCACTGGGGTAAATGAATGATAATCTTGAAAAGAATAACTTTTAAGCTTAAATAAAATTTCTTTTACACCAACCACATGATTTTTAGTTAAATAAATTAAACCATTTATTTCATGATCTGCTGACTTTAATTGTGCTATCAAAATAATTACTTCTTTACATTTGGCATTCGCTTCATTGGCAATTTTTTCATTTTTACTGCGAGCCAATAAACCACTTCCGATAAGAGTTGTTGCCCCGATTGCCCAACCAATTGGACCCGCAAGAGCAAGTAATGCTTCGCCCGCCGCTACACCTCCAGCCCCAGCAGCTAACGTACCGCCCCCTAACCAAGCCAGTGCTGCCCTCGTTGCCACAGCTCCAGAAAGGGAAGCAATCGCCGTTCCGGTACTTGCAGTACCAAATGTCGTTGCAATCGCCATTGCAGCAGTTGGTGCAAATGCGGCTATACCTGCTCCAGCAAGAATACCCGCTGTGGCTGTTGTGCCGAATTCAAAATCAATATCACCAGATTTTGTTTGCAAGTCGCGTAGCATTTGAGTAAAAACACGAAACTCAGATTTGTATTCAGCAAAAGAGCGATCAAATTCTTTGGGTGTATTTGCTAATATATTAATATAGTTTTCAACTGAGCTTATTAACTCTTCACTACTTTGCTTGCGTAAAACGAATAGATTCGCTGATGTAGACTGTACGCTTTTTACCCAGTTTTTATGCTCTTCCACAGATTTATTTAATTTTGCTATTGCTTCTTTTTTCAAATCACCGTTAAACATAGTTTTATCCTTTTTTGTTTATCATCAAGCCAAGTAAGGTACACATCTATCTCACTAGTCACACAAGACCGTCAGCCTCCATTGGGCAACACAGCACAAAGCTGTAAGATATTATCAGGTAACTATCTAAAATCCGACCTATGAATACCTCAAAAACATCCGAAACATCTTCCCTCCCCTACACCCGCGCCCAAAACTTGCCCGCAATTTTGGCAAACCGCATCGTTATTTTGGACGGTGCAATGGGTACGATGATTCAGCGTTTCAAGCTCGGTGAAGCGCAATACCGTGGCGAACGCTTCCACGATTTTCCGCGCGATGTGAAGGGCAATAACGAGTTGTTGAGCCTCACGCGCCCCGACGTGATCCGCGATATTCACGAGCGTTACCTTGCCGCCGGAGCCGATTTAATCGAAACCAACACCTTCGGCGCGACCACCATCGCCCAAGCCGATTACGGCATGGAACATTTGGCGTATGAAATGAATGTCGAATCCGCCCGCCTTGCCCGCGCTGCGTGCGACAAGTATTCCACGCCCGATAAACCCCGTTTCGTCGCCGGAGCGCTTGGCCCCACGCCCAAAACCGCCAGCATCAGCCCCGATGTGAACGACCCCGGTGCGCGTAACGTCCATTTTGAAGAGCTGCGCCAAGCGTATTACGACCAAGTGAAAGGTTTAGTCGAAGGCGGCGCGGATGTGTTGTTGGTGGAAACGATTTTCGATACGTTGAACGCCAAAGCCGCGCTGTTCGCCATTGACGAATTTTTTGAAGCATCCGGCGAACGCCTGCCGATTTTGATTAGCGGCACGGTCACCGATGCGTCGGGGCGGATTTTGAGCGGTCAAACCGTCACCGCCTTCTGGCACAGCGTGCGCCACGCCCAGCCGCTGGCAGTTGGGTTGAACTGCGCACTCGGTGCGACGCTGATGCGCCCGTACATCCAAGAACTGAACCGCGCCGCGCCGGATGTTTTCATTAGCTGCTACCCCAACGCCGGATTGCCTAATCCGATGAGCGACACCGGATTCGACGAAACCCCCGAAGTCACCAGCCGGTTGGTACGCGAATTTGCCGCCGAAGGATTGGTAAACATCGTAGGCGGCTGCTGCGGCACAACCCCCGACCACATCGGCGCAATCTGCCAAGCCGTCAGCCCGCTGACCACGCGCAAATTGCAAAGAAATGGGTTTTATCGGGATGGGGAGTGAAGATACAAAATATCCAGCATCGGCTGCTGCCCTAGCCGATAACACCCGCCCAAGCACCGTGTTACACGAAATTCGCATAATGGGAACTTCTTTTTTTACCGACGAAATACTCCATGCCCGCAACATCCCCTCTAATTGAAAAACTCCAGTGGCGTTACGCTGTCAAAAAAATGGACACTACCAAGCCCGTTCCGGCAGAGAAGGTGGAGCGCATTTTGGAAGCGATTCGCTTAACTCCCACCTCCAGCGGTTTGCAGCCTTATGAAATCATCGTGGTAACCAATATTGAATTGCGTCAAAAAATCCAAGCCATTGCATGGAATCAAGCGCAGGTTACCGAGGGTTCATACCTGCTGGTCTTCGCGGTGTGGGATACCTATACGGCAGAGCGTATCAATACGATGTTCGATTGGGTCAATGCCGAGCGTGGCTTTACCAACGAAGGTTGGGAAAACTACCGCAAAATGCTCCTCAACACCTATCCCCAACGCGAGGCGCACGTGAATTTTGAACACGCCGCCCGCCAAGCGTATATCGGGCTAGGAACCGCTTTAATCGCAGCGGCGGAAGAGCATGTGGACAGCACGCCAATGGAAGGTTTTGATTCCGCCGCCTTGGACGAAATCCTCAATTTGCGTGAGCGTGGTTTGAAAAGCGTCGCCATGTTGCCGCTGGGTTACCGCGACGAAAAGAATGATTGGCTGGTGCATCTGAAAAAAGTCCGCCGTTCGCGCGAAGATTTTGTGACCGAAATCGCTTAAATCACCATGACACTCACAACATGGTGGCTTTTTGTGGTGATGACGTTTGTCGTCTCCGCCACACCGGGTCCGAATATGCTGCTGATTATGAGCATTAGTGCCCGTCACGGCGTGCGCACCGCTATCGTCGGCATGGCGGGCTGCATGACGGCGTTGATGGCGATGTTGGGTATATCTGCTGCGGGGTTGGGCGCGTTGCTACAAGCCTTTCCTACGGTATTTGATGCGCTGCGTCTGGCGGGGGCGGCGTATCTGGCGTATTTGGGCGTGCAGTGCTGGAATGCTCCGGCAACATCGGCCGTTGCGGTAGCGCCCACAGGAAGCGCAACATATCAACAAGGTTTTTTCGTAGCGGCGAGCAACCCGAAGGCGATTTTGTTTGCCGCAGCGTTTTTTCCGCAATTCATTGACCCACAAGCAGCACAGTTGCCCCAGTTTGCAATTTTGCTGCTGACCTTTGCGGTGATCGAGGTGACTTGGTATTTTGTCTATGCCGTTAGTGGACGCAAGTTATCGACGTACCTGCAACGCTCCAGCGTGATGCGTGCTTTCAATCGTGCTACAGGTGGGGTTTTTGTGGGATTCGCCGCGCTCATGGTCACGGCGAAGGGATAAATAATTAACGGCACAATCCCGCAAAACGGTCTTGGGCACTGCACCCTCCTCCCGCCGCAGCGGGTGCTGCTTTACCGGGCAAGCGCATGGTTTGGTTGCTGTTGCAGCGGTTCAGAACGTCTTTGGCGTAATCGGAATACTTCCAACCCGCTGCCAAACTGGGTAAGGCTTGCCCGGGTTGCCATGCCAAACTTTTCCATTTGGGGTGACCTTGGCTGCCAAGCGCCTCGAATTTCGTGCAAAACTTCGTGGCAAAGCTTTGAATAAACTCATTGCGCCCCGGGTCAGCAAAGTTGGCGGTAATCAAATACGAATCCACGGCCAGAGAAGGTGAACCGCCGCCTTCCATATGCAGCACCGGATAGCTCGCCTTTTTGATTTCTGCTTGCTTGTATTCTTGCAACAGCGCGGTGGATGCGGCGTGGTTCGGGTCAAACTTCAGGAGTTTCAGATTGGCGGGGGCGTTTTTCTCCAACAACGCCAGCGGCTGACCACCGACCACGACCATCACATCAATACGTGGGTAAGTCGAATAATAAGTCGGGTCGCTTAACGCCATCAGCGCCGAACGCCGCCGTTTGGTTCCCTCGTCCTCGCCCGTGGCGGTTGGATTCATAAAAGGTTGCACGGCATTCGGGCGCTCTTGAAACAGTTTGCCGTAGATATTGCGGGTAGTGAGATACGTTCCGCTTTTTTCCATATCCATCCAAATCGCTTTGCCTTTGATTTGGTGGATGTATTCAATCGGTTCATCCTTGCGCACCAAGAAATGCACTTCTTCGGGATACAGCGGCATGAAAACGCGCAGGTTCGCCAACAAATCGCGGTACTCTTTGCGTGTCGCTTCGGGCACGGATTTATCGTCCCGCATCTGCACAAAAGCGGCATAGACATCCGATTGCACGGTTGCCAAGGTTACGCCTTTGGTGCGACTCATGGCTTCCACATTCGCCCACGAACCGCTGGTATCTTGCACCATCAAGCGGGAATCGACCAAGTCACGCAGATTATTGCCAATGGCGTAATACGTTCCCGTTTTGCCTCCGGTCACAATGCCTTCGGCTTGAACGCTGGCGGCTGTGGTGACGCTGAATCCGAATGCCAATGCCAAGGTCAGAAATGAAGTTTTCAGTTTATTCATGGTGATTTTTCCTTATTTCTTCCGGCACAAACCTGCTTGGGCATCGGCATCCGAGCAATTACCCGTCATGGGTGCTGATTCTGGCGTGGTGCTGGGTACAGTCACAACCGGCGGGGGAGGAGGCGTGGTGTTCTTGTCACCACGCAACACAAACCATGCCCCCCCACCGAGCAAAGCCACCACCACCGCTGCCAACGCTGCCATCCGCACAGTTTGGTTGTTCCCGCTACCAGCGGCAGCATCCGCACTGGATGCACCACTTAATAACAAGGGTTTTCCGCATTCGGTACAGACAAAATCCATCCCGTTGGGAATTTCAATCACGGTATGGGCATCTGCCAATGCGCAGTTGCCAAAATTAGAACATTTACCCGATTTTCCTGATTTCATGATGCTTCTCCTTTGAACCTTTGAACCTTTGAATCTTTTAACCTTTTAATAACGCGACGGCGCGTTTACCCGCTTCCAAAAACCGACGGTACAGTGGGTCTTGGATATTGCCAGCACATTGTGCCTTCACCGCTTCGACTTGGCTCACAATCGTGCGCTGCAATTCGGCACGACGGTCTTGGTGTTGGTATTCTTTACTTGCCAATGCGGCATTGCACGCCGTTTGAATGGTGTAGAGGTTTTCGAGGTTGACACTTTCCGCGCTTTCCATAAAAGATTTACCCAACATGATGGGATCGTTATCAAACCCATCCGCATCTTTGGTGAGCAGTAACACTTCGTTCGCGCCCGTGGTCGGATTCGCACCTTCATGAATCAAGCCCAGCGCCTTGGCAAGCAGCACATAGGGCAGAGCTTGCAACTTCACTTCGGCATTGCTGGCGATAAAGAGTTTGGGGAAGCCCGTGCCATCGCCTTCGGTGTGCAATTCCAGCTTGGCGCGGTTGCCACCGGTTTCGATGCGGCGGCGGTATTTTTCTTCCAGCAGCTTGAGCGGCTTCAAATACCGCAGCGGCATCAAATTGGCAATCGACACCAACGTGATTTCATGCGGACGGGCATCGGATTCAATGATCTCGGTATCGCCCGAACGGGTTTCACGGAATGCTTCTTTTAATGTAGCAAGGAATGCTGATTTCTCGGGCGCTTTGGGCAGAATCACCGTAAATTTCTGCACTGCGGTCGGGCGACCTGTGGGCACTCCGGGGGCGGCACGGTGGATTTCTAGCGGCTCTAATTCGACAAAATTTCCGGCACGGCTTGCCAAATCGCTGACGTAGGTTTTCAGGGCATGGGTATCCGCGCCGTAGCGGTCGCTGAGTTTGTCGATGATGGAAACGCCCAGTAAACGCTCTTTGGGATTTTGCACGAGGTTGTTGTGCGCAAGGCGGGCACTATCGCCACACACGGTTTCCAATACATCCAAAAAGGTCGATTCGGTGATGCGCTGGTTGAACTGCGCAAAATCGGCTTGCTCGCCCATTTTTTCAACCAACGCGGTGCGGATACGGCGGGTTTGGGTTTGCTGCTCGGGTTCGTCCAGCACCAAACGGCGGCTGACTTGGCGCACCAAGGCGGGGTCGTACACGCGGATGCGGTGCTGGCGCAAATCACCCGCATCGCCGTCGGTGAGGCGCGATGCAATCGCAATTTCAAATTTCTTCAACGCCTCTTGCAAGGTATTGGCAACGCGATCCACCTCGGCGCGTAAATCGGTGATGTAGGCGATGATTTCTGCCAATAAACTCTTGGCAAACAACCACGCTTCAATGCGTGTGCGGTACACGTACAGTTCTTGGAGATACACGCCGTGCGCATCCAACAAGCTATCGGATGTGCCTAAAACCGCTTTGGCAAAAAAGCCCATATCCGCCCATTTTTTGGCATTGCCTTGCAGCACGGTTTGGGCATCTTCCTCGGCTTTTTGGGCGCGGGCGATTTGTTCATCCGATTGTTTCAAACGCTGGTCGAGCGATTCGCTCAACGCCACCAGCAAGCGGGAAATATCCCATGCCGATTTCGTACCGGAACGCCATTCCGCCATCAATTCGTGTTCGATTTGGGCGCGGACTTGCAGCGCCATGTCTTTGAGCGATTTGCGTTTGGTTTGGTAAAACCCACGCACGCCCAAGGTGCGGTAGTCTTCGATAAAGCGTTTTTCGCACAGCTTGCTGAGTTCATCCAGCCATGTGGCGCGATCCCGTTCGCGCACAAGCAATTTGAAATTGGGAATCACCGCTTCCCATTCGCCGGAAAAAGATTTCCAGCGTTTATTCGCCGCATCCTCCGGCAGAATACCGAATGTGAGCGTGAGATGGTCGTCCGACAACATCCAGCGCCCCAGCGTATCCTTTTGCTGCACAAACTCGTGAAAATCCTGTTTGCGGGCAGCATCGACAAAGCCCGAAGCGGCTTCCCAGTTGTTAAAACGCAGTTGCAATGCGGCTTGGCGAGCGAATTGGTAGGTTAAAAATTCGCCGATTTCCGCTTCAGGAATCGTGAGGCGCTTGATACCAAAGCTCAAAAAGCGCAACGAACGTTCCGGGATATTGCCCTGCGCCGAGGTTTCGGCAGAACCGTTGCCGTTTTCGGCATTTTCCATGCGGGCGAGGGAATCCCAGCTCAGTTGCTCTACCGCTACGATTTTTTGGTAGAGAAAATCCGCCACGATGCTGGGAACATCTTTATCCACATCCACCGTCAGCCCGTTTTCATTTTCATTGGTGAACAAATAGCAGCCGTTGAACGGATCGCTTAAATCCAACCGTCCTTTAATGCCCAGCACATCGTAAGGTTGGTAGGCTTTGACGGATAGCGCGTTCAATTCGGTGAGCGCGGCAAAGCCGTTGGCGTGGTAATTGCCTGTATCCCAGTTGGGGTGCGGATAGGCATCGGGCAATAAGGCGTAAATCAACACACGGAAGCGCTTGGCATCGGGGTACAAATCGCGCAGTTGGGCGATGGCATCCACAATGCTGCCGCTACCCGTTCCACCCGCCAGCCCCGCCACGATGTGAAAGGTGACCTCGGTCGTGCCACTGCGTTGCAGCATTTTGACTTGGGTTTGCACTTGTTCGCGGTACTTATCGGCTTTGCACGCAAACAAGAATCGACCCAAACGGCGCTTTTGCCCGCCCAGCGTTGCGCCCACGATGCTGCCCAGAATATCGCGCCAATCGGCAGGACTGCCCAACCACGGTGCAAGCCCGGGATAGTTATCCAAATTATCCAAACGGGAACTTAAATTCGCATCTGTAATCAATAATTGACTGGCTTTGGGGAGTTGCACCGAAGTACCGAGAATTTTCCAGCTCGGATCGTCCAATGCCATCATCTCGG
>JBDKGR010000040.1:0-17585 GCA_039798085.1 Pseudomonadota bacterium
AAGGCGATTGCAAAATAATGAAACTACACCATCGCAGCTTCTTCGTGATGCTGGCGTTGGTGGTACCGGGTTTAAGCGGCTGCGGTGGCAATAACACCACCCAGCCAGCAACGACAGTGGACGCGGGGAAAGCCGATTTAGGGCGCTATTTGTTTTACGACAAACGCCTATCCGGTAACGGCACATTAGCGTGTGCCAGTTGCCATTTTCAGCACCTCGCGTTTACCGATGGGCAAGCCGTTTCCGAAGGTTCTACGGGCGAATTTACGCCCCGTAACGCCCAGCCTTTGCAAAACCTGAACCACCACACCACCTTCACATGGGCGAACCCTTCGCTTTTGACCTTGGAACGTCAAATGGAAGTTCCCTTATTCGGCGAAAACGTCGTTGAAATGGGCGTGAACGATAGCAATAAAGCGCAAATTTTGCAGCGCATTGCCAGTGACCCGTTTTATCAGTCGAAATTTTCGATAGCTTTTGCAAACGATCCCAACCATGCCAATCCCGTAACGTGGACAAACATCATTCAAGCGATTGCCACGTTTGAACGCACGCTGATTTCGGATAACAGCCGTTACGACCAATTTTTGGCGGGTAAAACCACGTTCACGGCGGAAGAATTGCGTGGGAAAAATCTATTTTTTAGCGAAAAAGCGGGTTGTTCCGAATGCCACAACGGTTTTAACTTCAGCGATGACAAATTTCACAACATCGGGCTTTACAACCTCGACGGTAAAGGCGCGTACCCCGAACCGAATCGGGGGGTGATGGAGTTGAGCGGTTTGCCGCAGGATATGGGCAAATTCCGCACGCCCAGTTTGCGCAATATCGCCATGACCGCGCCCTATATGCACGATGGCAGCGTGGCGACCTTGGAGGCGGTGCTGGACATCAAAATGAAGAACCCTTCTAAACCTTTGGCTTTAACGCCGCAGGATAAATCCGACCTGATCGCCTTTTTGAAAACGCTGACCGATTCGGCATTTTTGACGAATCCCGCGTTGGCTGACCCATTCACCCAGAAAAACTAAAACGCCATGAACTTTCGTTTAACCCGTGTGGCAGCGGTGATTTTGGCTATGCCATTAGCTACACCATTGGCTGCTACCGCGCAAAATAATCCGCCGTTGGCGTTGGATGCGGTCAAAGTCTCCGCGCCCAAAATCACGCCGATTAACGCGCCATTGCCCAAGCGCCCCACCGTGAGCGATACCGCCGAATTGCTCGAAAACACGGCGGGCATCAGCCTGTACGGAGCGGGCGGGGTTTCGAGTCTGCCCGCGCTGCATGGATTAGCCGATGACCGTTTGCGGATTCAAGTCGATGGGATGGATTTAATGTCCGCCTGCCCGAACCACATGAATTCGGCGCTCTCGTATATGGATAGCAGTCGGGTTGGTTCGATTACGGTGTTTGCGGGCATCACCCCCGTGAGCGTAGGCGGCGATAGCATCGGCGGCACGATTCAGGTGCAGGCCGCTCCGCCCGAATTTGCCGATAATGCCAACGATGTGACTACCAAAGGGCAAATCGGCACGTTTTACCGCAGCAACGGCAAAGCGGCTGGCGCAAACCTGAACGCTAGCTATGTGGGTGAAAACATCAACCTCACGTATTCCGGCGGTTATACCCGTTCCGATAATCTCACCAGCGCAACCGGAAAGAACATCGGCTCGACGGGCTACACGGTACAAAATCACGATGTTCGACTCGCCGTGCGCCGCGATTCGGAACTGTTCCAGCTCAATGTAGGAACGCAGCATTTACCGTTTGAAGGCTTTCCGAATCAGCGCATGGACATGACGGGAAACGACAATACGCAGGTGAATGTGCGCTACCAGAAAACCTTTGATTGGGGGCAATTTCACGCCAGAGCGTACAGCCAGCGTACAGATCATGCTATGAATATGGGAGCAGATCGCTTCGGTTACGGCACATTGGGTATGCCTATGAACACCACCGGAAAAACCCAAGGTGGCTTGATTCAGGCGGATTGGGATGCTTCTGACCGCGATCTCATCAAAATCGGGCTGGAATCGCAAACCTACACGCTCTACGACTGGTGGCCGCCAGCGGGTGGGGTGATGGGGCCGCGCGATTTTTGGAATGTCGATTACGGCACGCGCAAGCGCTTGGGCGCTTTTGTGGAATGGGAAGCGCTTTGGAGCAGCGAACTCACCAGCATTTGGGGCGTGCGCCATGAAAGCGTTTCGACCGATGCCGGATTCGTGCAAGGCTACAACAGCCAGCCGATTTGGGCAGCCGATGCCGCTGCGTTCAACGCCCAATCGCGCCAACGCACCGATTCCAACTGGGATATGAGCGCCCTCGCCCGCTATACGCCCGATGTGAATCGCACGCTGGAAGGCGGTTTTTCGCGCAAAACCCGTTCACCCAATTTGTACCAGCGTTACCCGTGGTCCACCCAGCCGATGGCTACGCTCATGAACAATTTTGTCGGCGATGGCAATGGTTATGTGGGCAATCTCAACCTCAAACCGGAAACCGCTTACACCGCCAGCATGAGCGCGGATTGGCACGATGCGGCATCGGCTACTTCGGCATGGCAGTTCAAAACCACGGCTTACATAACGTGGGTGGACGATTTTATGGATGCCCAGCGTTGCAACTTCGGGCAGTGCGGAGGTGCAAGCAATCTGACCAAAACCAACGGCTTTGTGAATTTGCAGTACGTGAACCAATCTGCGCGGCTGTATGGATTCGATGTTTCCGGTTATCGGGCGTGGAGTAATGCAGCGGGGCAATGGAAAGTATCCGGCCTCATGAGCTGGGTGCGCGGTGAAAACCAAACGACGGGCGATAACCTCTACAACATCATGCCGCTGAATGCCAAGCTCGCGCTCGAACACCGCCGCGATACGTGGACACATACCGCCGAATGGCAACTGGTCGCGCCCAAAACCGAGGTTTCGCAAGTGCGTAACGAAATCACCACCGCTGGTTATGGCTTATTTCATTGGCGCAGCAGCTATGAAGCTAAGCAAATTCGCCTTGATTTGGGTATCGACAACGTATTCAACCAAACCTACGCCCACCCTTTGGGCGGCGCGTATGTGGGCGAAGGCGCATCCATGACCAGCTTGGGCATTCCGTGGGGTGTTCCGGTGGCGGGCAAGGGGCGTTCGGTGAGTGTGGCGTTGAGTTATCGTTTTTGAAAATTCTGAAAGAAGAATTATGTTTTCCAAAATCCAAAGATTTTCTAGCTTTTACCTCACTGCCCTGCTTTTATCCGCCTGCGGTGGCGGGGACAATGGCGCGGCGTTGCAAACGAATCCATCGCTTTCCGATACCACCGATTCCAGTCTCCCAGCGCCGCCCGCCTTGGTTGCTACCGAAGCAGTCGCCCAAGGTACGGTGCGCTATGCGATTGAAACCACGTTTTTTGAACCCGATACCCAGCCCAATAACACCATTTTTACGGGTACTTTCGATTTCAATCCGCAAACAAAAGCCGTTTCTAATCTGCGCGGCGTACTCACCGAATCCATGACCGGCCCGCCGATGCTGAATGTGCCGATTAGTTATCAACTTTCTACCGTTCCCGATAACGATGGGAATGATGGAAAAGGCGGCGTATTGGTCACCAGCTTTGCCTTGAATACGACCAACGTCTTTGCCGAAGGCGGATTCGCTGGCAATTCACAAGGCTTGTATTACGGATTCAACCAAACACCGCGCACCCTGAATCCGGCAGCGGGCGGTGTGGGCAATGCGTTTATCACGGTTTACATTAACCCGAATGATTTGATCGCACCGATTCCCCCCGCAGCCATCAACCGCCTAGCGTATGGCGATTGCTTCGCGGGTGGCATGATGGGCGATACCTGCATGACGGGTTATGCAGGGCATGGCACGATGGGCGGTTACCCGATTGCGCAAAGCATCACCCTCGTACCATAGCATCTTGGAGGATTGAGGGAATCCGCTGAGGTTTAAGCGTTTTGCTATCCACCCAGCCCGCCCGTACCGTGCCTTTGCACAGCACTACATCGCCCAAACGCACTTCTTGCGCCATGCGGATGGAGGTGCGCCCTAGTTCCACCAGTTCGGCGGTGGCGATTAACGAATCGTCGAGCTTGGCGGATCGCAGGTATTGAAGATGCACCTCACTCACCACAAATATGCCGCCGTATGCCTCACGCAGGCGGTGCTGCTCCAGCCCCAAATCGCGCAGCCATTCGGTGCGGGCACGCTCAAAAAACTTGAGGTAATTGGCGTAAAACACCACGCCGCCCGCGTCCGTATCTTCCCAGTACACGCGAATGGGGAAGGTAAAAATCGGATTCATTGTGCTTGTATCAACTTATTCAACCTACGCCAACCGTGCCCGATGCCGTGCCACTTGTGCCCGCACTTGGTCGGGGGCTGTACCGCCGAGCGTTTTACGGGCATTCAGGCTACCGCGCAGGCTTAGGCATTCGTATACATCGGCTTCGATATTCGGATTAAAACCTTGCAGCACGGAAAGTGGCAATTCGGATAAATCTACTTGCTGTGCGGTGGCAGCTTTCACGGCGTGGGCAACGGTTTCGTGCGCATCGCGGAAGGGCAATCCTTTTTTCACTAAATAATCCGCCAAATCGGTGGCGGTGGCATAGCCTTTGAGCGCGGCTTGTTCCATCGGCGCAGGATTGACGCGGATACCACCCATCATTTCGACGAAGATGCGCAATGTATCTTTGAGCGTATCGACCGTATCGAACAGTGGTTCTTTGTCTTCTTGGTTATCTTTGTTGTAGGCGAGGGGCTGACCTTTCATGAGCGTAATCAATCCCATCAGGTGACCGACCACGCGCCCTGTTTTGCCGCGTGCCAGTTCGGGGACATCGGGATTTTTCTTCTGCGGCATGATGGAACTGCCGGTGGTGAAGCGATCCGCGATTTGGATAAAGCCAAAATTTTGGCTCATCCAAATGATGAGTTCTTCACTCAATCGGCTGATATGCACCATAGATAGGGCGGATGCTGCTGTAAATTCGATAGCAAAGTCGCGGTCGCTCACGGCATCTAGGCTGTTTTGGCACACGCCATCCATACCCAGTGTGCGGGCAACGCGCTCGCGGTCGAGTGGGTAACTGGTTCCCGCCAAGGCTGCGCTACCCAAGGGCAGGGTGTTGGTGCGGCGGCGGATTTCGGTAAAGCGTTGGGCATCCCGTGCAAACATTTCGACATACGCCAGCATGTGGTGACCAAAGCTCACGGGTTGGGCGACTTGCAAGTGTGTGAAGCCGGGAAGAATCACTTCTACGTTTTTCTCGGCAATATCGACCAAAGATTTTTGCAAATCGATTAACAATTCGCCAATCAAGTCGATTTCATCGCGCAGCCATAGGCGTACATCGGTGGCTACTTGGTCGTTGCGGCTGCGTCCGGTGTGGAGGCGTTTGCCTGCATCGCCCACCAGTTGCGTGAGACGCGCTTCGATGTTGAGGTGGACATCTTCTAAATCCAGCTTCCACTCCAACGCGCCGGATTCGATTTCAGCGGTAATTTGCGCCATGCCGCGCACAATGGAGGCATGATCTTCCGCGTTAATGATTCCTTGTGCCGCCAGCATTTCAGCATGGGCGAGGCTACCCGTGATGTCCGCTTTCCAAAGGCGTTTGTCAAAAAAAACGCTGGAGGTGTAACGTTTCACCAAATCGCTCATCGGCTCGGAAAAAAGTGCCGACCATGCTTGGGATTTTTTATCGAGTTGGTTGCCCGTATTGCTAGTATTGCTAGTATTCGTGGGAGTTGTTGGGTTCATTAACATAGTGTAAGGAGATGAAAAGAAGATAGATTATGAAGGGGGCTTCGTACACCAAGTGCGATACTTCGCGTTAATAGGTTAGTCTAATCAATCCCCAGCTCTGGAAAAACCTACAACTTTATACCGAGATACTGAGACTATGAACTTCCTGAAAAGAACTACCTTAAAAAAAATCGCCGCCTTGGCTCTGTGCGCGGTGTCTCCTTTGTCGTTCGCCGAAGTGGGCGTGACCGATAAAGAAATTGTGATTGGGCAATTTGCCGCCACCACGGGGCCTGCGGCAGAATTGGGTTTGCGGATGCAGATGGGAATGCACGTTTACTTTTCTGCCATCAATTCCCAAGGCGGTGTGCATGGTCGCAAAATCAAGCTCGTTACCCGCGACGATGGCTACGAACCCAAGCGCAGCGTGGAAGCTGTCAAAACCCTGATTCAACAGGATAAAGTTTTTGCGCTGGCGGGTTCGGTGGGAACGCCTACGGGGTTGGCCGCCTTGCCTATCCTCACAGAAGCGCAAGTCCCCTTGGTCGGTATGTTTACCGGAGCACGGGCATTGCGTGAGCCATTTAACCGCTATGTGTTTCACGTTCGCGCCAGCTACGACGATGAAACCGACCGCATTGTGCAACATCTGGCGATGCTTGGTATTCAGAGAATTGGGGTGCTCCAACAAAACGACTCCTACGGTCAAGCGGTGTTGGATGGTGTGCAAAAAGCCCTCACCAAGCGCAAAATTCAGATTGCCGCCATTGGCATCGTAGAGCGCAATTCCAGTGATGTGAAAAATGCCGTGAATACCTTGGTCAAAGCGAATGTGGAAGCCATTATTCAAGCGAGTACGTATAAAACCTCGGGGACTTTCATCCAGCAAGCGCGTGCCGAAGGGTTTAAGGGACAATTTTTTAACGTCAGCTTTGTCGGTGCGCAAGCATTGGCGAACGATTTGGGTGAAATCGGGCAGGGGGTTGCTATTTCGCAAGTCGTGCCGTTTCCCTTTGCTTACAGCACACCGCTTCAACAAGAATACCGCAACACCATGAACTGGGCTGGGCAAAAGGAGCACGATTTCACCAGTATGGAAGGTTTTTTAACCGCCAAAATTCTGGTAGAAGGTTTGCGCCGCGCCGGAGTTAATTTAACCCGCGAGCGTTTGATTACCGGATTGGAGTCAATGAAAGGCGTGAACTTGGGGGGATTTACCGTCAAATTCAGTCCCCAAGACCATGTTGCATCCGACTTTACGGATTTGACCGTAATTGCCCGTGATAAAAAGTTCATGCACTAAACCAACACCTTCAACACCTTCTATCAACGCTATGCGCCTCACCAAAAAAATATTTGCAGCTATTACGCTCACGCTAGCCTCTTGCTGGGTGATGGCTGAAAACGGCATCACCAGCAAAGAGATTGTGATTGGACAATTTGCAGCTATTACCGGCTCCACCTCCCAATTAGGTTTGCGGATGCAGGCGGGGATGCAAGCCTATTTTGATTTTGTGAACGAACAAGGGGGTGTTCATGGTCGGCAGATTCGGTTGATTACACGCGATGATGGCTATGAACCCGATAAAGCCATTGCCGCCGTCAAAAAATTGATTTACGAAGACAATGTATTTGCCTTGGCGGGTTCGGTCGGTACGCCGACGGGATTGGTCGCGCTGCCCATTTTGACCGAAGCCCAAGTCCCTTTAATTGGGATGTTCACTGGGGCGCGTGCGCTACGTGAACCATTTAATCGGTACGTATTTCATGTTCGTGCCAGTTATTATGATGAGGCAGAGCGCATTGTTCAGCACCTCACCACGTTGGGAATCCGCAAAATCGCCATTTTTTACCAAAACGATTCCTACGGGAATGCGGGGCTGGAAGCGGTGGAGCACGCATTGACGAAACGCAATATCAAACCGGTTTCCTTAACCACGGTAGAGCGCAATTCAGTGGATGTAACGCAGGCATTGGATGCTTTACTCTCCACCAACCCCGATGCCGTGATTCAGATTAGTACCTATAAATCGTCTGCGGCATTGATTAAGCGGGCGCGTGCCAGAAATTTCCCCGGGCAGTTCTTTAATGTGAGCTTTGTGGGTTCCCACGCGCTGGCGGAGGAACTTGGCAAAATGGGACATGGCGTAGTGGTTTCTCAAGTCGTTCCATTTCCTATGTCCCAAGGGATTCCGGTGGTGCAAGAATACCAGCGCCATATGCGCTTGGCAAGGCAAAAAGATTTTGATTTCACCAGCATGGAAGGGTATTTGACCGCCCGCGTGTTGGTAGAAGGCTTGCAATATGCCGGAAAAAATCCCACCCGCGAAGGGCTGATTAACGCACTGGAATCCTTCAAAATGGTGAATTTTGGTGGATTCGCTATCAGCTACAGCAATAAAGACCACATGGGTTCGACTTTTACCGATTTGTCCATCATCTCCCGAGGCGGTAACAAGTTCATGCACTGAAACATAACGCTCAACACGCTCAACCTTTCATTTAACCTTTCATTTAACGCCTTACCTTAAACCATGCTGCGTACATGGCGGGAAGTGCCAAGAGTGTGAGTACGGTTGCCACAATCAACCCACCCATAATCGCCACCGCCATCGGCCCCCAGAATACGGATCGGCTTAACGGAATCATCGCCAGCACCGCCGCTGCTGCGGTTAGCACAATCGGGCGCAGGCGGCGCACGGCAGATTCCACAATCGCATCCCATGTCGGAATGCCAGCAGCACGGTCTTGTTCGATTTGGTCAATCAAAATCACCGAATTCCGCTGAATCATCCCCATCAACGCAATCACCCCCAGCAAGGCAACAAAGCCAAACGGACGACCCGATACCAGTAACGCCATCGCTACCCCTGCAATTCCCAGCGGACCGGTTAAAAAGACCAGCATGGCGCGGCTAAAGCTGTGTAATTGCAGCATCAACAACGTGAAGGTCACGAACAACATAATCGGGATTCCGGCAGCAATCGAAGATGAACCCTTGCTACTTTCCTCCACCGCGCCGGCTACTTCAATGCGGTAAGCGGTCATGCCTTGGGCGTGCCATTTCGCCTCGATTTCACGCAGCGTTGGCACTAATTCGGCGGTAACGGTCGCACCTTGCAGCCCTTCGATGATGTCCGATTGCACGGTGATGGCGTAATCGCGGTTTTCACGCCACATTACGCCCGCTTCCCAGCCCAAGACGGGTTGCGCGATTTGGTTGAGTGGGATCGCCTTTCCATTCGCCGTTGGCACATACGCATTGGCGAGTTGGGACAGAGCATTGCGTTCCGCCATCGGTTGGCGTAGCACGATGTCGATGAGCTTATCGCCTTCGCGGAACTGCCCTATATTCGTACCGCTGAAGGTAGTTTTCAACGTTTGTGCAATGCTTTGGCTGCTCACACCCAAGGCGCGGGCTTTGGCTTGGTCGATTTCCAAGCGCACGGTTTTAATGGATTCGTTCCAGTTATCGTTCACGCCGCGTGTATTGGGGCTGGCACGCATCACGTCTTTCACCGCATCGGCAAGCGGACGCAGCACGGCAGGGTCAGTCCCGACTACACGGAATTGCACGGGGTACGCCACGGGCGGACCGTTGGGCAAAAACTTCACCCGCGCACGCACTTCGGGGAACTCTTGCGCCAAAATCGCAGGGAGTTTGGCACGCAGTGGGTCACGCAAACTCAAATCTTTGGGAATCACGATGATTTGCGACACATTGGTTTGCGGAAAAATCGCATCCATCGGCAGATAAAAACGCGGCACGCCCGAACCAATCCACGTACTGACGCTTTCTACGCTGTCCTCCTGCATCAAACGGGCTTCAATGCGTTGGGTAATGGCTTCGTTCGAGGCAAAACTCGTACCCTCGGGCGACCAAACATCCACCAACACTTCCACCCGAACCGAATCGGGGAAGAATTGCTGCTGCACTTTCTTCATCCCGCCCATTCCCAGTGCGAATACGCCTAACATGATGCCAATCGTCGCCCAACGGTACTGTACGCACCAGTTCACCGTGCGGCGAAAACGGTTGTAAAACGGCGTGTTATAGAGTTCCCGTTGACTTTGAGAATGATTGCTGTGATGCGGTTGCACTTTGAGCAACAACGTACCC
Organism: Pseudomonadota bacterium; assembly: GCA_039798085.1. GTDB lineage: Bacteria > Pseudomonadota > Gammaproteobacteria > Burkholderiales > Burkholderiaceae_C > Allorhodoferax. Next base: position 9,876 of record JBDKGR010000040.1, read on the forward strand.
AAATAAGGAACAAAATAAATCGACACCACCCAACTCAACACCAATGCCATCACCGTTACCGCAAAAATGGAAAACGTAAATTCGCCCACGGTGGAGCGTGCAATACCAATCGGTAAAAACCCCACCGCCGTAATCAGCGTGCCGGTGAGCATTGGCATCGCGGTAATCTCGTAAGCAAAGGTGGCGGCGCGTACTTTATCGTAACCCTCTTCCATTTTGGTGACCATCATTTCCACGGCGATGATGGCATCGTCCACCAACAAACCCAGCGCAATAATCAGCGAACCGAGCGATATTTTGTGCAACCCAATCCCCCAATAGTGCATTCCTAAAAAGGTGACTGAAAGCACCAGCGGAATCGTAATCGCCACCACCAAGCCCGGGCGCATATCCACGTAATAACGGCGGAACCACGGTATATTGTGCCCTTCGCGCTGATGCAGCCCCAAACTGATAATGCTGACGGCGAGCACCACCGTAATCGCTTCGATCAATACACCCAAAAACTCATTGACCGATTTGGCAACCGCTGCGGGTTGAAACTGCATTTTGGTTAAACGCACACCCACTGGCAAAATGGATTCGATTTTTTTGCTCTCCCCATCCAAGGCTTTGCCCAAGGCAATGATGTCGCCACCCTTCGCCATCGAAATCCCCAATGCCACCACCTGCCGCCCTTGGTAGTGGATTTTGGTGGTGGGCGGATCGAGGTATTCGCGTTTCACGATGGCGATATCGCCCAAACGCAACTGATTCCCTGAAGCGCCCCGAATCGGCATGGCACGCAACTGTTCTTCGGCTTGCAACTGTCCACTTACGCGCAGTTGCACTGTATCGCTGGTGGTCTGTACTGCTCCAGCGTTTTCTACGGCGTTTTGCTGACCCAAAGAAGCAATCACTTGGTTCAAATCCAGCCCCATTGCCGCGAGGCGTTGCTGCGATATTTCGACGGTTACTTTTTCGTCTTGCACGCCCATGAGTTCTACTTTATTCACATCCGCCACCCGCAGCAGGCGTTGGCGCACATTGTCGGCAAAGGTTTTAATTTCGGCTTGCGAATACCCTTCGGCCTCCAGTGCGTAGATAACACCGAACACATCGCCAAACTCATCGTTAAAGAAAGGGCCTTGCACGCCAGCGGGCAAAGTTGGTTTCAAATCGCCGATTTTTTTGCGCACGGTGTACCAAATATTGCTTACTTCCGTCGAGCGGGTGAAATCTTTGACTTGAAACAGCGTCGTCGCTTCTCCGGGTTTCACGAAGGTGCGGATTTTGTCGGCATTGGGCACTTCTTGCAGCGTGCGTTCGACTTTATCGGCGACTTGTTCCGCCATCTGCTGCGCGGTTGCCCCAGGCCAGAACGAACGCACCACCATCATGCGGAACGTAAACGGTGGGTCTTCGTCCTGCCCTAGTTGGAAGAATGCGCTGGCTCCCAAAACCATGAGTACGACCATTAAAAAGCGGGTCAGCGGTGCGTGTGCGATCGCCCAGCGGGAAGGATTAAACCCTTTTTCAGGGTGCAGATGTTGATCGGTCATTATGGACTACTCAGTTTGCTATAGTTTTAGTAGCTGCTGATGCACTAGATACGGGCGTTACCGGCATTACAGGCATTACAGGCATTACAGGTGTTTTTGTATATTTATCTTGGTAAATAGTGACTTTTTGCCCTGCCGTCAAGACATGCACACCCGCTGCTACCACCTGCATTCCAGCTTGCAACCCGCTGGTCACAATCACCGAATCACCATCTGGCGCACCCAATTCAACGGGTTGCAGTTTCACGGTCATGGTGGCTTTATCCAATATCCACACCGCAGAACCTTTACCGTTTTCTCGCAGCGCACTGGTCGGGAGCTTGATGAGGTTATTCGATTCCTGTTTCGCTGCTACAAATTGCGGTTGGACGGTCACGGTCGTGCCCAATGCCCATGTTTCTTTGGCAGGTAGCGCGATTTTGACGGCGAAGGTGCGCGTAACCGGATCGGCACTCGCTGCCACTTCACGCACCGTGCCTTGGCTGGTAGTAGTAGTAGCAGCACCCCACGGCTTGAGCAGCGCCGTAGAACCGACTTTGATAGAAGCAATTTGGTTTTCGGGTACGGCAATTACGGCATCACGTACACCATCTTGGGCGATGCGGATAACGGGCGTTCCGGCAGCAACCACTTGCCCGGTTTCTGCTTCAACTGCCGTCACCACGCCAGAAACGTCTGCCACCAAGGTGGTATAAGCCGCTTGATTGCCCTGTGCCGCACCTTGGGCTTGGGCTTGGTCGAACTGGCTTTGTGCGGCTTTGAGTGCCGCATCACGTCGCTCTAATTCCGCCGTGCTAATGAAATTTTGATCCCGCAGCCCTTTGTAACGCTTGTATTCAGCAGCCGCTAAATCCAAATTGGTACGGGCGGTTTGTACTTGTGCTTGCGCAGCTTGAGCGGCTAATTGGTAATCTTGTGCATCAATCCGCGCTAAAGTTTGTCCGGCTTTCACGCTCTGCCCCAGTTCCACGGTACGGCTCACGATTTTGCCCGCTACCCGAAATCCTAAGCGCGATTCAATACGGGGTCGTACCTCTCCTGCAAACTCTTGTCCTGATTGCAGGCTTTGAGTACCGATAGTCAGTAGCTTGACCGCTCGAATCGGCTCTTCTGTTGGAGTGGGTTTAGAACAAGCGCCTAGCAGCAAGCTAGACGCTAGGACTGCCGCAAGGGGCAGCATGGGATGAAAAGGTTTGACAGACGGTTTGGCAGACATACAGCTCCAGCAAAAATTTTAATGACCAACTGGTTATTAAGTTGGTAATTTAGACTAAATCGGCTGGGCTGTCAAATCCAAGGGCTTCAAAGAACCTTATCGGGGAACCAAAAACACCGCTTTTTCTTCGATTTTCTCGTTGAGATGGGGAGCGGAAATTTCAAAATAAATGGTGTGGGAACCGGGGGTCATTCCTTCTGCCATACCTTGAACCTGTACGGCAACCCAACGGGACTGGGTGGAATCCACGGTAACTTCTTCCGTCGGCAATACCGTAAGCCCCGGCATACCTTTTACGGTGATGCGGAAGGATTGGGTCGATTCGGTCGCATTCATAATTTGCAAACGGAACACATTTTCAATGCGCCCACCTTCCACAATACGCGCCAATGCACCGCGATCCCGCACCACGTTTACTTTGAACGGAATGCGCGTCGCCAAACTAACTCCCATCGCAATCACGACCGATAGCAAAATAGCGGTGTAAATCAGCACGCGAGGACGCAAAACGTGCCTCCAGATTTGTTTTTTCGTCCAATGCTGCTGCATCGCGTGTTCGGTGGAGTATTTAATCAATCCGCGTGGATAGCCTACTTTGTCCATCACGGTATCGCACACATCAACGCATGCGCCGCAACCAATGCACTCGTATTGCAAGCCTTTGCGAATGTCGATACCGGTGGGACACACTTGAACGCACAAGGTGCAATCCACGCAAGCACCCAAACCAGCTTTGGCAGGGTCCACCTTTTTAGAACGTGCGCCGCGTGGCTCACCACGTTCTTCATCGTAGGTCACGATGAGCGTATCTTTATCGAACATCGCACTTTGGAAGCGTGCGTAGGGGCACATATATTTGCAAACCTGCTCACGCATCGAACCAGCAAAGCCGTAAGTGGCAAAACCGTAGAAGAACACCCAAAAGGCTTCCCATGCACCCAAGTCCCAACGGATGACTTCATCACCCAATACATGAATGGGGGTGAAATAACCTACAAAGGTAAAGCCCGTCCACAACGCCACCAGCACCCATGCCAAGTGTTTAAGGCTTTTTCGTCCAATTTTGTCAGCGCTCCAAGGCCCTGCATCGCGGCGCATACGCGGGGCACGGTCACCTTCGATTTTTTTCTCTATCCACATGAATATCTCGGTGTAAACCGTTTGCGGGCACGCATAGCCGCACCATAAACGCCCCGCCACCGCCGTGAATAGGAAAAGAGAAAACGCCGAAATCACCAAAATTCCGGTGAGGTAAATAAAATCCTGCGGATACAACACCAACCCAAAAATATAGAAGCGACGCGCTCCCAAATCAAACAGCACGGCTTGGCGTTGCCCCCATTCCAGCCACGGTACACCGTAGAAAACGATTTGCGTAATCCACACCATGATCCAGCGCCATTGGGTAAAAAAACCAGCCACGCTTCGCGGATAAATCTTGGCAGCTTGTTGGTAAAACGGTATATCGCCATCAGGCAGGATGGGGATGATCTTTTTAGGAGATTTGGGAGATTTGGGGGGATCGTTCGATTGAGTCATGATTAGTTCAAGTTAGCTGTGTGCGGTAACCATGTAATGGAAAACCCGAGCATGACCGATTTTCCTTTAAGTTGGGGTGATATAAATCACTACCCTGAGGATAGCCCTAAAATTCAGCTTATGCAAATCCGCCAGTTATCCATCCACTACCTCGCCGACCAAGATCGCATTGTGATGCGTGTTCATACCAGTGCAGACGAAGAAATCGCGCTTTGGTTCACTCGCCGTATGTGTTTACAGCTATGGCCTTTGTGGAATCGCATTGTGATTGATTTATTTGCCGTGCCACCCAATGCGTTAAGCGATGGGTGTGTCGATTTGAATGAACTCAGTACCGAATCCCGCCAAATGCTGGTGAATATGCAGCGCCAACAAGCCTTGAAAAATGCCGATTTCAGTGCGCCTTACGAAGGAAAAGCCACTAAACGCCCCTTGGGTGATACGCCTATCGTCGTCACCGAAGTGAATATCACCCCTCTCCCCGACCAAGCCAAAGGAGAAATGCAACTGCAACTGCATTTCAAAGAAGTGCTAGAGGACACCCCCCAAATCCGAGGTTTTGAAATCGTGTTATCCAGTGATTTGGTTTTCAACGTGTTGCACTTGCTGGAAAATGCGCTAGCCCAATCCGAATGGGGCATTCACGCCACCAGCCCATTAAACTTTGATAGCGAATCCGATTTTGATTTAACCGATGACGGCAAAAGACCGATGTATTTGAATTGATTGCTTACACCGGCGATACTATGTTGGGTGTTTTTTAAATGCCTTGCCAATTGAATCCCTATTTTTTCTGCCAATAATACGGGAACGGCATTGCCAATTTGACGCATAGCTTCACCCCATGCACCCTTGATAACAAAATTATCAGGAAAGGTCTGAATTCGTTTTGCTTCAAATACGGTCAAATATCGAACACTACCATCATGAAAACGAATCATATTTTCCCCACCGGGAACTCCATGTCCGCCTGCTTTGATCGTTTTGGATGGCCAATCCAAATCACTTCCAGTATGACCCGGATAGGTACGTGCTCCGTCTCGAAATATATGGTCTATGATTCCATGATCTGATTTAGGATTTGGTGTATCAAATAAAGCATCACGCATTGTTTTCCAAGGCAGAAAATCTGGCTTAAAAAGCCCATATTTGACTTTTAGCCGATTGATTTTTTTTCGGAGTGATATATCTAAACCCGCCTGTAATACTTTTGGTAAATTGTGGCGTTCCCAGTATTCACCTGTTACATACATATCCCAGAGAAGTCGGTCTTCTGAATGCGTTTCAATAGGGAATGACCAAGGCAATGAAATGTCTGTTCTTGTTCCAACAATCACGACCCGTTCACGCATTTGTGGAACGCCATAATCAGCAGCATTAATTAGTTTGAATTCAACATGGTATTTTTTTTTGATATAGGGTATTTTTTCAATATCACGCAGTGCATGAAGGTGGCTTTTCCAGTGCGTCTCATAGCCCGATGCAAAATCGGGGTAACTTAGCCTGAGAATGATATATTCAAAATACTCCGAAAAAGTCTGGCGAAGCAGACCTTTTACATTTTCAAATACAAATGCCTTGGGTGCAAGTTTTTCGATAGCGCGTATCGCATACGGAAACATATCGCGGCTATCTTGATCGGCTTCATGTTTACCTCCCAGTGAAAATGGCTGGCAAGGCGGGCCTCCTGCAACAATATCAACATCTTCTAAAGTATCTAAATTAAAGTCTTTTATATCACCAAAAAAGATGCGCATAGGGTCAAAATTTTCAGCAAGCGATGCACAAGCATATTTATTGAATTCCACAAGTGCTATATGCTCAAACCCAGACAACTCCAAACCTTTGGCAAGACCACCAGCACCTGAAAAAATTTCCAACGTCTTCATTGCAATCCCCCCAGCTTTTCCAAGTGACGGTTGATATTCGCAATAACGGTATTTTTATCTGTATGCTTTCCATTGCATTTATTGGCCCAAGCCCTTCCTTCATGAATAACATCCCAATCGGATTTTGCTTGTTCGTATCGACCGCTTCCGGGGTCATGATTACCAAATCCATCAATGGCAGTATTCCAAAGTGGTTTATTGAGTTTAATGAGAGCGGCTTCAATCGTGCCGATCATGTCAGAACCTTCCGCTTCAAAAATTACAAAGCGGCACATAAAATCTTCTGGCAATAAATCTGCACCAAGGGAAATACTTCTTGCGTGTTCTCGCAATCGACCGACGAGTTCACGCGACTGGCTTAATACGTTATCCGATACGCGAGCCTGTCTCCATCCCTTGGGAACAGCTTTTCCTACGTAGATAGGGTAGTTATATGAAAGGCGGTTTAGTTCAGCATACCGCTTGTACAAAGGATTACTGCCGATATAGTAAAGCGCATACACGCCTGTTCCGAGAAATGATTCCGGCGGGGGGAGTTTGTGGACAGGTGTACCGTTAAAAAATCTGACAGCATCTTTGACCCACTCTATAAAGGCATCGTTCCGATAAACGTGCTCATTGCGATCAAATACTTGTGGTTTCATGCGGTACAACTTCCAAAATCAAGGGAATCGGACTTTTATTAGTGCGTATGTCCATGCCCATGCCCCATTACGCTCCCTAATAACGCTACCACCCCAATCCCTAGTGCAAGCCAAAAAATCTGCGCAGAAGTTTCGCGTAATGTCAAGCGTTTTTGTAATTGGGGAATTAAATCTGCCAGCGCCACATACACAAAACTGCTAGCCGCTAATACCAAAAAATACGGTAGATATTCGCGCAAAGTATCGACTAACCAATAACCCAGCACGCCACCGAGTGCCGTCACCGCACCTGCAAGCGATACTTTCACTACCGCCATACGCTTATTTGCTGTACCAGAGGAACGCAGAACCGCCAAATCACCCATGTGGTGCGGCACTTCATGCACCAACACCGCCAAGGCCGCGATTGCACCCAAACGCATATCCGCCATAAATGCCGAGGCAATCAAAATACCATCGCCAAAACAATGCACGCTATCCCCTACCAGCACCGACCAGCTACCCGCCTGCGGAGCAGGGTGATGTGGATGTTGATGCTGGTGTTGATGTTCGTAGTGTTCATGGTGATGTTCATGTCCGTGGTGCCATAACTCGGCTTTATCGAGCAAGAAAAAGAACACCAGCCCCCCCAACAACACCCGAAACAAACTATGCGGTTCGATATGGCTTTCCAAGGCTTCGGGTAGCAGTTGCAAGAGCGCGGTTGCCATGAGCGCTCCGGCAGCCAAACTCAGCATATGTTGGGTATAGCGTGCCAAAGAACCAAAACTCAAAGCCGCTGCCAACCATACCGAACCGATTCCCGCTACCAATGTGCCGAGCAAAATTCCAATCAATATCATGCAGCACCGTGTTTTTTGAACCACGCCAAAGTTTGTTTG
>JBDKGR010000041.1:0-17571 GCA_039798085.1 Pseudomonadota bacterium
TTTAAGAAATCGCTAATCCACGCTTCCCACAATCAAGCCATCTAAAAACGGTATTTTGTGAAGGAGATGGAACATGCAAAACCTGAAAAAGTCAATGCAAAAATGGATGCAAATCGCAGCCCTGACAACCCTCAGCGTAGCCAGCAGCTTGGCAACCGCGCACCCTTTGCTGGACGCATACCGCGCCCAAGCCAAAGCGGAAAATCCAGCGTTTAAGGATTTTTCAGCGGCTGCGGGGCAAAAGCTCTACGGAACCAAAACGGGGGAATTGGCATGTTCCAGTTGCCATACCGATTCGCCGCTGTCGGCAGGCAAACACGCCAAAACTGGCAAAGTGATTGAACCACTCGCCCCCGCTGCCAATGCCCAGCGTTTTACCGATTCTGCCAAGGTCGAAAAATGGTTCAAACGCAACTGCAATGACGTATTGAGCCGCGCCTGCACCACCCAAGAAAAGGGCGATTTCTTGGCATATGTGTTATCGGTCAAGTAATCTGGTAATCCGGTGAAGTAAGGAGATTTCTATGAAAAAGATAGCACTACTTGCAGTATCTACGCTGCTTTTGGCGGCATCCATGACTGCAAATGCCAAATACAACGGCGAAGAACGCGGTCGCCCTGTGATGCCCGCCACAGTGAATCCCACCTTCCAGCAAGAATGTTCGGGTTGCCATGTTGCCTACGCTCCGGGGTTGTTGCCTGCGGCATCGTGGACAAAAATCATGGGCGGTTTGGATAAACACTTTGGGGCGGATGCGTCGCTCACCGCTGCGGAAAATAAAGAAATTACCGATTTCTTGGTGAAGAATGCCTCCAATCGCTGGACTGCCACCACCGCACCGCTGCGGATTAGCGAATCGGCTTGGTTCAAAAGCAAGCATGATGCGCACGAAATCAATCCTTCTATTTGGAAGCGTGCTTCGGTAAAGGGTGCATTTAATTGTTCGGCTTGTCACGGTGGCGCGGATAAGGGCGATTTCAGCGAACGCAATATCCGTATCCCCAAATAATTCTTCCATCATCATGAAACCTACGCGCATTTGGGACATTCCGACCCGTTTATTTCATTGGACGCTGGCTTTGGGCTTTGCGGGGGCTTGGATTACCAGCACGTCCGATGAATGGCTAGGGATTCATGTTTTTCTGGGTTATTTGGTACTGGCGATGGTCGTCTTTCGGGTGATTTGGGGATTGATCGGCACACACTATGCCCGATTTGCATCATTTCCATTCGCACCCAAGGCGGCCTTCGCTTATTTACGGGATGTGGCGAAGCACCAAGCCGAGCGCCATATCGGGCACAACCCCACAGGCAGTTTGGCGATTTATGGTTTGCTGATTTTGGCTCTGGCCATCGGCGTAACCGGAATTTTGACGTTAGGGGGCGAGGAGCAGCATGGCATCGCGGCGGGGTGGTTGTCTTTTGAACAGGGGGAAATATTCAAAGAACTCCACGAAGGGTTAGCCGTCGCCATGCTGCTGCTGGTCATGGGACATATTACGGGCGTGGTCGTAGAAAGTGTGCTGCATAAGGAAAATTTAGCACGTTCGATGGTGACCGGCGTTAAGCTGGCAGATGCACGAATCCCCAGCGTGAAATCGCATTTTTTACTGGCAGCGGTGATGCTGGTTGCGATGTTGGGCTTTGGTGGATGGTGGTTTTCGACCCAAGTTCCTTTTGTGGGGGCGCAGTTGCCCGATAACGCCCAGTGGCGTGAAGAATGCGGTAGTTGCCACGTTCCGTATTACCCTGCGCTCTTGCCCAGCCGTTCGTGGACGCGCGTGATGAATGAGCAAGCCACCCATTTCGGCACGGATTTAGGATTGGATGCAGCAACCAGCACCGCGATTGTGGAATTTTTGAAAACCCACGCCGCCGAGAAACACGCTACCGAAGCAGGCTACAAAATCGACCGTTCGCTGCAACCGCACGCCGTACCACTGCGCGTTACCGAGACCCCCTACTGGCGCAAAAAACATGAAGATATACAAGAATCTACGTGGAAATCTGCCAAGGTAAAAAGCAAAGCGAACTGCGATGCCTGCCATTCCGATGCCAAAGCCGGCACGTTTGAAGACGGAGCGATGAAGTTACCGCGTTAGACTAAGCGGATGAAAAAATCATCCCACTCCACCGCCCACCTTACCCGCCGCAGCGCGTTGATGGCATTCGCACTTCCCGCCCTGCCCATTTCATCGGTTTTCGCGCAAACCAAGATCACGCTGCGCATTTCCACCCCCGCCGTGCCGGATGCGTGGCACGCCAAAATGTGGACGGTGTTGAAGGATAAATTAAATACCTCCGCCCCCAATGAATTTGATGTCCAAATCAATTTGAATGCCGCGCTCTTCAAACAAGGCGCAGAACCGACGGCAATGGCGCGTGGGAATTTAGAATTAACCTCGCTTTCAGCGGCTGATATTGCCAAAATTGTGCCCGAGTTTTCGATTTTCACGGCGGGTTATATGTTGCGTGATGCAACGCATCAGCAAAAAGTATTTAATGGCGCAATCGGTGCAGAATTATTCAAAAAAGTATCCGATAAAATGGATATTACGATTTTATCGACCTGCTACCTCGGCACGCGGCAACTGAATTTGCGGGAAGTGCGAAACGTCAAAACGCCCGCCGATTTGAAGGGCATTAAATTGCGAATGCCCGCTTCTAAAGATTGGCTTTTCCTTGGCAACGCATTGGGCGCAACCGCAACGCCATTGGCGTTTGGTGAAGTATATTTGGGCTTAAAAACGGGGACGATTGATGCGCAAGATAATCCATTACCCAGCATTCGCGCCGCCAAGTTCTACGAAGTAACCAAACAAATCGTTTTAACCAACCATTTGGTCGATAGTTTATTTATTGCGATTTCCAATAAAACATGGAATGCGTTGAACGCCGCACAAAAACAAAAAATAACCGCCGCTGCTCAAGCCGCTGCTACGTTTAATAATGACAATACCATCAAGGAAGAAAATCAACTACTGGATTTCTTCAAAAAGCAAGGATTGCAAATCACCACGCCCGATGTAAATGCCTTCCGTAAAACCGTGCAAAGCCAATACCAAGCATCGGATTACGCCAAGGTGTGGAATAAAGACCTGATTGAGAAAATCAATGCGACCAAGTAAATTCAATAAACTCCGTTTTTTGTTGAATAGCATCGGCGGGCTGTTGTTTTTGGCGTTGTTTGCAGTTTTTATCATCCAAATCATCGCCCGCTTTGGATTTAATTATCCACTGCCTTGGACGGATGAAGCAGCGGTTATTCTCTACATTTGGGTTATTTTGTGGGCATCCGCTTTTATGGTTCCGGCACGCGAACACGTTGTATTTGATTTAATTTGGAACAGCGTAGGTAAACGCACGCGCCAAATCATGGCAATCATCGGTAATTTGCTGATTGGTGGATTGGCGTTAATCGGTTTACCCGCAACATGGGATTATGTGAAATTCATGCAGCGCGAAGGCACACCCGTTTTAGAACTACCTTTTTTCTGGGTTTATTTACCGCTGGTTTTATTGATGGTGGCATTGGTATTACGCAGCGCGTGGGCGATTGTGCAAGCCGTTCAAGGCAAGGGATTAGAAAGTGAGTTGAGATTATGAAAATAGACCGTATCGAAATATCAGGTTTTAAGAGCATCACCAATTTGGTATTAGAGGATATATCACCGTATAGCGTATTCGCAGGTCCGAATGGTTCAGGTAAAAGTAATTTAATGGATGCTTTGGAATTTGTTAGTGCAGTGATTCGCTGGGGTGCTGTGGAGGCTATTCGTAAGTTTCGTGGGTTTCAGCAAATTCATTGTTATAAGTCACGTAAAAATAACTCTAGGACTTTTTCATTTCATATTCAGGCTAAAATTGATAATGAAAATACAATATATAGCTTAAAAATCCATAACATGGATAAATACCCTTGTTTGGAAGAAGAGTTAAAGGTAAATAGTCAAGTAATTATTAATCGCAAACATAATGAAAAACCCCAGCTTTTTAAAAAAGATGGAACGAGTCGTCATAGTAAATATTTTTTTGATGAATTTCCAAAAGAAAATTCTGCACTGATGATGACATTTTCTGAATCACGTTTGATTCAATACTTGAGTAATATCAAGATTTTTCGTTTTGATCCAATAGGTGCAAAAGAACCAGATAGTTCAAGTGCAGATGCTACGGAACTTAACTCTAATGGGCACAATGTAGCCACTATGTTAAGAACTCTTGAAAAAGACGATAACTTTCGTCTTGAGGTAATAGATTGGATGAATTTATTAGTCCCAGGGATGGAAGTGCTGCGTACTGCTCCCGAAAGAATCAGTGGGGGTACGCTTCTTCAATTTAAAGAAATTGGAATTAAGCAGCATTTTCCCGCTAATCTCATATCAGATGGAACTATTTATGCTCTTTGTATCATGACTGCTGTATTAAGTCGTTCATCTGGTGATTTGGGTATCACATTGATTGAAGAACCCGAACGAGGACTTCATCCCAATGCTATTGGTGAATTAGTTAATTTAATGCGTGACAAAGCATCTTCTGAACATCCTATTTTTGTTACTACACATAGTGAATCATTGGTGCGAGCGTCTAAAGTTGATGAACTTTGGCTTGTTAATAAATCGAATGGTAAAACCGTTGCAAAGAATGCTGATAAAAATGGGGTGGATTTGGGTAATATGAATCTCGATACCGCATGGTTATCAAATTTTTTTGATGGAGGTCTCCCATGGTAAAAATTGGTTTTATTGTAGAGGGATTTACTGAGAAAATAATTCTCGAATCTGAAAATTTCAAATCATTTGCCAAGAAAAATGGGATTGAAATATGTAACCCTATACAAAATGCACAGGGTGGTGGTAATTTATTGCCAAACAATATAATACCTTATGTTAAGAACCTGAAAAAAAACAATGCCAAGCATATTGTAATATTGACCGACTTGGAAAATGAGACTAATGTTGCCGTTGTTAAAAACAGAATTGGTTCAGCACATACCAATTTAATTTTTGTTGCTGTAAAAGCGATTGAAGCATGGTTTCTAGCAGATACACAAGCATTGCGTAGTTGGCTTAAAAAAGATAATGTGTTTGAAGCGCATCCAGAAAGAACACCAGATATGCCATGGGAATTTCTAAAATCTTTGGCACAACAGCATCAATCTCGTGGTCCCGGCTCAAGCAAAACTGCCTTTGCCAAACAAATGTGCCAACGCCACAGTTTTGATTTATCTCGCGCTGCACAACACCCCGCCTGCCCTAGTGTAAAAGAATTTCACGATGAATTATTGAAATTGGGTGGTGTATGAATACTGCTTTGCTAGTGTTAGCAGGAGTTTTAGTAGCGGGAATGCTGCTGCGAATGTCCATTGGATTTTCGATGCTGGTTTCGGGTTTTGCGTATTTGTTAATCAAAAAACAAGATTTGGGATTAGTCGCCGAACAAGTCGGAAATGGTTTGTATAACAGTTATGTATTACTCGCCGTACCTTTATTTGTATTTGCGGCAAATACCATGAATGCCGGAACGGTGAGCGAACGGATTTTTGATTTTTGCCGGATTTTGGTCGGGCGTATGCGTGGCGGGCTGGCGCAGGTTGATATTTTGGTCAGCGTTATTTTTTCGGGCATGAGCGGCAGTGCGATTGCGGACGCGGCAGGCCCGGGTTTGGTCACGATTCGCCAAATGCTGAAAAAACCCGAATACACGCGCGGTTTTGCGGGGGCGGTGGTGGTGGCAAGCGCGACGCTGGGGCCGATGATTCCGCCGTCCATCCCGATGGTGATTTATGCGCTGGTATCTGGTTCATCGGTCGGGGCTTTGTTTTTGGGCGGCGTTGTCCCTGGGGTTGTGATGGCGATTTTGATGATGCTGGTCGTCCATATCATCGCCACCCAACGCAATATGCCGCGCGAAGAACCGATTCCATCATCGCAATGGAAAGGTATTTTGTTTCGCGGTGCGTTGCCGCTTTCGATGCCAATTGTGCTGTTGGGTGGAATCTACTCTGGAGCATTCACCCCCACGGAAGCCGCCGCCGTTGCTGCATTCCATGCTCTCATTTTGGCAGCAGTGGTGTATCGGGCGCTGACGTGGCGGGCGTTTTGGGGCGTGGTGCTGGAATCCACGCGGGGCAGTGCGGTTATCACCATCATTCTGGCGGGTTCGCTGATGCTGAATTACGCTTTCACCGCCGAGGGTGTGCCGCAAGCGATGGCGCAGTGGGTGGAAGGGATGCAGCTTTCGCGCATCGGATTTTTGCTGCTGGTAAACGCCATGTTCTTGGTGCTGGGCTGCTTTTTGGATGTGTCCGTTTTGCTGTTGGTGTTTGTACCGATGCTGCTACCGGCTGCCCAATTGCTGGGCGTGGATTTGGTGCATTTTGGCGTGCTGGTCGTGCTGAATATGATGATTGGGCTGATTCACCCGCCGTTTGGAATGCTACTCTTCGTCACCAAAGCGCTCACCGGAATCCCGATTGGCGAGATGATAAAAGAAGGCTGGCTCTTTTTGGTGATGCTGCTTGCGCTGCTGCTGGCAATGACGTTTTTCCCGCAAATCGTGCTGTGGTTGCCGCAAACGATGGGGTATAAAACAGGGCTGTAACCGCAATTTACCCGTTCAAGCCTTTCCACAACATATAACTTGCCAGTGCATACAGCATGGCGGCGAATACTTTTTTGAGTTGCGCCACGGGCAGGGTGTGGGCAGCTTTTGCGCCCAAAGGGGCGGTGAGGACGCTACAGCACGCAATCACCAGCAAGCCCGCGAACCACACGTATCCGCCAATCAAATAGCCGATGGTGTTGGCAATCGCAATCGGCAAACCCAGCGCAGCACTGGTGGCTACGGCGTTGCGCATGGGGATGTTGTGCGCCACCATAAACGGCACGCTGATAAAACCTCCGCCTGCCCCGACCAAACCTGAAATACAACCAATCACGCTGCCAGCGGCAATTTGCCCCCCTATACCGGGCATTTGGCGGTTGGGCTTGGGTTTTTTGTCCAGAAACATTTGCGTGGCAGAGAACCCGACAAAAATCGCAAACACAATCGCCAACGCCGTACCTTTGAGCAAGGTAAACAACCCTAAACTGGTGATGAATCCGCCGATCACAATCCCGGGGGCGATGCCTTTCACCATATCCCAGCGCACTGCTCCGTGTTGGTGATGCGCCCGCACGCTGGAAATGGAAGTGAAAACGATGGTTGCCATCGCCGTGGCAATCGCCATTTTCACGGACATATCGGCCGCCATGCCTTGATTCGATAAGAAGAAGGTGAGAAAGGGAACGAGCATCATTCCGCCGCCCACGCCCAAAAGTCCCGCCAGAAAGCCAGAGAACAAGCCCAATGTTGCCAGTTCGAGAATAAGAATGGTATCAAGCATGGGATGTATGCAAAGCGTGTGAGAAAGGGGACGTGGGAAAAAGGTGTCTGCCAATGACACCGCTGAACCGCATCCTGAACCGAGGTTCAGGTGGGTGAGGTCAGCACAAACACTGGGTTCATCTGACGCGAGACGATCACGCTAGTCCGGCAATGTTCCAAACCCGAGCTTCATAAGCATTGGTTCAAGGAATATAAAGCCCAGCGGGAATTGGCAGACGAGCGGATTGTAAAAGATATTAGGCTTGCTGGCGGCGGGTTGTTGCCAAGGCCCGATCCAGTTGATTCAATAACGATGTGATAACCGTATCCACCTCGGCTTGTGCATTCTCGGCGGCGGCTTTTTGTTGGGTAAACTCAAACGTGAGATTCAGAGCTGCCATCACCGCGATGCGTTCACTACCACGCACCTTGCCAGCATCTCGAATGCTACACATCGCGGCATCCACACGCGCAACGGTTTCGCGCAGGCGTTGTTCTTGGTCTTCAGGGCAACCCAATACGTAGGTTTGCCCCATGATTTTGAAATCAATTTGTTTCGTCATGTTGCGTTGTTTCTGTCGAAGCCGGTTCTTGCGGTAGCCGCGCCAAGAGTGCATCAATCCGAGCGCGTGCGGCAAAAAGTCGGGATTTGAGCACGTCTCGTTCTTGCGTCAGTGTGTGTACCTGTTCATTCAACGTAGCATTTTGTTGCTGCAAATCGTTATAACGAACGAGCAGCAATTCCACGCGGTTTGCAATTTGGTCGATATGGTTTGGATTCACCGTAGTCATAGTCATAATGCGTAGCATTGTAGAAGCTTAACCTCCGATTATGAGCCACATCAGCCACATCAGCCATACTTGCCACACTTACAGCATCAGTGACTTAGCCCGTGAATTCGATTTAACAACCCGTGCCATTCGTTTTTATGAAGACTTGGGATTGTTGCAGCCTCAGCGCAGCGGTTCAGGCGGACGTAGCCGGGTTTACAGCCAACGGGATCGCACCCGCTTGAAATTGACGTTACGCGCCAAACGTTTGGGGCTATCGCTCACCGAAGCCAAAGAAATCATTGATATGTATGACAGCCCGCGCGATACCGGGCCGCAACTTACCAAATTTTTGGACATTCTTGCCATTCATCGCAAGCAGCTAGAAAATCAATTAAACGATTTACGCGCCAACTTGAACGAAATCACCATTCACCAACGGGAAGCCCGCGCTTTATTGGCGAAAATCAAAACCAAGGAGACAAAAAATGCCAACCAATTTAGCCAATCCAGCCAATCCAAACACACCCCCGCCGATGAGCGACCTTTGGAAACGCCTACAGGAAAGCCTTGACCGCCAAGGCATGATGCGCCATTTGGATGTGCGCTTTGTACGGGTAGAAAAAGGACTTGTTGAACTGGTCATGCCCTATTCCGACAAGGTAACACAGCAACAAGGGGGTTTTCATGGCGGTGCTATCGGCGCATTGGCCGATATTGCCGCAGGCTATGCGGGGCTTTCTACGCTGACTGATGATGTAGAAGTCGTCACGGTGGAATACAAAATCAACTTTTTGAACGCCTTTAGCGGCGGAGAATTGCGCGCCATTGGTAGCATAGTGAAAACTGGTCGGCGTGTTATTGTGACCACGGCAGAGGTACGGCACGTAGATGCAGAGGGAAAGCAAAATCTCTGTGCCATCATGCAGCAAACCTTAGCGCCCGTACCGAAAACGTATTAACAAATCCCTAAAACCAAAAACCAAAAACCTTTTTTACAGGAGACAACAATGAACAATTTACCCGGACTGAATTTTCAACTCGGTGAAGATATTGATGCACTGCGTGATGCGGTGCGCGATTTTGCCCAAGCCGAAATCGCGCCGCGTGCCGCTGAAATCGACAAAACCGACCAATTCCCGATGGATTTGTGGCGCAAGATGGGCGATTTGGGTGTGCTAGGCATTACCGTAAGTGAAGAATATGGCGGCGCAAACATGGGCTATTTGGCGCACATGATTGCGATGGAAGAAATCTCCCGCGCCAGTGCCTCGGTCGGCTTGAGCTATGGCGCACATTCCAATTTGTGTGTGAACCAAATCAAACGCAACGGCACGGAAGCGCAGCGCCAAAAGTACCTTCCCAAGCTGATTAGCGGCGAGCACGTCGGCGCATTGGCGATGAGCGAACCCGGGGCGGGCTCAGACGTTATTTCCATGAAACTGCGTGCCGAAGACAAGGGCGGTTATTACTTGCTCAATGGCAACAAAATGTGGATTACCAACGGTCCCGATGCCGATACGCTGGTGGTCTATGCCAAAAGCGAACCCGAATTGGGCGCACGCGGCGTAACCGCTTTCTTAATCGAAAAAGGCATGAAGGGTTTTAGCATCGCCCAAAAACTGGACAAACTGGGAATGCGCGGTAGCCACACGGGGGAGCTGGTCTTCCAAAACGTGGAAGTTCCGTTGGAAAACGTGTTGGGTCACATCAATGGTGGCGCAAAAGTGTTGATGAGTGGTTTGGATTACGAACGCGCTGTGCTCACAGGCGGGCCGTTGGGCATTATGCAATCGGTCATGGATAATGTGATTCCCTACATCCACGACCGCAAGCAATTCGGACAAAGCATTGGCGAATTCCAGTTGATTCAAGGCAAAGTCGCGGATATGTACACCGTGCTGCAAGCCGGACGCAGTTTTGCTTATACCGTTGCCAAAAATCTCGATATGCTGGGAACGGATCACGTTCGCCAAGTGCGAAAAGATTGCGCCAGCGTCATTTTGTGGTGCGCCGAAAAAGCAACGTGGATGGCAGGCGAAGGCGTGCAAATCTTCGGCGGCAATGGCTATATCAACGAATACCCGCTGGGTCGGCTCTGGCGCGATGCCAAACTGTACGAAATCGGCGCGGGTACGAGCGAAATCCGCCGGATGCTGATTGGGCGTGAATTATTTGCTGAAACGATGTAAATCTTTACGATGAGAACCCTAAGCCGAATTCGATGTGCTGGACTTGCATTATTTTCTGCAATCAATATCAATATCAGTATCAGCATTACCGCTCATGCAGAAACGTTTGCATTACTCATGGGGGCTTCGGGTTATCTATCACTTCAGTCTGGTTTACGATTAGGTAGTAGGAAATTATTAATATGATTAGTATAGAATCATGCTCCCAATTTACCACTACCTATAGTATCAATGGGTTACTCACCTCTTCGTTCGCAAATACAATTTATCAAAATCATAATCTATTTTTCCACTATCAACTAAAGTACCGCTCGCACCGATCCACTACTTTATGGACACCACCATGACCCTCACCATCGCCGTAGCCCAGCTCAACTTCACGGTGGGCGACATCAAGGGCAATGCCCAAAAAATTATCCACGCCGCCCGCAGCGCCTACGCGGATGGGGCGCGGCTGGTGCTTACGCCGGAGTTGTCGATTTGCGGCTATGCGGCGGAGGATTTATTTTTACGTCCCGCCTTCATGCTGGCGTGTAACGAAGCTGTGCAAACCATCGCGCACGAACTCGCGGATTTGCCGCATTTATGTGTCGTGGTCGGGCATCCTACGGGTGGAGATAGTCGCACGCGCTCGGTGGCGATACAAAAGCGTTTCAATGCCGCCAGCGTGCTGTGCGAAGGAAAAGTAATCGCTCATTACCGCAAGCGCGAGTTACCGAATTACCAAGTGTTCGATGAGCGCCGCTATTTCACGCCCGGACAGGATGTCTGCGTGTTTGAGGTGGAAGGTGTGCGCGTCGGCTTGCTGATTTGCGAAGACGCTTGGCACACCGAACCCGCCCAGCAAACCCAAGCCGCCGGTGCAGAATTATTGGCGGTGATTAACGCATCCCCTTTTCACGTTGGCAAAGGCTATGAGCGCGAGGACATGATGCGCCAGCGCGTCCACGAAACGGGCTTGCCGCTGGTGTATGCGCATTTGGTCGGTGGGCAAGATGAAGTGGTGTTTGAAGGACATTCTTTTATGTTGAATGCCGATGGCAACATTGTTCTACGCGCTCCCAGCTTTAAGGAAAATCTACTTTTAACCAATACGTCGTACATCGAACCCGAACGCACGCCTGAACGCGATTTATGGGACGCTTTGGTGCTAGGGGTGCGCGATTACATCGGCAAAAATCGCTTTCCGGGGGCGATTTTGGGTTTATCGGGCGGGATTGATTCGGCGCTGGTGCTTGCCATTGCGGTAGATGCGTTGGGGGCGGATAAAGTCCGCGCGGTGATGATGCCATCGCCCTACACCGCCGATATCAGCTGGCTTGATGCCCGTGAAATGGCAGAGCGCATGGGCGTGCAGTACGATGAAATTTCGATTGCGCCCGAGTTTGAAGCGTTTAACGCATCGCTCGCACCGCATTTTGCTGGCTTGGCGTTGGATGCGACCGAGGAAAATATCCAAGCGCGGATTCGTGGCACGTTGCTGATGGCGCTATCGAACAAAACTGGACGCATGGTGCTAACCACGGGCAATAAATCCGAAATGGCAACGGGTTACTGCACGCTGTACGGCGATATGGCGGGCGGTTTTGCGGTGATTAAAGATTTGGCGAAAACCTTGGTATTCAAAATGTCGCACTGGCGCAACGCCAACGACCCATACAAAACGTGTGCTGCGCCGATCCCTGAGCGCATCATCACCCGCCCACCCAGTGCCGAGCTGCGTCCCGACCAAAAAGACCAAGACAGTCTGCCGCCCTACGATGTGCTGGACGCGATTGTGGAGCGCTATATGGAAAATGATGCCAGCATCGAATCGCTCATCGCCGAAGGGTTTGCACGCGCAGATGTGGAGCGGGTTACGCGCCTCATTCAAATCAATGAGTACAAACGCCGTCAATCCCCGGTCGGAATTCGTGTAACACACCGTAGTTTTGGTAAAGATTGGCGTTATCCTATAACCAACTATTTCCGTGCTTAATTTTTAGCTTTTTTAATTTTTGATTTTTGAATTTTGGAATTGGAGTTCTCATGAAACAAATCACCGCCGTTATCAAACCGTTCAAACTCGAAGAAGTACGTGAAGCCCTTGCCGAATGCGGTGTAACCGGATTGACCGTAACCGAAGTCAAAGGCTTTGGTCGCCAAAAAGGACACACCGAGCTGTACCGTGGCGCAGAATACGTGGTCGATTTTCTGCCCAAGGTGAAAGTCGAAGTCGTGGTGAAGGGCGATGATGTGGATCGTTGCGTCGATGCCATCGTTAAAGCGGCACGTACCGGAAAAATCGGTGATGGCAAAATTTTCGTTACCGGTGTGGATCGTGTCATCCGTATTCGCACGGGTGAGCAGGACGATTCGGCAGTTTAAGCTCTGTGGGGATTTCTCCCAACTTGGTTTTTTTGTTTCATTGATCTATCGCATTCGATATATCATGGAAGCCTAAAACGAAAAAAGAGGAGACACCATGGTAGATGCAATTTTTACCAAAACCGCAAAAGGTTTAGCCGAGATCAGTGCTAAATCGGGCGGGATAACACCCCGTATGCGGTGGGTTCTTATGCTGGTGGATGGCAAACGTCCTGTCTCTGAATTGCGCGAATTACGCCCCACCGATGATATTCGGAGTACGCTGGGGATGTTGGAGGAAGACGGTTATGTCGTATTGGTGGATGCCCCCCCCCAAGTCACAGCACCGCCCGCCGTCACTGCAACGGTTGCAACTGCCACGGCAATTACCGCGACAGCTAACACTACCACCACAGTTACAAATTCCTCTATTTTTACCCCGCTTCCCCATCCGGTTGATCCAACCCGACTCTTGCACTCGCGCAATTTCATGGCGAATACCTTGAAAACCTTTATTGGTATGGTGGGTATTTCTTCGTTGTTGGATCGGATTGAAAATGCCAAAAATCATGCTGATTTGCGTGCGCTTTTTGATGAATGGCATCACACGCTCGCCAACTCCCGCGATGGTCGCCGAGAATTAGATACGTTACGGGCTAAATTGTTACAAATTATTTAATCGAACTAATTTGAAATGAATTTCACTCAATTCAATTAAATTCAACTTAATTAATTTTTATTAAGTTTTTTTAAGTTTTTTTGAAGTTAATTTTTGTTTCAAATTTAATAAAAAGGTTACAAAAATCTTCTTTAAAAAAATACGAACCATGCAAAATATGTGGTTCGTATTTAGGAGATTTTTATGATCAACCGTCGTTCCACACTCACGCATTTGACCCATTGGGTCTTTTTTGTTTTATCCACTTCATTAGGCACTTCTGCCCTAGCTGCAAATGCGGGGGATGAAGTAGGGATAGGAATTAAAGAAGCCTTGTCCAAAGGCTCTGAGTTTGCCGTTGCCGAACTCGGTAAGCAAGGGGGATTTTTGAATAATGATAAAGTACGCATTCCCCTGCCCGAATCACTCAAAAAAGCCGAAGGGTTCGCCCGCCAATTAGGATTTGGTAAACAAGCGGATGAGTTAATTTACTCTATGAACCAAGCCGCTGAATTGGCGGTAGTCGAAGCAAAGCCGATTTTGCTCAATGCCGTGAAAAAAATCAGTTTCAAAGACGCGACCGAAATTATTACCGGAAAACCCGATGCAGCTACCCAGTATTTCAAACGCACCACATCGGAAGATTTATCTGCCAAATTTTTACCTATCGTCAAACAATCTACATCCAAAGTAGATATGGCACAAAAATACCAAAATTTTGTGGGGGGTGCGGCTAAATTGGGATTGGTCAATGAAAAAGACGTGAACTTGGATTCCTATATCACCCGCAAAGCGATGGATGGTTTGTTCGTCATGATTGCCGAACAAGAAAGAAGCATCCGCAAAGACCCCATCGGTACGGGCAGTGCCTTACTAGGGCGCGTATTTGGTGGATTGGGCAAGCAGTGATAAGTAGAGGTAAATACCGGATAAAGGGAAAACCCCCGTACCCAAGCACTTTCACAACGGTGCATTGTTCCTACAATCTAGCTTTATGTCCTCACTTTTAGGAGTATTACGAATGGATCGTCGTTCAATCATTAAAAACGCGGGTATTGCTGGAATTTTGGCTGTGGGTGCTGCTCCAGCCGTTCATGCGCAGGCCGCCATTCGGTGGCGCTTGGCTTCTAGCTTCCCTAAATCGCTGGATACCATTTTTGGTGCAGCAGAAACATTTGCCAAAAAAGTAACCGAGATGTCGGGTGGTAAATTCACCATATCTACCCATGCTGGTGGCGAATTGATGCCTCCCTTTGGCGTGGTTGATGGTGTGCAAAACGGAACGGTGGAAATGGCGCACACAGCTCCTTATTACTTTCACGGTAAGGATGAAACCTTTGCGCTGGGATGTACCATTCCTTTCGGTTTGAATAGCCGCCAAATGAGTGCTTGGATGTATGAAGGCAATGGTTTGAAACTGATGCGCGAGTTTTATGCCAAGTACAACATCATCAACTTCCCCGGTGGCAACACCGGCGCACAAATGGGCGGCTGGTATCGCAAAGAAATCAAATCGGTTGCCGATGTAAAGGGAATGAAAATCCGCATCGGTGGCTTTGCAGGCCGTGTGATTGAACGCATGGGCGGTGTACCCCAAAACATTCCGGGCGGTGAAATTTACCAAGCACTGGAGAAAGGCACGATTGATGCCGCCGAATGGGTAGGCCCTTACGATGACCAAAAATTGGGTTTTAACAAAGTAGCACCGTTCTATTACTACCCCGGCTGGTGGGAAGGTGGTCCGCAGTTGGATTTCATGATTAACACGAAAGCATTCGGTGCGTTATCGGCAGAAAACAAAGCCATTGTGGAATGTGCCGCAGCCTTCGCGCACACCGAAATGCAAGCAAAATACGATGTCAAAAATCCAACGGCATTGAAACAACTGGTTGGCGCGAAGGTCAAAGTTTTACCATTCCCCGAAGATGTTTTGAAACTCGCTTTCAAAGAATCAATGGCTTTATATGCCGAAATCAGCACGAAAAACCCGAACTGGAAAAAGGTTTACGACGATTACGCAGTTTTCCGCCGTGATTCCAACCTCTGGTTCCGTTTCACTGAAATGAAGTTTGACCAGTTTATGCAAGCGCAAAAATTGTAAAAATCTTTATCGATTGCATATCGATTGCATCGTCTACCCTCATAAAAAAAGCCCCGCAATGCGGGGCTTTTTGTTGGGTGCTTGCTTTTGCTTATTTCGCAAAATTACTTCTTACTATCCTTTTCCAGAGCGTCCTGCATCGCTTTCATGGGGTCATCTTCCTCCACTTTTCCAGCCGTGCTGGCTGCTGCTGCGGCGGCGGCATCGGAAGAGGATGTGGCTTCCATTTGCAGTCGAACCTGATCCAAATCGACTTTTTCTTCCTTATCCAAACCACCAGAGACAATGCCGGGGAAGATGATGATGAGCGCTACCATGATGATTTGAATAATCACAAACGGAACTGCACCTTTGTAAATCTGCATGGTGGTAACGGGTTGAATCGTTTGATGCGTCACGCGGTCGGTGTACTCTTTGGAGGGAGCCACGCTGCGCAAGAAGAACAATGCAAATCCAAAAGGCGGGTGCATAAAGGAGGTTTGCATATTCACCGCTAGCAATACACCGAACCAGATTAAATCAATTCCCAATTTTTCTGCCACCGGTGCAAGCAAGGGGACAACAATGAAGGACAACTCAAAGAAATCCAAGAAAAATGCCAAAAGGAAAATCAACACATTGACCACAATCAAAAAGCCGATTTGACCACCGGGCAATCCGGTTAGCAAATGTTCTACCCATTTATGCCCGTCGACCCCTTGGAATACCAAGCTGAAAATGGTAGAGCCAATCAAAATAAACACAACGAAGCTCGCCAATTTGGTGGTAGAGGTGAGCGCCTGCGTCAATAATTTAGGGTTGAGACGACCACGCACCATCGCCATGATGATAGCTCCCAGAGCACCCATCGCACCACCCTCAGTAGGGGTAGCAATGCCCAAGAAAATCGTACCCAGCACCAAGAAAATCAATAGCAGCGGGGGAATCAAAACAAAGGTCACCCGTTCTGCAATGCGTGAAAGCAAGCCCATGCGCATGACTTTGTTGATAGATGCAATCACAAACGCCAAAGTGACACCCGCACACATCGCCACCACAATGGTTTCATCCTTTGCCACTGTGGTGATGGATTCACCTTTGAACCAGCTTAAAAATTGTGCATAGTTTTGACCCAAATAAATCGCTACACCACTGGATACCACGGTCAAAATCAACAAAGACAACAGCCCGCTTTGACCATTGTCCTCCCGAATCGTGCGTGCTTCAGGGGGCAGTGCGGGAACCATTGACGGGCGGAAAACGGCAATCACGGCAATAAAACCGACATACATCACCGCAAGAACAAAACCCGGAATGAATGCACCTTTGTACATATCGCCCACGCTACGACCCAACTGGTCAGCCAAAATAATCAACACCAGTGAAGGGGGAATGATTTGTGCCAATGTCCCCGAAGCCGCAATCACGCCCGAAGCAATCCGGCGGTCATAACCGTAGCGCAACATAATTGGCAGGGAAATCAAACCCATTGAGATAACCGATGCCGCCACCACGCCCGTGGTTGCTGCCAGCAAGGCTCCCACAAAAATCACCGCAAAAGCCAAGCCCCCACGTATAGGTCCAAATAATTGACCGATGGTTTCCAGCAAATCTTCTGCCATACCGCTACGTTCTAGGATAAGTCCCATGAGCGTAAAAAACGGAATCGCCAGCAACGTATCATTTTGCATAATGCCAAAAAGCCGCAGCGGTAAGGCTTGGAGCAGGGCTTCGGGCAACAAACCCAGTTCGATACCGACAAAGCCAAAAAATAACCCGCAAGCACCCAAACTGAATGCCACGGGAAAACCCAGTAGCAGGAAAAAAACCAGCCCCGCAAACATCAGTGGAGCCATATTATTGGCAATGAGTTCCATCATTTTTTCTCTCCTAATGCTGCTGCTTTGGCTTCGGCTATTTGGCGGATGACTTCGGCAAGCTCTTCTTCTGCCGTTTTGTCGATTTTTTTGATTGTGGGGTCTTCAATCAACCCTTGCAAAAAAGCGACGCGTTTGATAATTTCCGATGCCCCTTGCAGTAACAATAAGAAAAATCCCAAGGGAATCATGGCATATACCGGCCAGCGAATGAGTCCGCCCGCATTGGTCGAAATCTCCCCCGATTGGTAGCCTTTCACAAAAAACGGAATGCCGTA
>JBDKGR010000042.1:0-17560 GCA_039798085.1 Pseudomonadota bacterium
GAATTTCACTGAATCGTATTTGTTTTAATGCACCGTTAAGATTGAAAATACGAATGGTTTCTGAGGCACGATTTTCCTCGGCTGGAGAAAGCCCTTCTCTGGGGCGGACTGATCCATCGGCTGAAAAAACCAAATAATGTTCAGGATTTTCTATATCGGGTTTGATGAGGCCTTGTGGTTGATAAGTTAATTTTGGATGGTCTTTATGGTCGCCACAGCGATCTTTATTTTTGCATGAACCGAATAAATTTTCCCATTGAAAAGTTAGCTGAGGATTGCGTCCTTTTTGGCGAAAGTGTTCAATTTGTTTATCACCGTTGCTAATATCTATTTCACAATAAGCACAGCATTTTCCTTGCATTGCCTCCAGTTCAATCCAAATATCTGCTTTATCCGCTGAAGTAACGCTATCCCAGTTATCCCGACCATGTTTGTATTTAGCTAAACAAGTGGGCGCTTGATTTCTTTTCAGTTGGTGCATTCAATCACTTCCTTTAGTAAGAGATGGTTTAGGAAACTGCTGCTTGAATGCCTGTAAACGAATCATGCGGTCACATTCGCGCATGAGTGGATGATTTTCACCAAAATGTGCTTCCAATTTTTGCCGCATTGCTTTTCCATCTTCATCTTCATGCAGATTTTGTTGGATGAGTGCGTGATAATCAGAAAGCATTATAGTTTCTGGTATGTCTGGAATGGGGTTAATATCCATAATGCGTGCCAATAAATCGGCACTGGAAACACCTTTGGTTTGAATATCAATGGTTTTAACCGCATCCCCTTGTATTACGCGAATACAAGATTTATCCACACTACTTAGAATTTGTGGGCTATGCGTGGTAACAATAAATTGAACCAGTGGAAATGCTTCGCGCAGTTGTCCCAAAATAACCTGCTGCCAACGGGGATGTAAGTGCATATCGACTTCATCAATCAAAATAATACCACTGGTTTTCAGCGCTG
Organism: Pseudomonadota bacterium; assembly: GCA_039798085.1. GTDB lineage: Bacteria > Pseudomonadota > Gammaproteobacteria > Burkholderiales > Burkholderiaceae_C > Allorhodoferax. Next base: position 964 of record JBDKGR010000042.1, read on the forward strand.
CATCTGCACCAAGGTGGGGATTTAGTTTGATACAACGGTAAGCAATATCACCAATCATAGCCAACACGCTGCGAATACCATCACTTAATAAATCTACATCAAGAATACCCAATGTATCATGATGTAAAACTAACGATTTTTCATGACTAATACTGTATTCTAGTGTATGCCATCCCGTAATAGGTCGTAAAAAGGTATCAATGGCTTTTTGTACTGTTTGAATACGTTCACGAGCAACATTTAAAACTTTCTCCGTTACTTTATTTTCTAATTGTCTAATTTGCTGTTCACGATAGCTTTCAAAAGCCCATATAAACCATTCCTTAAAATGCTTATAAGAAGATGCGGGTTCTAGGCAGTTGATATAAGCAAAGGTGCGTACATAAAAATCGTCCTTTTGCGTGTCATCTTTTCCTTTTATTTCTTCTGCTAGGCGTTTTTGTGCCCATAAGCGACCTGTACCGTAGTTGCCAAATACGGGTAAAGTTAGCACCGGTTTGGCAGGATCGCGGATTTGATCCTGAATGGAGCTGACCCACTGCTTCATGGCACTGGTAGCACCATCGTCCTTCGTTTTGGTAGATTTGGCTTCACTGTCACGATAGCGTATCCAAGTGCTTTCGGAGCCGTTGCCAAAATCCCCTGTGACTGCAACTCTTACTGGCAACTGGCGTGCCATGTCTCCTGACGGGAGGGTCAGCAAATAAGCATCACTAATAGCGATTCCATTTCCCGAATCACTAGTGGCATTGCGTGTGATGTCAAAACTACTGACATAAGGCCAGAGGGCTATCCGAATAGCATCCAAAATTGTCGATTTTCCACAACCATTTTCAGCTACCAGTACCGTTAAATGGGGGGATAACAAAATTTCTAAATTAGAAAAACATCGAAAGTTTTGTAAATGTAATTTATTAATTATAATAGATGCATCATGTATTTCTTCATTTGATATATGAAAATTTCTCACAATCCTTTGACTTTTTGATGGATATAAAAATAAATCTATTGCATCAATTTTTTTGGTTGTTCTAATAACCATCTTATAAATCCTCAAACCGCCACTGGCGCTTTAATAGCAGGATGGCATTCGTAACCGCGTACTTCAAAATCTTCGTATTGGTAATCGAAAATACTTTCAGGTCGGCGTTTAATATGCAGCGTGGGATAATTAAATGGTATGCGGCTAAGTTGGAGCGCAACTTGCTCGGCGTGGTTGCTATAAATATGGCAATCGCCGCCCGTCCAAATAAAATCACCGACTTCTAAATCACATTGCTGCGCTACGATATGCGTTAAAAGCGCATAACTGGCGATATTAAAGGGAACACCCAGAAAAATATCGGCACTGCGTTGATAAAGCTGGCAGCTTAATTTACCGTTCGCCACGTAAAATTGAAATAAAGCATGGCAGGGCATTAACGCCATTTTATCCAAATCCGCTACATTCCACGCGCTTACCACCATGCGGCGCGAATCGGGATTGGTTTTGAGCGTTTGCATAATATCGCTGATTTGGTCGATATGCCGACCATCAGGCGCAGGCCATGAACGCCATTGCACGCCATAAACAGGGCCTAAATCACCCGTTTCAGGATTTGCCCATTCATCCCAAATTGTCACGCCGCGTTCTTTGAGCCAGTTATTATTACTGCTACCCGTTAAAAACCAGAGTAATTCTTGAATAATACTGCGTAAATGCACTTTTTTGGTTGTAACTAACGGAAAACCTTGGTTTAAATCAAACCGCATTTGATAACCAAAAACGCTTTTCGTTCCTGTTCCGGTGCGGTCGGCTTTGAATGTGCCATTTTCATTCACATGGCGTAAAAAATCTTCGTATTGCTGCATAAATAAGATAATAGGATGGGTTATGGCACGCTATAAATAAATTGCACTTGCCCTTTGGCGAGCATATCTTCGGCAGTTCTGCCAAATCCGGCGTACAGTTGCAAGCCCGATAGCGTGCTGAGGTCGCCCAAGCCTAAATACCACGTTTGTGCCGCAAAACCGCCGTTGGGTTGATCGGCATATAACTCTGCACCGTAAGCGGTTTGGTAAACGGGAACTTCGCCGCCGCTATACGGAACTACTTTCATTTGAAAATTTTGCAGGCTCAAAAAATACCATTGGCTCGCATACAGCGCAGCGATGTACAGTTGGTACGTTCCATTGCGTTCCGCAGAGGCTGGGGCAAAAACAAGGGTGGGATTTACGGCGCGGGCGTTGCTCACGGGGGTTTGTATCACCACCGCACCATTGGGCGATGCGGCATAGGCATTCACACTTGCCATTGCCATTGCCATTGCCATTGCCAATAGCATGACAAGAAGGTATTTCACGTATTTCATGGTTTCATGGTTCGCGTGTTAATCCGCGTTTGAGTTCTTTGAGCAAAATGATGACTTGCTTGGACGCATAGGCATACGACCCATCAATGAGTTTCATGGCTTCTTCTCTTTTTTGTCCTTGTGCCAATGCCACGACATTGGAAGCCTGAACATGAAAGTATTTATGCCGTGCAATGAGCACGCTAAAGGCTGGATATTTTCCAAGGCGTTTGCCACCATGCCCATGCAGCCATTTACCCAAATCACAACGATCATCCATGCACACGATGTCGGGTTGCAATGCTTCGTCGGATTGTCCATTCACGTAATTGAGCAAGCGCTGCTTCCAATTTTCATGGGCTGCGATGGCGGTATCAATATCAATTTCCGAAAGAATAAGCGATGCACTTTTGGCATCCATCCCCATCTCGCTAGCGGGATTTGTATCGGAAAAAGCGTTGTCCTCTGCTGCGCCGTTGCTCTTTTTTGAACCGAATAGGCGGCTAAAAAATCCCATGATGCGTCTCCTTCAATATAGTGATGGAATCAATAATATCCGATTGGGATTAAGGATATTCAAAGGGTCTAATGCCCGTTTCAAAGCGTGCATCATGCCCAGCGCGGCAGGCGATTTATAGTGTGCTAATTCTTCGCGTTTGGTGCTACCAATGCCATGCTCGGCGCTAATCGAACCCTTGAAGCGTGCCACTTGGGTATACACCAGCGTATGAATGGCAGATTCGTTTTCCATCGCCGTTTGCACGTTGTAATGCAAATTGCCATCACCCAAATGCCCATAATTGATAACACGCATGGCAGGAAATGCTTGTGCCAACAACGCATCGGTTTCCGCCACAAAAGCGGGGATTTGCGAAATGGGAATCGAAATATCGTGTTTCACATTTGCGCCTTCTTGGGCTTGTGCCAGCGGGATACTTTCGCGGATTTTCCACAATTCCCGCGCTTGGGCGATACTTTCTGCCGCCACCGCATCCACCACGCAACCCGATTCCAGCGCGGCTTCTAACAGCGATTCCAACCGTTCACGGGCATGGTCGGGAGATTCTTGATCCGAATTTTCCAGCACCACGCAATACGGATATTGCTCCACCGGAAATGGAAAACGCACCTGTGGAAAGTGTTTTTCCACCAACCCCAGCGCCAATCGCCCCATCACTTCAAAACCTGTCAAACCTGCGCCCAAATGCTGGTGCGCCAAACCCAATAATTGGACGGCGGCTTCCATACTCGGCACGGCGGCAAAGGCGGTGAGTTGGGCAGCGGGTTGCGGAAAAATTTTCATGACCGCAGCGGTAATGATGCCCAACGTGCCTTCCGAACCAATCATTAAATGGCGCAAATCGTAGCCCGTATTGTCTTTGCGCAGTCCGGTGAGACCGTCCCAAATATCGCCCTGCGCGGTGACCACTTCCAAGCCCAAACACAATTCGCGCGTATTGCCAAAGCGCACCACCTGCGTGCCGCCCGCGTTCGTACCGAGGTTGCCGCCAATCGTGCAACTGCCTTGCGATGCCATGCGCAGCGGGAATAAAAATCCATTTTGCTCACAATTTTCTAGCACGCTTTGCAGGATACATCCCGCTTCCAGCGTAATCGTGAGATTATTGGCATCCAGTTTGCGGATGCGATTCATGCGCTGCAAACTCAGCACAATTTGCGTCCCCGAGGCATCGGGGGTAGAACCCGCCACCATCCCCGTATTCCCGCCCTGCGGCACGATGCTGATATTTTCCGCAGCGCAGAGTTTGACCACTTCCGCCACTTCCAAGGTCGAAGCTGGGCGCACCACTGCCAACGCTTTCCCGCGCTGGCGTTTGCGCCAATCTTGCTCGTAAGCGGTTAAATCGCCTTCGGTTAAGACGTTATTCGTACCGACTATTTGGCGTAGGGTGGAAAGGATAGAAGGGATATTATTTATTCCCAGCATAGTCTGCTACAGCCGCCAGCGTTTTCAAATCACTCATTACCGAATTGGAATAATCCTTAAATTGGGACTGGAGTATTTGGTTCGCCTCGTTCTTTTGTCCTGCCAGATTCAGTGCCACCACGTTGGAGGCAGTGTAGTGAAACATTTGATGATGGCGCATCAGCGTGGTGAAACCGGGGAATTTACCCAAGGCTTCTTGACCCGTGCCATGAATCCATCGACCTAAATCGCAGCGGTTATCGTGGCACACCAATTCGGGCGAAAATTGTTCGGTAGATTGTCCTTCAAGGTAAAGTTTTAAGCGCATCTTCCAATTTTCATGCGCTGTCATTTCTGCTTGAATATCCAAACTACTCACGGCATTGCGGGTAATCTTGGTTTCTTCCGTATCTATATCATCTGCACCAAAGAAAAATTTGAATAAACCAAACATGAAAAATCCTTTTATAGTTGATGAAGGTTAAGGGGGAGCGAAAAGGAGGTTACGGTGATTCTTTGCTAATGCTTTGAATGATTTCTAGCAATTGGTCACGATTTAATTTAGTTTGAAATTGTACAGGTATACCCGCCTCCCGCAACGATTGAAAGAAGCGTTTAGCAGAATCTATTTTTAGACGTTCTTTTTCGGGAATATCGGCAAAGTTATCATAACCTTTGGTTTCCACTACTAAATATAGTTCTTTGTTTATTTTGTTATCGATTTTATTATCGATTACATAAGCAAAGTCTGGATTATATTTTCCTACAGGTGTTGGAATATCCACTTTGGGAAGTTTGGCAAATACAGTAATATTGTGTCTGGCAGATTCGTTTACCGTATCGCGCTCAATTTGGCTATCTACGGGCATGATAGGCTCATCAAAAAGTGAACGCTTACGAACTTCTGCATTATCAATAGGATGAATTTCTACCCCACACAAAGTAGTTGGAATGGTAGAAACCAATTCTCCTTTGGCATTAGTGAGTGCGGTTTTTACGCGTGTTTCTCGTAACTGGTAGCTGACTTTATGCACCAATAATTCGTAGATGCAGCAGGTTATTACATCGCGCAACAAAACCAACGCTCGCCCTTCGTTGTGCTGAATTTGTGTAAATTTATCGGCGGGCATATTTTTTAGCACACTAGCGATGGTATGATAACTAAGCCGTGTGCTATTCGCTAATTCGGTAATAAAACTGCTCAGTGTATAAATTTTATGCGATTGAACTGCATAGCTGGTTTGTATGCTGTGGATATCTTGAAGAGATTGCACTTTCTGCGTGCGCGTAATATGGATATTTAATGGGCGAACCTCAAAATCCCGTTGAATTCGTGCTTGGATACTTTTCAACAATGCGGGTGTATCCAATTCATAACGCAATATAGCATCGCGGTTCAAACTTTCCCATAAGGCTTTGAATTTTTGATATTGATTCGCGTTAATCGTTAAATTAGTACGAATTTTATCTTGTTTTCGTTTAACTGCGCCGTAACCATCGTAATACGCATCCAAATAATTCAACATAGCGCGAGCGTTGGCGGGCTCAAGCCCCTTGAGATTATGAAAAACCTCGATAATTTGAGAGCGCATAGCATGATAAGTATTACGGTCTAAAAGCAATGTTGCTTCATCTTTCACATCATCTGCCGATAAAACCCCTAATTCTGCCAAAGAATCTAACATTCGCAATGCCACACGAGAACTGGGAGCAATGCCGTTGGCAATCATAGTTTTATCGTCAAATACCCGCGCGACACGCTGCACACTATGGGCGGCAATTTCGCTTTGAATGGCTTCTACAAAATCTCCTTCACTTGCGGGGACTACTACGGTTAATTCATTAATTTGGTCAAACTCAGGGTCGTCGTTTTGTAAGCGTTGTAATTGCTGATTAACTGCCAAGCGCAACCCGCGCCCAATTTGCTGCAATTTGGTGATTTGTGAATGGCTAGGTGCTAACTTACATAAGGTAAATACATTGGGATTATCCCAACCTTCTTGCAGTGCCCACATCGAAAAAATAAAACGCAAATCCGTATCAAAAGATAATAATTTTTCTTTTTCTTGTAGAATCAGTTTAATCGCTTCCTCTTCGCCCTTTTCGCTGTGAGAACGGGCGAAATAACCTTTGTGAACTTTTCCTATATCTTCTGCACTACGCTCTAAATAGGCACGATAAGGAGGGTATAAATAAGGTTTGGCTAAAGTCCGTTCTAGGTGGGCATTGTAATGCTTTTCAAACGCATTGCGAATATCTGTTGGACGTTTATTGGTTCCTTGTCCTTCCGGCATATACTTGGCTACCGAATCAATAAAAAATAAACTCAAGGACTTTATTCCTTGTCTGAATAAAATTTCTTCCCGATCAAAATGGTTAGCAATCGCTCGTTCAATAATAAGAGATTGTGTTTGTTCTGCCAACATTCCATACGCTGTACGTTCATTCAACGGCAAAGCAAAACCGTTATCAAACAATAATTCTTTGGGGGTTATTTTATCGACGATATACCCTTCTAAAAACGGCATTCCTGCAACACACCCTAAATTACTTTTGGCGGATAACTGAATGCTTGCCGTTTTGCCGCTGGCAGTGCGGTATTGCACGGTAGCCGTTCGCTCCTTTGCCGTGCCGTGGTGACTGAGATAACACAAAAATGGCTCAGTATCTCCCACGCCGCCCACCGTATCTACCACAATACCTTTTACCAAACGTTGGCGGAAGGCTTCTAAACTATCCAGTGTGTAGATTAAATTACGGTATTTTTCGTCGTCGTTTTTGCCTTTGAAAGTTGCACCGAAGCGAATCGTGAAAAGCGGATTAAATTTAGCCAGATATTCTTGTGTCTGTGTGCCTTCAAAACGGTGGGGTTCATCAATAATAAGAACGGGGCGGATAATAGCCAATGCCTCCATAAAACTCTTGGCACGCCCAAATAAATTCGCTTCTACGCCGCGTTTGTTAATAAGTTTGCTATCTCCGGCAAAAGACTGGTAGGTTGCCACCATGACCGCAATGTTGGTATTGGCAGCATGAATAAATCCACTAACGGTTTTTGCCGAATAATTAAAGACGTTAATTTTTTGTCCGTATTGTTTGGAAAAAAATTCTGCGGTGCTTTGCAAACTTTTAAGCGTACCTTGCCGAATCGCATTACTTGGAACCAAAATAATAAATTTGGATAATTTTTTATCCCGATGCAAGCGGTGCATGGTTTCAATAAACGTAAACGTCTTACCCGTGCCGGTTTCCATCAAAATATCCAAGTTTAGCGCGGGTGTGGTGGTAATGGGAACAGAAATTGATCCCGCACTGACTTTATTGCGTATCCGAATTGCCTCGATATTGGATTTAATTATTTCTGCTACTTCACCTTGTAATAAAGTAGGATTAACATGGATATTATTCGGTTGAATAAACCGTACATCATTAAAAACATCTGCCAGCGATTGAACTGCCGCCGTTTGGTGTGCGAGAGTGGTATATTGGAATTGAGATTGCGATGCCATTATTGTTTATCCCCGCACCCGTACTTTATCCGCCGGAAACCCTAGTGTCTCGGCAACCGTTTGAATGCCTAGCATAAAATTGTCATCTGCTACCCACGGGGCATATATCGTTAGATAATTAACAGGTGTTTCATTATTATTTTTGTTATTTTTCAATTCACGCAAAATATCACTAAAAATATCTAGCGGCATGGCGTGCAAAATAAATAATACATTGGCGGCGCGGTAGAGGTGGTCGGGGATAACTTCTACCATCGGCGCAGTCAGCGGTAGCCCTTCGGCTAGCAGCAAGTTGTAAAGCACACGCGGGCGTTGTTCGATTTGGGGGGTGGCGATGGTGGTTTGGAAGGCTTGCCAGTCCTCTTGTGTTGTTTCTTGCAGCGGTTTTTGCAGCAGCAGTGCTTCGGGGTCATCCACCAATTCAAAAACTCGAAAACCCGTATCAAGCGCACCAGTTATGCGTGTAGTGCTATCAATTTTGCTTCCTGCTCGGCGAATTCGTTCGGCGGTAATCTCAAAAATTGTTGCCTCCGACTTGCCCAAGGTGTGGGTGACAAAGTGGTGCGCTTCTTTTTGCTTTTTGGCATCAATCGGCTGGGGGATTTGCACCAAAATAAATTGCCGTGTCCCACCATCCTCCGCATTCAAACGCATCACCGCCTCAGCGGTTGTGCCGCTGCCTGCGAAGAAATCTAGGACGATGGAATCTTTTTCTGCTGCTAATTTGGCAATTTCAGCCATAAGACGTACAGGTTTTGGCGTTTCAAAAATCTTGGAACCTTCAAAAATTTCCAGCAATTCCTTAGTACCATCGGTTGCAGTCCCCCAGTCTGTCCAAATGGTAAATGGACTTACACCTTTTTCATGCGCTTCAGATTTAAATCGTTTAAACTGTGGTTTGCTTTTACCTTTTTTTCCAAAAACAATACGATTATCTGCAATGGCCTGTAAAAATTTTTCCTCTGTAAATCGCCAATGCCGTGCATTTGGGGGATAAAAAATATCACCAGTCTGCGGGTTTTTAATGGCATACGATAAATTTTCTCGAATACCTGGTGCATCCATTGGGTCAGCTGCCCAGTCGCCGCGTGGGTCGTTGTCTGGATTAGTAAATTTTAATTCGTTAATGGATAAAGAGTTGAATTCACATAACGCTCTATTTTTTGCATAAGTCAAAATGTAATTATGTGAAAGGGAAATATCTACATCGTTTTGGCTGGATTTTCTATGCTGCCAAATAAAATTAGCAACAAAATTTTCCTGCCCAAAAATCTCATCGCACAATAATTTCAACTGCGCCTGTTCGTTATCATCAATTGAAATAAAAATAACCCCATCATCCCGCAATAAATCTTTTGCCAATAACAAACGTGGATACATAAAAGATAACCAACCGCTATGCGTTCGGGCAGAATAGATATTTTGGATATAGTCGATATTCTCCTTCGCATAACCTAATTGCGTGAGTATTTCGTTTTGCTTGGCAGTAAAATCATCACGGTAGATAAAGGCATCGCTTTGCGTGTTATAGGGCGGATCAATATAGATTAACTTGATTTTTCCAAAATAACTCTGGCGCAATAAGCGTAACGCATCAATGTTATCGCCTTTGATTAAGATATTATTCGTGTTATCCCAATTTTTACTTTCATCAGGAAGCGGGGCAAGGATTTTTTGAACGGGTACAAAAGCACTGTGGTAAGCCTCACGCTTCCCTACCCAGCGCATTTCAAAACCATCTTCTTCCACTTGCACGCCCGCAGGGTTGGCGGGGTCGATGGCAATTTGCAACGCAGCGGCGTTGATGCGAATGCGCCCATCGGTATCGGTTTCTATTGCCTGCGGAAAAAGCTGGCGCAGCGCTTCGAGTTTTTGGATATTGGGCATGGGAGTGGTAAAAATCGGATCGGTCATATAGGGGAATTTATTTTTCTCAATTTGTTTATTTGGCGTTCTTAAACCGCAGCCGCACATGCAGCGCACAGGCAATAAATAATAGCAAACACAGCACAATTTCTGCCATTGCCAAATAATTGCTCGGTGGTCGGTCGCCCCATGCGCGGATTACGCCTTCGGTAAAGTACAGCCACACCATCAGGCTCACCCAGCGGTAGGTATACATGCGATTTTTAAGTAAGCCGATGAGCGGAATGCACAAGGGAATCGCCTTGAGTGCGAGGGTTGAACCACCCGGGCGCAAAGGGGCTAAAAAAAGTTCCCACGCAAGGGACAGCACAATCAGCCCCAGCAAACTGCTGACGGCGAGAACACGGGTAAGATGGATTTTATTCATTGGGTAGGATGATATAGCGGGATACGGAAGTAGGGATAAACAGGTGTGAATCGTATGCAAAATCGGATACAGCGTTTTCAGGATTGGTTGGGTTCAGTGCTGCACATCCCTTGGATACGTGCGTTGGCTACGGTGCGGGAGCGTTTTCAAGAAGATCGTCTCGGGCTAACCGCCAGTAGCCTGACGTTTACCACGGTGATTGCCCTTGTTCCGCTCATGACGGTTATCTTGGCGGTGTTTACGGCATTTCCGATATTTTCCAAGTTTCAAACGGTATTGCAGCAATGGTTTATGGATAGTTTGATTCCTGAGAATATCGCCAGCCAAGTATTGGATTATCTCAATCAATTTGCCAAAAAAGCGAGTCGGCTGGGTATTGTGGGTTTAGCGGCTTTATTGACATCGGCTTTGGTGCTGATTTTGACGATTGATCGCACCCTCAATACCATTTGGCGTGTGCGCAAAGTGCGTCCTTTGGGGCAGCGTTTGTTGATTTACTGGGCGTGTATCAGTTTAGGGCCGATGCTGTTGGCGTTGATTGTGAGCATGAGTTCCTATGTCGCTTCGGTATCCAGCGGAATTGTGACGGCATTACCCGGTGGTTTTATCTTATTGATTGACCCCTTGCAAGTGCTACTGGTGGCGACGGCAATGGCAACGATGTTTTGTTTTGTTCCCAATACCCATGTACGGTGGGGTCATGCGTGGATTGGTGGCTTGCTGGTTGCCATAGGGTTGGAACTTGCCAAACGCATACTGGGTTTTTACATCAGCCGCGTTCCCACGTATTCGTTGATTTATGGTGCTTTTGCTACGCTGCCTATTTTGCTGATTTGGATTTACGCAGTGTGGTTGATTGTGCTGTTTGGTGCGACCCTCACCGCCCATTTGCCGAGTCTGCTTGCCAAAGATGTCCAACGGGCTACCCCACAGGGTTGGCAGATGGAAGTAGCGTTGGAAGTGCTACGCCATTTGCATGAAGCGCGTTCGCAAGAAGCTATCAAAGGGCTGACTCTGGATCAACTTTGTACCGCCTTGCGCCTTGACCCACTGCGTTTAGAACCGGTATTGGAATCTTTAGCAGGTATGGATTGGATAGGGCAGTTGCACGAAATCATCGAAATGGGGCGCGAAACCAGCAATCCAGCCGATGATGCACGCTATATTTTGCTCATCAACCCTGCAACCACACCGCTTGCACCACTGATTCGGCGTTGGTTGGTCAGCGATACACCCGCTACCGAAAAATTATGGCAAAAAGGGCTGTGGAGCACAGCCAGCCTGCATGAAGTGCTATGAAATTATTCGTATTCACCGCAAATGCTTGAACAATTTGGCGGCAAAGCGCTGGGGAATGCTTTCATAGCGGGTGGTATTGCAGTTCTCCGCTGCGACCGGAATAGCGTACCCGTGCATCCATCCGTTCGACTTGAACTACGGCGGAGCGGAACAAATAAATATGTCCTTTCAGCCACTCCAGTTCTGCGTGCAAGGCATCCGCACCGAGTACGAAGGTATGCCATACCTTTTTCTCGGCGCTCCAACGATAAGCTCGGGCTTTAAGTTTATCTTTGGCATCAAACGGTGCGTTGGTGGCGGATACGTTGTAGGCGGGATGTTGCAGTTGCTCCAATAAATGCCCCAAGCCCGTAATATCGGTTTGCGGTAGCGGTTTGGCGAGTACGGCAAGTAAGGCATGGCAATCCATTTCTGCCCGATGCGCATCGTAAAACCATCCCCAATCCAATGCCAAACTTTCCAATGCGGCGGAACGGTAACCTTGCGCCTTCCACGGAATCTCGACCACCGAACACGCCCATGCCAATTCCCGAAAGCGCGGGATACGCGCCTCGGCAAAAGGACGATCAAAGCCCGCGTTATGGGCAATAACCAAATGCACGCCTTGCAATAATTCGGCGATGCGTTTTTCATCCAAGCGCTGACCTTGCACCATGTTGGGAATAATGCCCGTCAGCTCTTGTATTTCGCTCGGAATCGGGATGCCGGGGTCTTCCAACCCATCATAAACTTGAACACGACCCACGGGTAAACCCGTTGCGACATCCACCTCCACGCGCAGCAATGCCAGCTCCATGAGTCGGTCTTTGCTGTGATCCAAGCCCGTGGTTTCTGTATCCAATATCACAATGTGACAAGTGGATTGGGGAGAAGAAAAGGGCGCATCGGATGGAAAAATCCAGTCCATGCAAGGTTTTAATCGACGCAACACGCGGTAATCGAGATGCGCTTCCAATTCCAGTGCCATCGACTCCAACGTATCACTTTTCGACAGGGCGATTACAGGTGTAAAAGGAGCAGAAGGTGGTAGTGATGGTGGTGGTGGTGGTTTAGGTGCAGGTGTAGGTGTAGGTGTAGGCAGCACGGGTTCCGCTGCAAGAGGAACAACAGGGGCAAGCCTTTGGCGCACCGCACTGCGCCGTTTGGGTTGCGTTAGTTCCAACCCCGCAGGGTCGGCAGCAAAGAAATCAAGTTGTGGCATAACCAATTATCGGATGAAATCGAATGAAATCGAATGAAACCGTTGAGTCGGTTCGATTACGCGGTTCGATTCAGCACTTTTTCAACCGGATTGCTGCGCAAACGGAACGCATCGGGCATTCCCGAACCCAACAAGGGGCGCAAATACATACGGAACGCATCGGTAACCCCCGTACCGCAGGGGGTGATGAATTCATCTTCCATGACGCGGGTTTTACCGGCTACGGCTTCCAGTTCTTGCAGCTCGTATTCCACCGAATAAAAGCCCGTGCGCTTGATGGCAACCGAACCATCGCGGTCACCCCACATGGCAAACTGAACGGCTTTTTCACCGACCTCACGGGCTTCGCGCTGATCAATATCGGACACGCAGCCAATAAACGAACGTTGCAAATAGCCCAGCGTATCGCCCCGCACGCGCTTGATACCGAGTTTGGCTTTGATTTCTTCGCACAACAAATCTGCCAACGCGCCGCTGCCGGAGAGTTGGACATTGCCGTGGGCATCGTGTTCCAAATCTTTGGCAAGCTGGGCGGCAATGGAAACACCCGAAGCATCGTGAATGCCTTCCGATACGGCCACCACGCAACGACCCAAGCGCTCATAAGTGGCTTTGACATCGGCTAGAAATTTTTCCAGTACAAAAGTGCGTTCGGGTAGGTAAATCAAATGCGGGCCGTCATCGGGGAATTTTTTACCCAAAGCCGATGCTGCCGTCAAAAATCCAGCATGGCGACCCATAACAACCGCAACATACACCCCGGGCAATGCCGCGTTGTCCAAATTCGCACCGGCAAAGGCTTGTGCAACAAAACGCGCCGCAGAGGGGAAACCGGGGGTGTGGTCATTGCCTACAAGGTCGTTATCAATCGTTTTGGGGATGTGAATGCAGCGCAAATCGTAATTCGCTTTGCGGGCTTCTTCGCTCACAATGCGCACGGTATCGGATGAATCGTTACCACCGATATAGTAAAACTGTCCGATTTCATGGGCACGCAGCACCTTGAAAATCTCATGGCAATACTTGGCATCGGGTTTATCGCGCGTAGAACCGAGGGCGCTGGAAGGCGTATTGGCGACCAATTCGAGGTTGTGGCTTGTTTCCTGTGTCAGGTGAACAAAATCCTCATTCAAAATGCCGCGCACGCCGTGCAACGCGCCATAAACGTGTTCCACATTGCGAAAGCGCCGTGCTTCCAACGTCACACCGACCATAGATTGGTTGATAACAGCTGTAGGACCGCCACCTTGGGCGACCAGAATTTTGCGATGGTTCATAATTTTCGATGATGGGTTTGATTGATGGGTTTGATAATAGGTTAAAAAATACGTAATCATACGGGGGGAATGTGTCGGCATATCTCCCAATATGCCCATCCGCCTACGTACAATGGCTGAGAGTTTTTCAGGAGATGTCCGCTATGTCATACAACACACCTTTTCATATTCATGTGCATGGACAAGTTTCGCTGCGCCCCGATGTTCGCACCGAGCAACTTTCTGAGGTACTCAAACCCCTTTGGAAGTATGCGGGAGCACGCTCTTTGACGCAAGGTGCTAGCAGCGCGTTTGACGATGAACCGGGTATTCATTTCATCGCCAAAGAGCATCTGTTGCAAATGTGCTGGACGGTAGCGGGGGACGATGATTTTCGCCAATCATTGGATGATTTGTGCATGAATCTCAATGAAGTGGCGGATGAAGGAGCGGTCATTGAAGTCACGTTTTACGATACCGAGTTTGATGAAGACGATGAAGATGAAGACCCTGATGCCGAATCGCGCGACGATTTTATGATGCTCTTCGTCGGTCCCACGCCCGCCGCCATTATGCAGGTGCAGCGCAATTTGCTGGTACAAGATATGGTGAATTTGATGGAGCGCCACTTTGATGGCTCTGAATTAGGTGGTGTGGTGGCTGCCGTGGATGAATTATTTTCGCAACGCTTGGATTCGCTCAACAATTCCCTCGACATCGGTCGATTGCCCCGAGGCTTTGGCGGCAATGGGCATGGACATGGCGGTAGCAGCGGTCGCAAGCCTCGGCATTTGCATTAATTTGCATTAATTTGCATTAAATAGATTAAATCGGAATCTCTATTCGCACCGTGTAAACACCGTTTTTTAGGTGGTTGTTGAAGCGTCCCTGCACATCGTGTAGCAGCGCCAAGCGTTGGCGGACGTTGTACAGCGCCATGCCGTGCCCTGTGGTCGTTCGGGGATTCAGCACCGTATTGCGAATTTTAATCACCACGCTGCTACCTCGATGCTGGGTAAAAATCCCCACATCCGCGCCTTGAATGCTGGGTTCTACCCCATGACGCACGGCATTTTCCACCAGCGGTTGCAGCAGCAAGGGCGGTAATTTGGCATTATTTGCCGCTGGGTCTAGCACCCATTGCACGCGCAGGCGGTTGCCAAAACGCACTTGCTCGATAGCAAGATAACGCTGTGCTAAATCAATCTCCGTGCCAAGGCTGACGGGTTCACCGGAATCTTTCAGAGCTTGGCGAAATAAATCGCTTAAATCTTCCAACATGGATTCTGCCTTGGCAGGTTCAGCACGTACCAGCGCAATCGCACTATTGAGGGTATTAAACAAAAAATGCGGACGAATACGCGATTGCAATTCGGCTAAACGTGCCGAAGTATCAGCGGGCATTTTTCCTTGATAGCGCATCACCCAAGAGGCAATCAACCCCATCGAAAGCAAGGCTCCAGCCAACGCACTACCAACCCATGCGGGGCGGGGCACGGGGGCAAACCACGCCAATAAACCGCATCCATATAGCCCACAGATCGCTCCCAAACCAATGAGTACACCGTATTGCCCTAGGGTGGGAAGGCGGTTGATCCACCGCTTTCCCAAACAACTAATGAGTAGCCAAGCCAATGTCGCAGGCAAAATACCTCCGGTTATCAGGGCGAGACGTAATGCCCAATCTACCGCATTGGTCGCCACAAACATCACGCCCAACGCAGCGCACAACTGGGTGAATAAAACCGTGCGCAAGACGATGCCAATGGAGCAGGTATTCAAATGGGGATTCATTTTTTATTTTGAGGGGATTAGAATGAAATGGTATCAACACTAGGAACTAGGAGATTGTGATGCGTCATACCCAAAGCATTTTTACGTTAACCGCACTAGCTACCGCTTTATTGCCCCTGTGCGTACACGCCACCGAATTGCCGCCTGTGGTGCAAACCATTGCCGAGCAAGCAGGCATTACCGTCGGAACCGATGGTGGTTTGCAACTGGGTTCCCAGCAGTTCGTTTTCTTGCCACCCCCCAACTACAAACCCGCTACACCCCCCACGGGTGCGCCAGCTATGCAGGCGGATGGTTCTTTGGTGTGGGGTAATCTGCAATTCGTCCCTGTGGTGAAAAAGCCCGGACAATACCCCCAGTTTCCTAGCAACTTGCAAGTTTTACCCGGTAACAGCCTGCCGCCCGATTTCAAACCACCAGCGGGTATGGTCGTACCGCCTGCTTTGCCGATTCCCACGGGTGTTACCGTTCCGCCTTTGACCAACCAAGTGTTGGTACAAGGGATGGTAGATGCCGGATTGTTGCCCGCCAATTTGGTCGAATTCAATAGCGATGGTTCGATGAAAGTCAATGGCGCGGGTTCTTTCTTGCCCTTCCTACCCGAAACCCAGCAACAAGGTCGTATTGCCGACCCTAGCAAGCCCGCTGTGAGCATAGATGCCAGTGGCGCGATTCGCTTCCCCGATGGCAGCACTTTCGCCCCTGTGGTAACCGGAAAAAATGCCGGCGGCGTGACTTTGCCCGCCAATTTCACACCACCTGCGGGAACATCGCTGCCTTCCAATGTCTCGTTACCGCTGCAATTTGAGATTCCTTCTAACGTCAAACTGCCACCTAACATCACCTTACCCGCTGGTGTGGTGATTCCCGAAAATTGCACCATTCCTACCGGAACCAAGTTGCCCCCCGGAGTGCAGGTTCCCAGCAGCGTGCAGTTGCCTACAGGCGTAACCGTTCCATCCGGTGTTACGTTACCGGCGGGTACGGA
>JBDKGR010000043.1:0-17427 GCA_039798085.1 Pseudomonadota bacterium
AGACGGCGCTTATCATTATCCGAAGTCCAAGAACCTGCGGCAGTTTTGAGGCATACAATCTGCGTATCCCACTCATCTTTAGAGTTATTTACAACATTGTTAGAGTTATTTACAACATTGCGTGCGGCTTCCAAAAGAGGTTTTACTTCTTCAAAATTAGCGGTTTGAATTAACTTTTCCAACCAATGCACCGCCGCCATATAGC
Organism: Pseudomonadota bacterium; assembly: GCA_039798085.1. GTDB lineage: Bacteria > Pseudomonadota > Gammaproteobacteria > Burkholderiales > Burkholderiaceae_C > Allorhodoferax. The sequence goes on from JBDKGR010000043.1 coordinate 206, forward strand.
TAACCGATGGCATACCCGTTTCTAGTTTCCAGCCGTTTACCGTTAAACCACTTTCCAATTTTTTATCATTGAATGAACCAAAATACCGTGCAAATCGGCGTTTGACATAAGCTAAAGCACATAATTGTTCTTTTTCGCCAAGGTCAGTTTTAATGCCTGTACGCTTTGCATCTTCGCGTATTTCTTTCCAAAAACTATTACCTTCTTTACCGGGACGCTCTGCACCAGAAAGTTCTTGCCACCCATCCATCACCATGCACTTCACACCCGGTTCGCCCGATTCTGCATAATGGCTTCGCCAGTTTTTGCGTTGATCCATGAGGGATGTATCGGTATCATCCTTCGTTAATACCCAACTAATATCCCAAAAATTCTTATTTTGGCGTTCCCAAATAGCGCGGGTTGATGCGGTACTTATTTTGGAAAGACAATCTTCTTTCCAAATATGTTCGGCAAGCGCAAACCATGCTTCTTGCACGCATTGTTTGACTTTTTTACCATCAAATCCCGCTGGAACTTTGGCTTCCGTCGCTTTGAACCGATTTGGAATAGCCCCTTGACGAGGTTTTTCACTTTTACCCTTACCTTCAATCCAATCCAAATATCCATCTGGTGGAACAGGGAATTTTATTTCACCACCTTGGCGAATAATCTCCGCCATCGCCACGCCTGAAAGCCACGATAGTAAAAATGACCCCGCCCAAAAATCTCGCGTGCGCCGCGCTTGGGCTACAAAGCCTTGTACGGGGCCAATGGTGAAGTGAAAGTATTTTTCTTGGCTCATTTTTTACCCCATAGAAGTTGTTTTTTAGGAAAACGTGGTTTTTCAGTTTCTTTTACTAATCCATCTAAAAAATCTGTGAGAACATCCCACTCAATTTTTGCATCGACTGGTTCTTTCCCAGTCCCAGCCTTAATTTTTTCATTTGTTGGTAAAAAATCAGATTTCATCAATATAGAAATACCAACATATTTATCTTCAATTTTGTGTATATGTAAAAACAATGGACTGGCACGTCGCTCATAATTTTCAGGATTAACATGGTCTTTTTCATGTTTACTATAATTATGCGGTAATCCAAATATAATGCGTCTCGGATGAAAATTAGACGGAACTTTTTCGCGTTCTCTATACCAATCGTGATCGTTTTGGAAGTTTTTTTCAGATTCTTTACCTAATACCTTACCGCCATTTCCCCAGCTTCTATACATCATCATTGCAGTGCCATAGGTGTTGAGTGCCGTGAAAGGATTAGATTCTTCCAATAACCAATCCACTCGTGTTTCTGAATGAAAAGCGCTGTAAGGGGCAGGTTTTACTACATTGCAATCATTCAAAACACGCTTTATTTCTGTTCGATATTCGTCGTTATTTTTTGGAGCAAGCCAGATATTTTCTTCACCTGTACGAATAGTTTGTAGTGCAATACTTCCCATCCCTTTTCTTGCACGGCTCCCTAATCCACCTAATAGTCCAAAAGCAATAAGGGCTTCTTTAACGCTTTCGTCAATTTCTTTACGAAAGAGTAATTCGACAACGAATGATTGCCCTTCATTGATGCAATCTCTGGTTAATTGCCCAGCACTTGTTCCTTTCTCCTTGCTATTAAAAGCCTCCATCAACCCATAACCAAGATAGCGTGCCGCCGTTTGACTGGAAAAATCTTTATGGATTATTTTTTCTTTGGTAGTTTGCAGAGGAGTTTTATTGGGTAGAACCCTCATCAAAAACACCCCTTGCCCGCCACCGCCGTTATCCGATGCAGCAGCACCAAATAATTGGGCTTCTTGTTTATGCAGTGATTGCAAGTTGGGATGTTTTGACCAATTCAGTGCTCGCCACCAAAAGCGCAGAGCACCTTTGATGCTAGAGGGTCGAATAGTGGTGGCTTGGTGGTCAGCGCCCCCTAAAAACATCGGGGTGACGATTTGGAATGTGGCTTCAAGGTTTTTCATACCCCACAGTGTAGGCAGATTCAGTGCCTAAATGTGGAATGGCAAGGTTGCCAATTTCAGCTCCGCGCCAATCCCGCCTTTTCTCCCCTTGCCAAGGGAGAGTGCCCCGAAGGGGGGCAAGGCTTTGCGTAAGTCAATGGGATGTGCTTACGTCTTAATCCCTTTAGATTCAGGGCAGTGATTCATTCTTCAGTGGTATGAAGGATTCCATGAAGTTATTGTCTTAATCCCTTTAGATTCAGGGCAGTGATTCATTCCGAACACATCCGAAAAAACTTACTTCGTGGGAAGTCTTAATCCCTTTAGATTCAGGGCAGTGATTCATTCGGACAAAGATCGAAGCATTGCTCGCGCAATGGCGTCTTAATCCCTTTAGATTCAGGGCAGTGATTCATTCCTACCGTTACCGAAGTTTGGCGGTATTGATAACGTCTTAATCCCTTTAGATTCAGGGCAGTGATTCATTCTCGTACAGCCCTGATAAATGCAGGGTTCTTCAGTCTTAATCCCTTTAGATTCAGGGCAGTGATTCATTCACAGTAGAGAAGTCACGTCCAAGAATGTCTGCGTCTTAATCCCTTTAGATTCAGGGCAGTGATTCATTCAGCTTGCGCGTTAAGAAGACTGGTTTGTATCGGTCTTAATCCCTTTAGATTCAGGGCAGTGATTCATTCTGAACGGTATACGTTTGTTGACGGCTCATTTAGTCTTAATCCCTTTAGATTCAGGGCAGTGATTCATTCATGAGAACGATAGCCAGATTATTCGGCTTATCCGTCTTAATCCCTTTAGATTCAGGGCAGTGATTCATTCGTGGCCGCCGCTGAGAACCTCCGTGTACACAAGTCTTAATCCCTTTAGATTCAGGGCAGTGATTCATTCGCACACGCGATGACAGTAGGAACACTTAAGGAGGTCTTAATCCCTTTAGATTCAGGGCAGTGATTCATTCCTAAAATCGACACGCTATCGCTATCACGATAGGTCTTAATCCCTTTAGATTCAGGGCAGTGATTCATTCATCGCCTGCGGAATATCTCGTGGTTACCAGGTCTTAATCCCTTTAGATTCAGGGCAGTGATTCATTCATCATGTACGGTTTTTTAGTCATCCCTCTTCTGTCTTAATCCCTTTAGATTCAGGGCAGTGATTCATTCTTCGCATAGTAAAAACATAACCTTATCTTCTCCGTCTTAATCCCTTTAGATTCAGGGCAGTGATTCATTCTTCCAGAAGAACGAAACTTTATCTTTCCGGTACTGTCTTAATCCCTTTAGATTCAGGGCAGTGATTCATTCTGACACGATCTTTATCATCACCGAATTTAGTAGTCTTAATCCCTTTAGATTCAGGGCAGTGATTCATTCATGTGAAGCAATTCACGGCGCAGCTCTCGGATGTCTTAATCCCTTTAGATTCAGGGCAGTGATTCATTCGTTCGAAGCTAGAGCTTATCATCTTGACGATCGTCTTAATCCCTTTAGATTCAGGGCAGTGATTCATTCTTACAACCATCAGACCGCCTTTGCAGATATTGTCTTAATCCCTTTAGATTCAGGGCAGTGATTCATTCCTGTCAGACTGAAGATTCTCCTCATGTCAATGTCTTAATCCCTTTAGATTCAGGGCAGTGATTCATTCTAGGTTACGGGCTTTATAAAGGTTACAAATACGTCTTAATCCCTTTAGATTCAGGGCAGTGATTCATTCTATCACGTTCTAAAATCGCTTTAGAAACAATGGCTTGCAAAGGGGGTTGAACAAAAAAAATTATTTTCAAAAGCTAGGGTAGTTTGATCCAAGCTCTAGCAGCTTCCGAATCGGTGCAGGCAACCCCAGCACTTTCCAATTTTGGGCGGCAACCCAGCGTCCATTTTGCCATTCGATTTTGGCATCATCTGCCAGCAGTTGGCATGGGTTGAGTTGCAAATCTTTATGCGTTAAAACATGGGCAAACGCGGGGAGCGGGCGCAACAAAGGTTGCCATTCAGGGGGGAGTGCCTCACGTACCGCACTTTCCGAATCAAACACGGGTAAACAATGCAAATTCGCCCATATCCCTTTGGCGGGACGCTTATGGAGGTAAATCGAACCGTCCGATTTTTGCGCCCACAAAAGCCACAGCGCTTGGCTGCTGCGTTTGATTTTACGCTTACTCACAGGGTAACGCTGCGGATCGCTGGCTGCACCCGCGCATTCGGTTTGTACGGGGCATTCACCACAACGCGGACGATTCGGTAAACACACCATCGCCCCTATATCCATCATGCCTTGGGTGTAGCGGGGCATGAGGGAAGAATCAGAGTCGGATTCGGATTCGGATTCGGAGGGCAGATAATCGGATGCGATTTGCCACAGTTGGCGCAGATTCGCGGCTTGGGCTAAATCGCCTTCAAATCCCGCGACCCGTGCAATGACGCGCTTGACGTTGGCATCCAAAATAGCGACGCGCTCACCAAAGCATTGCGATGCAATCGCCGCCGCCGTCGAACGCCCTATACCCGGTAAAGTTTCCAACTGCGCCGCTGTACGGGGGAAAATTCCACCGTAATCCCCTGTAATTTGTTGGGCGCATCGCAGCAAATTATGGGCGCGGGTGTAGTAGCCTAAACCGCTCCAAAGTCCTAATACTTCGTCTTGCGTGGCATGGGCAAGGCTGGCTAAATCGGGAAAGCGGTGGGTAAAGCGTTCAAAATACCCCAGCACGGTTGCCACTTGGGTTTGCTGCAACATAATTTCCGAAAGCCAAACCCGATACGGGTCACGGCTTTGTTGCCAAGGCAAATGGTTGCGCCCCTGCACCATTTGCCACTGTACAACCTTGATTGCAAAAGATTTCAAAATAGTGAAATGATCGAACGTATGAAATTCATGAAACTCATGAAACTCATGCTGCAATAACGGTATCGGTGTCGATACTGGTATTGGTATTGGCATTCGCATTGGCATCGGGTGGTGGTGGAGCATCCTCGGTAATCGCGCGGTTGGCGGCCAAAAGATGATCGGTCAATTCAATCAATTTCAGTTCCACTTGGTACAGCGCGGTTTCTTGCTGGTCAATATCTTTTACCCGCTCTTCCAACCCGCCAGTTGCTTGCTGGATGCGGTCAATCGCTTCCAAACGGTGGCGGAAATGGCGATGGCGTTCACGCAACTGCACATCAATTTGTGCGCCAGCGGTTTTGCTCCACAACTCTACATCTGCCAAGGCGGTATCGTGAATGGTACGTAAACGGGTTGCGAGTGCCCGCATAAGGCGGTCGGCAAACTCGGGTTGTGCCAGTTTCAACGCATTGGTCAGGCTCAGGTATTGCAGGTGGTTGCGCTCAACGGCATCCAAATCTGCCATGTGCTTATCCATCAACGGTGCAGGCGGAACTTGCAAAGAAAAGCCGTGTTCCACATTCAGTTGCTTGAACGATGCACCCAACATACTTTGAATTTCATTGCACAAAAGCTGCGCTTTTTGCAAATTGCCACGCAAACGACCAAAGGTATCGTCATACGCTTGGCGAATCCCGAGTTTGATACCTTTCGCTTGCAAACGCTGGCTTAACTGCCCCAATTCTTGTTTGAGCATGGTGGTGCTCAAAAGGTCTAGCACTTCACGCATCAAACGCATATGAACGGAACGCACGGCGTGGATTTTGGCTCCACCTAAATTGAATTCGGTTTGCTCTTGGGCGATGCGGGAACGCATATGCCGCACCATCGAGGCATTTTTGCCATGCAGCCCATTCAATTCCATCAGTTGCTCGGTCAAATCACGCTTGCGCACATTGATGATGCGGGCGGCTTCGGTACGCAAATCGGTAATGCCAGAAATCATGGCATTGCCCAGAATTTTTTGCCGCTTCTTCATCATGCCAATCCCTAGCGCTTCTTCCAAAACGGGCAAGCGGCTGCGAGTAAGCAGTTCGGCATCTTTGGTAACCTTGGCAACCAAGCCTTTTTGGGCAGATACCGCAATCACATGGTCGTGGGGAATCCCCAAAATCTCGGCGGTTGAGGTTTGTTGGCGTTTAATTTGAAGGTCAATTTGTGCGGTGGTACTCAAGGCATCCCACAAACCATCAATTTTGTTGAGCACCACCAAGCGCGAATCGTGCGAATCCGCATCGGGCATCAGGTGCTCGCGCCAAATAGCGAGGTCGGATTTGGTCACACCCGTGTCTGCACCCAAAATGAACACCACGGCGTGTGCTTGGGGAATCAGGCTCACGGTGAGTTCGGGCTCGGCTCCGATCGCATTTAATCCGGGGGTATCGAGAATGACCAAACCTTGTTTCAGCAAAGGGTGTGCAATGTTGATGAGCGCGTGCCGCCATTTGGGAACTTCCACCATACCATCCGCATCCAAGGGCGGGTTGTCATCGGGCGAATCATCGTTCCACAATCCCAAAGCACGGGCGCGGTCTTTGGTGACCATGCGCACCTCTGCCACTTTTTCCATGACCGATGCCAGTTGCTGAGAATTATTGACATCCAAATCAAACCGCTCCCATTTTTCGGGAGCCATGCGCCATTCCATCAAGGCTTGTGATTTCAGTCGGGTTTCTATGGGTAACAAACGCAAGCAGGGCGGGACTTCAGGGTCATAACCCATCTCGGTAGGGCACATGGTGGTACGACCCGCCGTAGCGGGCATGATGCGCCGACCGTATCCAGCAAAGAATACGGCGTTAATGAGTTCTGATTTTCCACGCGAAAATTCTGCAACAAAAGCAACCATGACCTTATCCGAGCGCACCTGCTCACCCAAACGTGCCAAGCGCTCTTCCAATCCAGAGTCGATTAAGTCGTTATCCCTCAGCCACTCGGCTAGCAATTTCAGACGTAGCGCAAATTCGCGCCGCCATGCCCCGAGTTGGTCAAATTTTTCTGTAAAAGTAGCTGTCACTATACCCCCATTGATTTGCTCAATATAGCACTCTTCAATCGCATCTTACGTTTTAATATTTCTGGCATTTGTAACAGAAAAATGTAGAGCGCTGCCCTTGTCGTAGCATCCGAATTGGGGTGGAACACACGGTGCATGGCAAACCCTCGCGGGCATAAACCCTTGCTTCCAGTTGAAAATGCCCGTCTTCTCCATGCGCGTTAGAAAAATCGCGCAAGGTACTACCCCCCACCTCCAATGCCCGTGCCAAAACCTGTTGTACCGCACCATGCAAACGCACCACACGCGCCAGACTCAAATCACACGCCCTAATGGTAGGGCGAATTCGTGCTCCAAATAAGGCTTCTGACGCATAAATGTTGCCCACGCCGACGACCGTATCTCCCGCTAGTAACACCGATTTGATCGGTGCGGTTCTACGCTGCAAGGCAAGATACCATTTTTGGGGAGTAAATTCGTCTGAGAGCGGTTCCATTCCCAGCTTCCCCAGCAATTTTTGGGCAGATTCGGCTTTTTCTTCTGCCGCCCAGACCACTGCACCAAAACGTCTGGGGTCGTGCAGGCGCAATACGCCAGCGGAGGTGCGCATTTCAAAGTGATCGTGCTTGCCTGCTTCCGGGGGGTTGCAAGAAAACGACAAACGCCCCGACATCCCAAGATGAATAAGCAATAACCCCGTATCCATATCAAGCAGCAGGTACTTGCCCCGCCGACGCACACCCAGCACCATGCGCCCCGTAAGCTCGGAGGGTTCAATACCCAGCGACCAACGCAAGGGCTTCCCCAGACGTACTTCCTCAATATACGATCCAGAAATACGATGAACAAAACTAAGACGTGTCACTTCAACTTCAGGTAACTCAGGCATGGTAAAGATGGTATGAAAAGGATAGAAAAAGGATAGAAAAAGGATAGAAAGATTCGTTGAACTTCGATTATTATGACCTGATGCTACGCCTTAAATACCTCCATACTTTCGCATTTCTGACCCTTCTCAGCATGGGGTCTCATGCTGCCGATACGACCGAAGCGGATGCTACTGCCGTAGTCGATATACCGCAAAGCACGTTATCGGTTGATACGTTCTACGAATTATTGGTAGGCGAGATAGCAGCCCGTGAAATGGCTTCCCATACACAGGGAGCGAACCTATTGCTGCGTGCCGCCCACAAAATTCGTTCAGAAGCCGTGTATGAGCGGGCTTTTGAAGTGGCACTCCGAACCCGTTCAAGCCCCAAGGTGTTGGAGGTGATTAACGCGTGGGTTAAAGCCTTTCCCAGCTCCGCCAGCGCGAACCGCTACCAACTTCAGGTGCTGTTGGGATTGAACCGCATTGCCGAAATCCAGCAGGTGCTCAAACGCCAACTGCTTGCCACCCCGATTGCCGAGCGTAAGGAGTTTATTCGGCAAATCCCCTCGCATTTTGCGCTGGTAAAAGATAAAAAACTCGCCGTAACGATGGTGGAAAAAGCCTTTCAATCCGAGTTATCAAACCGCACCATCGGGCCTCATTTATGGGTTGCCGTGGGGCTTTTGCGCATGGCAGCAGAAAATACCGAGGGCGCGTTGGATGCCTACCGCAAAGCCGTATCGTTAGATGCTAACTCCAAAGAGGCGACCCTTTTTGCGATTTATTTGCTAGAAAAAAACATTCCAGCCACCGAACCGATGATTCGCGCATACTTCCAACGTCCCAAGAAAACCAAGGACGCAGATGAACCCGAATTGCACCTTGTTTACATCAACGCTCTGTGGAAAATCAAGCACCTCTCGGATGCTTATGCCCAAACGCTGGTATTGCTTCAGCAAAATCCCCAATACGCCGACGGATGGTTGATGCGTGCCGCATTGGATATGGAAGAATCGCGTTACGAAAATGCCGAGCCGTCGTTCAAAGCCTACCTTCAGTTGTTGCAAGCCGCCCCAGAAAAAGAACAGAAAAAAGAACGACGAGGGATGATGGAAGCATACGCTGCTCTTGCCAAAATCACCCAACACCGCCAACTTGGAGCGCTGGGGGAAGCACAAATCCAACAATACCTCACCCAAGCGCGGGAACTAATTCCGAACGACCTTGATGATCTTTACGAATTGGCAATGAAGTCCGAAAAGCTCTCACAATTCGATGCGATGGAAGCGATTTTGCGCCAAATCATCCGATTAGATGCCAGTTATTACAACGCCTACAACGCATTGGGCTATTCGTTTGCCGAGCGCAACATCCGCTTACCCGAAGCCCGTTCCTTGATTCGTGAAGCCTTGAATCTGAAACCCGATGATCCTTTTATCATTGATAGTTTGGCGTGGGTGGAGTTTCGATCTGGCAATCCCGATGAAGCCTTGCGTTTGTTGCAAAGCGCCTTTGAAGCAGGGAAAGACGCAGAAATTGCTGCCCATTTGGGTGAAGTCCTCTGGAGCAAAGGACAAATCCCGCAAGCCAACGCCGTTTGGGAGCAAGGTTTGAAAATCAATCCCAGTAATACCACCTTGCTCGAAACCTTGAAGCGATTGCAACCAAATCAACCAAATCAACCAAAACCATGATGAAGGTATTGCGACCCATGCGCTGGATGGTTGTGTCATTAGCTACATTTTTAATAGCTGCTTGTGCAATACCATCGCGCGTTACAGCGGATAAATCATCGAAATTAGATTATTGGCAAGGACGTTTGGCATTGAAAATTCATACCAATCCGGTGGAAACATTTTCGGCCGATTTTGAATTGACAGGCAATGCCAAGATGGGAACTCTGACATTTTCTACGCTACTGGGTTTAACCGCAGCACAGTTGGAATGGGGCGAGCAAGGAGCCAAACTTCGTGCGCGGGGTGAGGTGCGGGATTTTGAATCCTTGGATGCTTTAACTCTGCACGCGGTGGGTTCCAAACTTCCTATTGGCAGTATGTTTGCATGGCTTCAAGGCAATCAAAGCAATAAAGAACTCACCCAAGGTTGGGAAGCCGATTTAAGCCAGCTTGCAAAAGGAAAGGTGTTGGCACGACGCAACCCACCGGAAATTCCCGTAGATTTGAAGATTGTTTTAATTACCGAAGAACCATGAAGTCTTTCTACGATGTTCTCGCACCCGCCAAACTGAATACGTTTTTGCACATTACGGGTCGCCGTGCCGATGGTTACCATCTGTTGCAATCGGTTTTTATGTTGATTGATTGGTGCGACACCCTGCATTTTGAAAAACGTTCCGATGGAAAAATCAGCCGCGAAGATTTGACCACGCCCCTGCCAGCAGATGATTTGGTGGTACGAGCAGCCAAAGCCTTGCAACATTTCACGCAGTGTCCTTGGGGTGTGCATATCGGAATCGCCAAATCCATCCCCGCACAAGCGGGTATGGGCGGTGGGTCTTCCGATGCTGCCTCTACTTTATTGGCGTTGAATCGCTTGTGGAAATTGAATTTACCTTCGCAGACACTCGCATCCATCGGTTTATCGTTGGGAGCGGATGTTCCATTTTTCTTGGGTGGAGGGAACGCATGGGTGGAAGGAATTGGGGAAAAAATCACCCCGATGGTGTTACCTGCTGCATCATTTGTGGTGGTCAAACCCGAAGCTGGGTTGGAAACTCGATTGATTTTTTCTGACCCCCTGCTAAAAAGGGACACAAAACTTGCTACAATGCAGGACTTCGCAGCAAATACATTTGATTTTGGTCAAAATGACTTGCAGCAAGTCGCCGAAAAGCTCTGCCCTGATATACTAGGTTCTTTAGAGTGGTTGAAGTCCAAAGGGCTTCAAGGTCGGATGACCGGTTCTGGAAGTGCGGTATTTGCCCATTTGTTGGATACAATATTGGATACAATAGATGCTATCAATCATATCGGTTCTGCTCCCAAGGGAATGCAGTTCAGGATATGCAACAATTTATTGACGCATCCTCTTGCAGGGTGGGTTAATAGCGATGTGGTCTAGTAGGTTTATCGGTAGTTGATTTTGTCAGCTACCCGTGTAGGGGAATCGCCAAGCTGGTTAAGGCACTGGATTTTGATTCCAGCATGCAAAGGTTCGAATCCTTTTTCCCCTGCCAAATTTCTTCCCGCTCTCTTCTGTTGGAATCCGAATGCAGGCTCTCCCATCCACTTCATCCTCCGCTGCATCCAGCATCCCTGACTTCATGATTTTTACGGGTAACTCCAATCCAGGGGTTGCCGCAGGAATCGCCGAGCATCTGGGCATTTCTCTTGGTGCAGCCAAGGTTTCCCGATTTTCAGATGGCGAAGTTACGGTTGAAATCAACCAAAACGTGCGTGCCCGCGATGTATTTGTGGTGCAAAGCACTTGTGCGCCCACCAATGATTCACTCATGGAGTTGCTCATCATGGTGGATGCACTCAAACGTGCCTCTGCGGATCGCATTAGTGCCGTCATCCCTTATTTTGGTTATGCCCGCCAAGATCGCCGTCCCCGCTCTACCCGTGTACCGATTACGGCCAAAGTAGTTGCCAATATGCTGCAAGCAGTGGGTGTAGCGCGTGTCTTGACCATGGATTTGCACGCCGATCAAATTCAAGGTTTTTTTGATATTCCGGTTGATAACATCTACGCCTCCCCTGTTTTGCTGGGTGATTTGCGCCAAAGAAATTACGAAGATTTGATGGTCGTATCCCCCGATGTGGGGGGTGTGGTGCGTGCGCGTGCGTTGGCAAAACAGTTAGGGTGTGATTTGGCGATTATTGATAAACGCCGTCCCCGAGCCAATGTGAGCGAGGTAATGCACGTTATTGGTGAAATTGAAGGACGCAACTGTGTGATTATGGACGACATGATCGACACCGCTGGTACGTTAGTCAAAGCCGCTGAAGTGCTGAAACAACGGGGGGCGAAAAAGGTTTATGCCTACTGTACGCACCCCATTTTCTCCGGCCCCGCGATTGATCGGATCACCCAAGGGGATGCACTGGATGAAGTCGTAGTAACCGATACCATTCCATTGAGTGAAACGGCCAAGGCGTGTAAAAAAATTCGCCAACTGTCTGTTGCACCGCTGATTGCAGAAACCATTCAACGTATTGCGAATGGAGAATCGGTGATGAGTTTGTTCGCCGATCAAGATCAGTCAATCTAAAAATCCAAAAATCTAAAAATTTATTAACCCGAATCACACTGGTCGCGGTGGGTTCAATCTAGGAGAAGAGTATGAAATTTGTCGCTTTTGAGCGTTCCAAGCAAGGTACGGGTGCGAGCCGCCGTCTGCGTAATTCGGGACGCACTCCCGGTATCGTTTACGGTGGTATGGGGAAAGAACCGTTGGCGATTGAAATGGATCACAACTTTCTGTGGCACGCCATCAAAAAAGAAGCCTTCCACGCATCCGTTTTGGAAATGGAAATAGATGGACAAGTAACCCCCGTGTTACTGCGTGATTTGCAAATGCACCCTTACAAGCAAATGGTGCTGCATATTGATTTCCAGCGTGTGGATGCTAATACCCGTATGCACAAAAAAGTGCCATTGCACTTCACGGGTCAAGATGAATCTCCTGCATTCAAATTGGATCATTGCCTTATCACCCATGTGTTGAGCGAGATGGACATCTCCTGCCTGCCAGCCGATTTACCTGAATTCATTTCGGTTGATCTGTCTGCTTTGAAGAAAGGTACTTCTTTGCATTTGGTGGACATTCCGTTGCCAGCCCGCGTGAAGGCTGTGGTGAAGGGTCGTGAGAATCCTGTCGTGGTGTCGGTGGTTGTTCCAGCGGCGGAAGTATCCGCTGCGGCAGCCGAGGCAGCTCCAGCCGCCGCCGCAAAAGGCAAAGGCAAAGGTAAGAAATAATCGGGTTTCCCTTTCAACCGTGAATGGCTCACTTTGGTGAGCCATTTTTTTATCTACTTTGTCTCTACTTTTTATCTGCTTTTTATCTGGCTTCTAATGGGGTAATTTGCGTTACGATTACGCAGTATGATTAAATTGTTTGTTGGTCTAGGAAACCCGGGGCTCGAGTACGAAGCAACACGCCATAATGCGGGGTTTTGGTGGATTGATGCGTTGGCGCGTCAGCTTAAAATAGCACCGGTTATGGAGAAAAATTACCAAGGTTTAGCAGCGCGTGCTACCGTGAATGGTCAAACGGTGTGGTTGTTACAGCCCCAAACGTTTATGAATTTATCGGGTCGCTCGGTTGCAGCGCTAGCACGCTTTTTTAAAATTGCACCTTCGGAGATATTGGTTGTGCACGATGAATTGGATATTGCCCCTGGTCTGGCGAAATTAAAATTTGGTGGAAGCCATGCTGGACACAATGGTTTACGTGATATTCACGCCCAATTCGGAACGGGGGATTACTGGAGGCTGCGTTTAGGAGTGGGGCATCCCGGTCACCGAGATGAAGTGGTTTCGTGGGTTCTCAAAAAACCCTTGTTGGATCACCGTATCGCTATTGATCAATGTATTGACCGCACATTGAATGCGTTTCCCCACTTTTTATCAGGGGATATGGATAAAGCAATGCTTCAAGTTCACACCCATAAACCTGTCAGAAAAAGTAAACCACCACCGTTACAACCGCCACAACAAATTATTTTGGTGCAAAATACCGATACCACACCAAAGGGCAATCCATGAAAATGAAGTGGCAATTTGCTATTATTTTTGCTGCAATGTACGCAGTTTCACCAGCTGGTGCTGTTGACGGTGTGACCGCTTTGACGAAGGAGCAGTTGGCGCAGCTATTTCCCAATCGGGATGCCAATGGTGTACCGATTGGGAAGTCCCTTTTGACTCAACAAGATCAGGATAAGATGGCTCGTAAAGCTGCTGGACCGTTGGATTTGTTAAAAAGGGCTTCGGCGCAATATCCTGCTTCCTCCGCCGATCCTAACCGTAAACCACTACCTAAGGATGCTGCGCTGGGAAAAGCACCGGAAAAACCGCCAAAAGGTGGAAAAAACCCTAAACGCACAAAACAACCATCCAAAAAATCACAGGCAAAATCCCGATGAAAACACCTATTGCTTCAATTTTTATAGCTATTCTTGTAGTAGCGACGGATGCTAGCGCTCAGGATGCCAAAAATCCACCCAAACCGCAGCAAGTGGCGCATCATCCTGTCACGGCTTCCACAGCTTCACTGGCAGCTCCCACGGCAACACGCAACAATGTGCAACTCACGCAGGCTGAACAAGAGCGCGTGGATCGTCTGGGTGGACAGCCTTTGCAGTGGTTGAAAACGATGGCAGCCCATGAAGCGAATCGCAAGGCACAAGCCGGCACACCGGACAAAAAAGTACAAGCGAAATCCCGATGAAAACACCCATTGCTTTAATTTTTATAGCTATTCTTACAATAGCTACAGGCGTTGGCGCTCAGGACGCTAAAAAAGCATCCCCACCGCAGGTGACCCCTATTCCGGTGCTTCCTTCGGCCTCTATCGCCAATCTGCCATCCGGTCGTGTGATCAATGATGCAACCATCCCTCCCACGGGTGCAGAACAAGAGCGCCTGAATCGTTTGGGTGGTCAGCCGCTCTTGTGGCTAAAAACGATGGCAGCGCACCATGAAACATCGCGTAAAGTGCCGAAGAGTGTGCCCGAGAAGGTCGCTAATGCTTCTCCAGCCCCCACCTCGAATAAAGTTGCTAAACGAAAAAAGCCGTCGCCCAAAAAAACATCCGTAAAGGCACGATGAAAAAGCAGCTTGCTTCTATTTTAATAGCTACTTGTGCAGTAGCCACGGGCGTTTGTGCCCAAGAAGTCTATCGTTGTGGTAACAGTTATGGGGGAGACCCGTGTACCAATGCCACCGTATTGGATGCGCAAGATAACCGTACTGCGGAGCAGCAAGCCCAAGCTACTGAGAGCTTTCGACGAGAAGCACGGTTGGCAAAGAAACTCGAAAAAGAGCGTCTCCAGCGCGAAGCGCAAGAGCGTGTGGTATTGCGCAAATACCACACCAAACGCCCGACTGCCCTCAAAAAAGCGGTCATTCAAATCCAAAAAATCAAGCGTATTCACCGCACGAAGCAGCGCTAATTACCGTTTCTTCTCACTTGTTACCTGTTGCTTGCTGCTTGTTGTAGATACTGGTACTTGGCTAATAAAGCCACTTTATTTTCTACAAATTGCGGATTGACCGGAATACACGATACCGGACACACTTCCATGCACTGCGGCGTATCAAAATGTCCTACGCATTCGGTGCATTGGTTCGGGTTGATTTCGTAGATTTTAGCGCCCATAAAAATAGCTTGATTCGGACACTCCGGCTCGCAGACATCGCAGTTGATGCACTCATCTGTAATCATTAGGGCCATAATTTTCTCTTCAAACGGGCGTAAATAGCCGGATCAACAAATTGCGCGGCATCGCCTTCTAGTTTGGCGATTTCACGCACCAAGGTGCTGGAAATGTGCTGGAAACGTGAATCCGGTGTTAAAAAAATCGTTTCCACATCGGGGGCAAGGGCACGATTCATGCCCGCTAGTTGATTTTCAAAATCGAAATCGGTCACCGAACGCACACCACGCACCATCGCCACTGCACCGTGGTTCACTGCAAAATCGCGCACCAGTCCGGTAAAGGATGCGACTTTGACATGGGGATACATTTTCACGACTTCGCGCACGCTCTCCAGTCGTTCTTCCAATGTGAACAAAGTTTGTTTGTGATGCGCGGCTGCCACGCCCACCACCACGCGGTCAAACAAGCGTGCGGCACGGCGAATGACATCTTGGTGTCCCAGTGTGATGGGATCAAAAGTTCCGGGATAGACGGCAGTTTTTTTCAATAAGGTCATTGTGATGCTCCATGTTCTCCATGTTCTCCGTGTTCACGCAAAATATGGGCATGCGCTGCTCCCGCTTTTAAGTGCCGATGTACGATGAGCCCTATGGGTTCTAAGTCCGCATTCGTCCATGCTTTAGCCGCTTCCAGATAAATCGAACCATTGGGAGCCAATGCCCGTGCCGCCGCCGCCAACGCGGTTTCGTAGCAATCTCCGGCAAAGGGCGGGTCAAGAAAAATCACATTCATGCTTTGTGGTGCTATATGTTTCAATGCGGCAACCCCATCGCCACGCTGAACGGTAATTTTTTGCGCAGGCACAATGGGTTCTGGCATTTCGAGTGCCAATAATTGCGCCAATGCGCGTTGCAAAGGGGCGATTAGGCTACTGTCTTGTTCGACTAGCAACACTTCGGTAGCGCCGCGTGAGGCAGCTTCAAAGCCCAATGCACCGGTTCCGGCAAAGGCATCAATACAGCGCAACCCCCTTAAATCTTGACCCAACCAATTAAAGAGGGTTTCTCGCACACGGTCGGGAGTAGGGCGCAGTCCGGGTAGCTGGCTGACTTTGAGCTTCATACGCCGCCATTGCCCACCAATTAAGCGAATCTCACCCGCTGGAGTACGATGGGAATGAACGGGTTTCTTGGCAGGTTTTTTAACAGAGGAAGAGATTTTTTTCATAACAAAATCGGCATTTCATAAAACATAGAATCAGGTTACTTTATTGATGCCTATTATGTTCATTTATGTTCAGTTTTTTTAAAAAAAAGCCCCCTACTCCTCCCGCTCCTTTAGCTTCTTCAGCTTCTTCAGCTCCGCCACCGCCTTCTTCCGTTCCACCGAGTGGTTCTTTCATTGGCAGTGCGCTCGTTATTCCGATTGATGTTGCACCTGTTACCCCCGCCGAAGCACCCCCCCCCCCATCGCCACCAGAGCGTAAGGGTTGGTTGGACAAACTCAAAGCCGGTCTCGGTAAGACAGCCAGTAGTTTAAGCAGCGTATTTCGTGGTGCGGTTGTCGATGAAGCGCTTTATGAAAGTTTAGAAGATGCCCTACTCATGGCAGATGCAGGCGTTCCCGCGACGCAATACCTGATTACGGAATTGCGCCGCAAAGCCAAAGATACGGGAATCACGCATCCGGTTGCGCTCAAAAATACGCTCATTGCATTGCTGACCGAATTGCTAACACCTTTGCAAAAGCCGCTGGTGATTGGGGAGCATAAACCCACGGTCGTGATGGTAACGGGGGTGAACGGTGCAGGTAAAACCACATCGATTGGAAAACTCACACGCCATTTGGCGCATCACAAAGCGAGTGTTCTATTGGCAGCCGCAGATACCTTTCGTGCGGCAGCACGCGAGCAGCTTACGGTATGGGCAGATCGCAATTTGGTAGAAATTATCAGCCAAGAAGGGGGCGATCCTGCTGCTGTGAGTTTCGATGCGGTCAATGCTGGCAAAGCACGGGGAAAAGATGTGGTGTTGGTGGATACGGCGGGTCGTTTGCCGACCCAACTGCACCTAATGGAAGAATTGAAAAAAATCAAGCGCGTCATTCAAAAAGCCGATGGGACTGCTCCGCATGAAGTGCTACTGGTCATTGACGGTAATACGGGGCAAAATGC
>JBDKGR010000044.1:0-17325 GCA_039798085.1 Pseudomonadota bacterium
TTTTGCGTTTTGATGAGGTTGTTTTCCAGCAACAACGCCTCGGCTTCCGAGCGCACCACGGTGGTTTCCAGCCGCACGATTTTGCCCACCATGTGACCAATGCGCGTGCCACCGTGGTTGCGCTGAAAGTAGCTCGAAACCCGCCGCTTCAGGTTAATCGCCTTACCCACGTAGAGCAATTTATCCTGCGCATCGAAGTAACGGTAGACACCGGGCAGCGTGGGCAGTGCGGCGACTTCGCGCAGCAAAGCTTCGGGGTGGGTGGGTGGGTTGCTGGTTTCTACGGTATCGGACATGGGGGATTGTTTGACATACCAATATCCTTACCTTAAAGTAAGGAATATAGTGTTTATTGTTCGATATTGGATATTGGATATTTGGAAAATGAAAGGGAATTTTATGACTACCGCCATGCTGACATCCAAAGGGCAAATTACCGTTCCTGTACAAATTCGCAAAGACCTTGGGGTCAATTCAGGGGATCGGGTTGAATTTGTTCAAATTGCACCCGGGCGTTACGAGTTCGTAGCCGTCACCCGTGAAGTAACTGCGTTGAAAGGTATGTTTGGCAAACCCCAAGCAACCGTATCTATCGAAGCCATGAATGCTGACATCTGCCTACAAACTCACGCGGCAGCAAGCTGGACAAGCAATCGAAGCGATTTTGTGTACCAAATATTTTTTAGTTGAGCGCGCCGATCAAGTGGTGCGTGCCTTGCGTGTCTTTGGCAATGGCAATGGCAAAGCCGATTTCCCCGATTGTTTAATTGAACGCTCCGCATCCAGTGCAGGTTGCAAACGAACGATGACCTTTGATGTAGGTGCGGCTCGCCACGCTGGAATGATATTGATTGATTGATCGTTTGAATCCCCTTTTGGATTCAGTTTTGCTGCACTGCGGTAACATTCTGTTTTGCTTTGAATGCCGACTGATGAACGCACCAACTTTGCCCCACGCCCCCGTTACGCACGAACGAATTCGTGAAATTCCTTATAACTACACCTCGTTTTCCGACCGTGAGATCGTCATTCGACTGCTGGGAGAGCGCTCTTGGGCGTTGCTCAACCAACTCCGCAGCGAACGGCGCACGGGGCGCTCGGCGCGAATGCTGTATGAAGTGCTGGGCGATATGTGGGTGGTGCAGCGCAACCCCTATCTGCAAGACGATTTATTGAACAACCCCGAACGCCGCGCGTCTTTGGTGGATGCGCTGCACCACCGTTTGGGCGAAGTACAAAAGCGCCGCGATGCGGTTTCAGACCCCGAACGCGATGCCCTCGTTGCAACACTGTTAGAGGCTGCAAAGCAGGCAGTACAAGCATTTGATGCTACTTTTATGGAAGCAAATAGCCTACGCCGTCAGGTGCAGCGCGTGCTGACCAAATTGACGAAAAAAGATAACGTCAAGTTCGATGGACTCTCCCGCGTCGCGCACGTTACCGATGCCACCGATTGGCGCGTTGAATACCCGTTTGTCGTTCTCACGCCCGATACCGAGGAAGAAATGGCGGGCTTAGTGAAAGGCTGTATCGAACTCGGTTTGACGATTGTCCCGCGCGGCGGTGGCACCGGCTACACCGGTGGCGCTGTCCCTTTGACGTGGAAAAGCGCGGTGATTAACACCGAGAAACTGGAAACGCTCACCGAAGTGGAGATGAAAAAACTCCCCGAAGTGGAACACGAAGTCGCCACCATTTGGACGGAAGCCGGAGTCGTCACCCAGCGTGTTGCGGATGCGGCGGAACGGGCGGGCTATGTGTTTGCGGTCGATCCGACTTCGGCGGAAGCGTCCTGCATTGGCGGCAATATCGCCATGAACGCGGGCGGTAAAAAAGCCGTTTTGTGGGGAACGGCGTTGGATAACCTCGCATCGTGGCGCATGGTCACGCCCAACGCGGAATGGTTGGAAGTGACGCGCATCGGGCACAACCTCGGCAAAATTCACGATGCGGAAGTTGCCAGTTTTGAACTAAAAACCTTTCAAGCCGATGGCAAAACGCTGATTCGCACTGAGCGCTTGGATATTCCGGGCAAAACCTTCCGCAAAGAAGGCTTGGGCAAAGATGTAACCGATAAATTCTTGAGTGGTTTACCCGGCGTGCAAAAAGAAGGCTGTGACGGCTTAATCACCAGCGCACGGTGGATCGTTCACAAAATGCCCGCCCACACCCGCACCGTATGTTTGGAATTTTTTGGGAATGCCAAAGATGCCGTGCCGAGCATTGTGGAAATCAAAGATTTCATGTTTGCCGAGCAAAAGCGTTCCGGCGTGGTGCTGGCGGGTTTGGAGCATTTGGATGATCGTTATCTGAAAGCCGTGGGTTACGCGACCAAATCGAAGCGCGGTGGTTTGCCCAAAATGGTGCTATTCGGTGATATTGCGGGTAACGATGCCGATGCCGTCGCGCGGGTGACGAGCGAAGTGGTGCGTATCGCCAATTCACGCGCGGGAGAAGGGTTTATTGCTATCAATCCCGAAGCACGCAAGAAATTTTGGTTAGATCGCAAAAAGACCGCCGCCATTTCGCGCCACACCAATGCCTTCAAAGTGAATGAAGATGTGGTGATTCCGCTGCCGCGCATGGCGGAATATACGGATGGCATTGAGCGCATCAACATCGAACTGAGTTTGCACAACAAGCTCATGCTGTGCGATGAATTGGTCGAAGCCTTGCCGCAGACCGAGGAAACCCAAGAGCGCGTGGAGCAAGCCCTTGCCCTCATCGCGCAAGTGCGTGCGCAGTGGCAAGGCTGGTTGGACGGTGTGGAAAATCTCTTCCCGCAACTGCAAGACCATTCCCTGCGGGCAAGCTGGAAAACGCAACTCCGCGCTCCGCTGGAAACGATTTTCAGCGGCGATACCTACGCGCCATTGCTGGCAAGCTGCATCGCCACACACCAGCGCGTGCTGAAAGGGCGTGTTTGGGTCGCGCTGCACATGCACGCGGGCGATGGCAATGTGCATACCAATATCCCCGTGAATAGCGATGATTACGCCATGCTCCAAGCCGCGCACGGTGCGGTGAAGCGGATTATGGAATTGGCGCGTTCCTTGGATGGTGTGATTTCGGGCGAACACGGCATCGGCATCACCAAACTGGAATTTTTAACCGATGCCGAATTGCAACCCTTCGCCGATTACAAAGCGCGTATCGACCCCGAAGGACGTTTTAATAAGGGTAAGTTGCTCAAAAATGCGGATTTGACCAATGCCTACACGCCCAGCTTTGGCTTGATGGAGCATGAATCGCTCATCATGCAGCAAAGCGATATTGGCGCGATTGCCGATTCAATGAAAGACTGCCTGCGCTGTGGCAAATGCAAACCCGTGTGCAGCACCCACGTACCGCGTGCCAACTTGCTCTACAGCCCGCGCAACAAAATTTTGGCAACCTCGCTGCTCGTCGAAGCATTTTTGTACGAGGAGCAAACGCGCCGAGGCATCAGCATTCAACACTGGTCAGAATTTGAAGACCTTGCCGACCACTGCACGGTGTGCCACAAGTGCCTTGCGCCTTGCCCCGTGAAAATCGATTTTGGCGATGTCACCATGAATATGCGCAATCTGCTGCGCAAAATGGGCAAGAAAAGTTTCCGTCCGGCTGGTGCGGCAGCGATGTTTATGCTCAACGCGACGCAGCCGCAAACGATTCAACTGGTACGCGCCGCGATGACGCAAATCGCCATGCCCGCCCAACGTTTGGCAAGCAGTTTATTGAAACCTTTCACCAAATCGCAAACCGCGCATCCGCCCGCAACGGTGGGAACGGCCTCGATTAAAGAGCAAATTATTCATTTTGTGAATAAAAAACTCCCCGGTGGATTACCCAAACGCACCGCACGCGGATTATTGGATATTGAAGATAAAAACTACGTTCCAATTATTCGCAACCCCAAAGCCACGAATGCCGATACCGAAGCAGTTTTCTATTTTCCGGGCTGTGGTTCGGAGCGATTATTCAGCCAAGTGGGATTAGCAACGCAAGCGATGTTATGGCACGCGGGTGTACAAACCGTATTACCGCCCGGGTATTTGTGCTGTGGTTATCCGCAACGGGGTGGTGGAGAATTTGATAAAGCCGAAAAAATCATCACCGATAACCGCGTTTTGTTTCACCGTGTAGCGAATACGCTGAATTATTTGGATATTAAAACGGTCGTGGTAAGCTGCGGAACGTGTTTTGACCAGTTGCAAAGCTACCAGTTTGGCGAAATTTTCCCCGGTAGCCGAATTATTGATATTCACGAGTATTTATTGGAAAAAGGAATTACTTTAGAAAATGCGGGTTCATTCCTGTTCCACGATCCTTGCCACAGCCCGATGAAACAGCAAGCGCCGATTAAAACCGTGAAAGCGCTGCTGGGCGACAACGTGATTCAATCCGACCGTTGCTGCGGCGAATCCGGCACGCTGGCGCTGAATCGCCCCGATATTTCCACCCAAGTGCGCTTCCGCAAAGAGGAAGAAATCCGTAAAGGCGAAGCCGCGTTGCGTAAACAAGGCGGGTTGAATGCCAAGGACAACCTCAAAATCCTCACCTCCTGCCCCGCGTGCTTGCAAGGTTTGAGCCGTTACGAAGGCGATTTGCAAAACGGTTTATTGGAAGCCGATTACATCGTCGTCGAAATGGCACGCCAAATTTTGGGCGAAAACTGGATGGCGGATTATGTGAAAAAAGCCAACACGGGGGGGATTGAACGGGTGTTGGTGTAATAACGCCCATAAAATAAGCGTCATCAGCTATGATTTTTGTAGTAACCCATGATTAGGAAGTAGGAGTTGTTGTATGTCGATATTTCGTTTTTTAGCACCCGTCGCCCTTGTTGCCACCTTGTGCGCTTGTGGCGGCGGCGGTAGCAGTGATACCACCGTTGTGAATGAAAGCCAAGTTATTCGCGGTGGGGGCAATATCAGCTATCCACTCAATGCAGGAACGTACACCGTTGAAGTAACCGCTGCGAATGCAGGTGTTTTGATCGAATGGAACGGTGCAACCAACTGCACGGGCGCTTTTTACTTGACCCGTGTTTACAAAGAGCGTTGTACTATGGCGGTCAATGGGCAACTCATTATCAAAAATCCGAGCACCAATAACACCTCCGCTGTGGTGGTAAATACCGCCGCTGGAACTATTCCCGTGACGACGAATGCTATCGGGGGTGATGAAACCATCACCATCAAAATCACCCGTTAATGCTTTTCATGCCGCCTATGCCACCTCCATCTCCATCTCCACCTCCATCTCAATCCCCTCTTGTTTTACAAGGCATTGCATCGCCACTACCGCTGCGGCTGGCGGACTATCGGTTGATTGCGTTTGATATGGATTCGACCCTCATCAACATCGAATGTGTGGATGAAATTGCCGATGCCGCCGGACGCAAAGCCGAAGTTTCCGCTATCACCGAAGCCGCCATGCGTGGCGAGATTACTGATTTCAAAGAAAGTCTGCGCCAGCGTGTTGCATTGCTCCAAGGCGTGCGTGTTGCCGATATGGAAGCGGTGTACCACGAACGTCTGCGCTTGAACGCGGGCGCGGAAAAATTGCTCGCCACCTGCCACGCAGCGGGATTGAAAACACTGCTTGTATCCGGCGGATTCACTTTCTTTGCTGACCGCGTGCGGGCACAATTAAAAATGGATTTTGCCCGCTCCAACCAACTTGAAATCGAAAATGGTGTACTCACGGGGCGTTTAGTCGATCAAGTGTGGGGCGATATTTGCGATGGTGCGGAAAAACGCCGCACGGTGTTGGAAGTGGCAAGCCTGCTCGGAATCGCACCCACGCAGTGCATTGCCGTAGGCGATGGCGCGAACGATTTGCCGATGATGAGCATCGCCGGACTCTCGGTTGCCTACCACGCCAAACCCGCCGTGCGCGAAAAAGCTCACATCGCTATCAACCAAGGCGGCTTAGATCGATTGTTGGAAGTTTTAGAAGCATAGAAAGTATTGCTATGAATACCACTTCTGCCCCTGCTGCATTCACGCTCACACCGCCGGAAGTGCTTACGCCGCTGCCGCAATCGGTCGCACAAAACGCCGTGCCGCTCGCGCCGCCGCTGCAAAATGCGGTGGACGACCAAGTGGAGCGCTTTATCAACGCCTTGCTGCATGAAGATTTGCAAAGCGAAGAATTCAAAGCCAAGCTCGATAGCGCGTTTGCATTGGGGCGGGAAGAAGTTTCGGTTGCCGCCAGTTTGATGCAGGGGCGGCTGATGCAGCGCAATTTTGCGGGAGTGGAAGATAGTTCTGCTTTTGCCGCCATCCAAACCATGCGCGGGCATCTGGATGAATTGAATCCGGGCAAAGAAGGCGATTTGTTGGCTCCGCAAAAGTTCCTCGGCATCCTTCCTTTTGGTAACAAATTGCAAGCGTATTTTCGCAAATACCAAAGCGCGGCGGGACAGTTGCAAAAAAGTATGCAGCAAATCTACGCCGCGCGGGACGATATGCAGCGCGATGTGGTCGATATTGAAGCGACTCGCACCAAGCTTTGGGACGCGATGCAAAAGCTCGCGGCTGCCATTTATTTTGCGCAGACATTGGATAGCAAACTGGCAGCCAAAGTTACGTCGTTGCAAACAACCGACCCACTGAAAGCCAAAGCGTTGGAGCAAGAAGTTTTGTTCTACGCCCGCCAAAATCTGCAAGATATGCTAACGCAGCAAGCGGTCTGCACCAATGGCTATTTGGCGCTGGACGTACTGAAAAAAACCGGACGCGAGATGATGAACGGTTGCACCCGCATCGCCACGACGGGCATGAGCGCCTTGGCGGTCGCGCAAACGGTGGCTCGCGCAACCGGCAACCAAATCAAGGTGATGGAGATGCTGGCGGGAGTCAATCATTCGATTGACAATTTGGTCGCGCAAACGGGGCGGCAGTTGAATCAACACGTCGAAAAAACCAGTGAATTTGCCAAAAATCCGCTGCTGGGCATTGAGCGAATGAAAGAAATGTTCGATCAAACGTTTCAAGCAATGGATGCAATGGATAACTTCCGTAGCAAATCCATCGAAGTCATGGGACAAAATAATGCGATGATGCGCGAACAACTGGCGCGTGCCGATCAATACATCGACCGCGTGCGCCAACAAAAAGCCCGTGAAGCGAGTAAAGCCGCTATCGCTGGTCCCGTAGCACTTTGATACGTTGAAACTTAAACCCAAAAAAGGAAATCACTATGGCAACCCATTACGTTATGCAGCGTGATACCAAAGGCTGGCGCGTGCAGGTTTGGATTTCGTTTATCACGGCAATAGCCGCCGCAAGCTATGGCGTGGTGTGGATGCCGGGGCAGGATTTGGATCGTGCCTTTCTTGCCATTGGTTTGTTTTTTTGTTTGTTTTCCTCGTTCACCGTTGCCAAAACATTGCGCGATAACCGCGACGGGCAGGTGGATACCGGATCGTGGGTGATGGTGGTTTGGATCGCCTTCGCCGCCGCCTTTTCGCTGACGGCATGGGGGCTGTGGCGCATGAATATTGAAGGATGGCAAAAAGCCTATATGGTGGTGAGCTGGTTGTTTTTGGTCAATACCACATTTACCGTGGCGAAAACAGTGCGTGACCAACACGAAGCCGATTTAATGGAACGCAACGGCAACGCAGAAAATTAAACCGCTATCGCTATGTTTAAGCTCTCCCGCTATCACGAACCTTCTCATTCCAAACACCGACTCGGTGGTATTTTCATTTTTTCGGGGCTGACCACCAGCCAGCTCAAAATTGTCGAAGGCTTCATGCACGACCGCACCTACTTGGTCGACGAAGTGGTTTTTGATGCGGGAGAGGAGGGGCAGGCGCTCTACATCATTGTTTCCGGCGGGGTGCTAATTTGCCATCAAGGGCAGCCGGATAAGCCCATTGCCTTGCTTGGCGCAGGGAATTTCTTTGGGGAACTGGCACTTTTAGATGATTCACCCCGTTCAGCGCAGGCGAGGGCTTCAAGCAAAGCCGAAATTTGTGTTCTGTTTCGCGGGGATTTTGAGCGATTGATGGAATCCCATGTTCAGATTGCCTCCTGCATCGCCATGCAGTTAGCACGCCATTTAGGGCAACGCCTGCGTCAAATGGTGTCTGGGATGCCGATACCGGATGCACCCCAATGAAACACTTCCATCGGGAATACCGTTCTGGCCCGATTGTTTGGGTTGGAATCATCGCCAGCACCTGCCTCGTTCTTTTTTTGTTCCAGAAAATTCTCTGGTTGGTCGTGCCTTTTATTTTGGCGCTGATTATTTATTACGTCCTCCTGCCTTTGAAATTGCGCTTGGTTCTTGAAGGCATTTCGCACGATGCGTCGGCGGGCATAGTGGCAAGTGGCGCTTTTTTCCTCATGACCCTGTTTCTGGTACTCGCCTTGCCCAAGTTGGCGGTGGAGGTGGTGTTTTGGCAAGAATCGGTGATGCGCTATTTGGATGGTGGATTGCATCTTCTCACCACCACCTTAAAGCAGTTAGAAAAAAAGGTGGGGATGCTGGCGCAGGCGCATCTCACCGATGAAGTCACACGGCGGATTGCCGATCATTCGGATCGCTTTGCCCAGAAACATTTGCCAGAGATTGCAATGAGCGTGGGCGCGTGGGCTCCTTCGTTGTTATTGGCTCCCTTTCTTGCTTTTTTTATGTTGCGGGATGGATGGCGGTTCAAAAAATTCTTGGGGCGGGCTGTTCCCAATGCTTTTTTTGAGCGAACGCTGTATTTGCTTGACCAAGTGGATAAAACCGCACGCGCCTACTTTCTGGGTTTAATCGAATTAACCATTTTGGATACCCTCTGTCTGGCTGGCGGACTTTGGCTACTAGGGGTTTCCGGTTCTCTGCTACTAGGGTTGATCACAGCGATTCTTGCGTGGATTCCCTTCATCGGGCCGATGCTGGGTTGCCTGCTGGTGGTGCTGGTCGCCGCAACAGATTTTCCCAGTGACCCCGGAATGGTCTATGAGGCATTGATGCTTTTTTTGGTGGTGCGTTTATTGGACGATTTTGTTTTCATGCCCATGACCATCGGCAAAAATCTGAATATGCACCCACTGCTCACGGTGTTGATGATTTTCGTGGGTGGTTCTGTAGCAGGAGTTCCCGGATTGATGATGGTGTTACCCATGCTAGGCATCATCATGGTGCTGGGAGAAACTTTGGGGATGGTAGTTACCGATCCCCGATTGCAAGCACGGCACGCTTATGCCAAAAGCCTCCGCCAGCGGGAGGTTACCGCTGATTTGAAGCTTTGAAAAAATTACTGCTTACTGCTTACTGATAACTTCGGGCATCCTCAATCACCTTGCCGTCATTGGGCAGGCTGCCAATAGGGATGATTTCCACTTGGCTGCGGAGTTTGGTCACATCGCGGACGGCTTCGCTGATGCGTTGCGCCAATCCTTGGGGTGCATTTTCCAAACCGCCTTCTACTTCCACACGCAAAGCCATTTGATCGTTCGCCATTTCACCCGTCACCACCAAACGGGCGCGATGCACTTCGGGGAAGCGTTTCGCAATCGCGTCCACCTGCTTGGCGTGAACGAACATTCCACGCACTTTGGTGGTTTGGTCAGCGCGACCCATCCAGCCTTTGATGCGTTTATTGGTGCGTCCGGTAGGGCAGTGGTTCGGCAAAATAGCGGATAAATCGCCCGTACCAAAGCGAATCAGGGGATAGGTGCTATTCAAAATCGTTACCACGACTTCGCCGACTTCGCCATCGGCAACCGGATCACCCGTCCCCGGACGGACGATTTCCAAAATCACGCCCTCATCCACCACCAAACCTTCACGGGCAGAGGTTTCATAAGCAATTAAGCCCACATCTGCGGTTGCGTAGCATTGGTATGCTGCCACGCCACGCGCCAAAAACCAATCACGCAGACTGGGGGGAAACGCTTCGCCGCTCACCAGCGCTTTTTTCATGCTGGGGAGAGAAACGCCCATTTCTGCTGCGCGTTCCAAAATGATTTTCAAAAAGCTGGGCGTGCCGATATAGCCAGCGGGTTGCAAATCACGCATCGCATAAACTTGCTGCTCGGTTTGCCCTGTGCCACCTGCAAACACCGTGCAGCCAATGGCGTGTGCACCCGTTTCCATCATCGAACCCGCAGGGGTGAAGTGGTAACTAAAGCAGTTATGAATCAGTTCACCCGCCCGAAAACCCGCCGCGTAAATCGAACGTGCCATGCGCCAATAATCGCGTGCCGTGCCTTCGGGTTCGTAAATCGGGCCCGGGCTTGCGAAGACACGCGGCATTGCAGCGCCAAACTTCACCGCATTAAAGCCTCCGAATACATCGGATGCCGATCCGCTTTGGCGTGCCGCTTCTTGCATTGCTTGCAATTCGTTTTTGCGGGTTACGGGCAGTTTGGCGAGTGCCGCGCGGTTGGTGATGCGAGAAGCATCCACACCGTGCAAAATGTGGGCAAACGCCACACTGTGATTTTGGGCGTGGGCAATGTGCGCGGGCAAAGCCGAGAGCAAAGCAACTTCGCGTTCGGCGGCGGGACGGGTTTCGAGAAAATTGAAAAAGGGAGATGTCGTCATGCGATTTCCTTATGCCAACCAACGTTTGCGGCGCTTGTAGCTTTTCACGTCTTTGAAACTCTTGCGTTCACCACCCCCCATGCCGAGGTAGAACTCTTTCACGTCCTCATTGGTACGCAGGTAATCGGCAGCACCATCCATCACCACGCGACCCGATTCCATGATGTAACCGTAATCGGCATATTTCAGCGCCATATTGGTATTTTGCTCTGCCAACAAAAAGGTGACTTTTTCTTTGGCATTCAAATCTTTCACAATCTCAAAAACCTCTTCCACGATTTGTGGCGCGAGTCCCATTGAAGGCTCGTCCAGCAACACCATGTTGGGGTTGGTCATTAACGCGCGACCAATGGCACACATTTGCTGCTCTCCGCCCGATGTGTAGGCGGCTTGCGATGTGCGGCGGGTTTTCAGGCGCGGAAAATAGGTGTACACCTTTTCCAAATTCGCAGCAATTTCTGCTTTGCTGGTGCGGGTGTAGCCACCCGTCAACAGATTTTCTTCAATGGTTAAGTGGGCAAAGCAATGGCGACCTTCCATTACCTGCACCACACCACGCCGAACCAAATCGGCGGGCGAGAGGGCTTCAATCCGCTCGCCACGAAACTCGATACTGCCTTTGGTAACTGCACCACGCTCTCCGGCAAGTAAGTTCGATATGGCGCGCAACGTCGTGGTTTTGCCTGCGCCATTGCCACCCAAAAGGGCGACGATACCGCGTTCTGGCACTTGCAACGATACGCCTTTAAGCACCAGAATGACGTGGTTGTAAATCACTTCAATGCCGTTGACGTTGAGAACGATGTTGGGTTTTTCCATAAAACTTACCTACTTACCTGCTGAGAGAATGGGAAATTACGATGGGTAATTACGACTGGCAATCCGCTGGAGTGCGGGGGGTGAGTTTTTTCTCGGTGGCATATTTAGCCGCAGTGCTTTTCACCAAAGGTTTGATGATTTGCGCATCGGCTTCCAACCAATCAGAGGTAAATTTCCATCCTTTACCATCCCATGTGTGGATACGCGCCCACGATGAACCAACGTGGTCGGTACACGAGGTGCTAATAGGACGCATCACGCCCGCAAAGCCCAGTGCATCCAATTTCGGTTGGGTCAGGTTCAAGTTTTCCAAGCCCCAGCGCACTTGCTCGCCGTTCATCACTTTGCCTTTACCAAAACGCTCTTGGGCGGCACGGATGCCTTCAATGCCCAGCATCGCGCTCATCGCACCGCGCATATACAGCACTTGCCCTACTTCGTCTTTAGAGCCAGTGCCTTGGTTTTTCGCGTGCAGCGTTGCCAACACGTCTTTCACCAGTTTGGAATTGGGTTCGGCACCGTGCTGCATCGCTACTGCGTTGTAGCCTTTAGCACCTTCGGCAACATCTTTCACATCGGGTTCAGCACCCGCCCACCATACGCCGTACATTTTTTCGCGGGAGAATCCGGTGGCTTGCGCTTCTTTGATCGCGGTGGAATTCATCACACCCCAGCCCCACAACACCACATAATCGGGTTTGTTTTGGCGCACTTGCAACCAAGTTGCTTTTTGTTCCACCCCGGGGGCGGTCACGGGCAACAAGGTTAATGTGAAGCCGTGCATTGCAGCACGTTCTTGTAACAAGGGGATTGGTTCTTTACCAAACGGGCTATCGTGGTAAACCAACGAAATTTTCTTACCCTTGAGTTTATCCAAACCGCCTTCTTTTTTACCGATGGCTTGAATGATGGTATCGGCAGCAACCCAATAAGTTCCCGCGATGGGGAAGTTCCATTTGAAGACCGAGCCGTCGGCACTTTCACTGCGACCATAGCCTACGGTCACTACTGGCACTTTATCGACGGGCGCTTTTTCGGTAATTGCAAAGGTTGCACCAGTCGAAAGCGGTTGTACAAAGGACATTCCTTTGCTCTTCAAACGCTCATAGCATTCGACGCTGCGGGCGGTGTCGTAACCGGTTTCGCACTCTTCATACGCCAGTTTCACACCATTCACCCCCCCACGGGCATTGGTGAGTTTGATGTAATCCACATAACCATTGGCCCACGGAATACCGTTCGGAGCGTAAGGGCCGGTGCGGTAGGACAGAACCGGTATATATTGCTCTTTGGCTTGTGCCATTGCGTTGCTTGCTACGAAAGTAGAAGCACCGAATGCAAGTAGAGAAAGCGTTAGAGCAGATAAAGCCGTTTTACGAAGTTTCATAATTGTCTCCTTGGTTGTTGTACGAAGTCACACTGCAAAATCACACTGCAATTAGTGAGGGAAGGGCCACAGCCGCAATTTTTGTTTGGCAATCGCCCATAATTTGGCAAGACCATGTGGTTCCACAATCAAGAACCACACAATCAATCCGCCAAAAATCATCAGCTCGGCGTGCGATACGCCAGCCGTCGAAATCTCAATGCCAATCAGCGAAGAAAACGCGGGCAAAAATTGGTTCAGGAAAATGGGCAGCAAGACGATAAACCCCGCACCCAAAAAGCTCCCCATAATCGAACCCATGCCGCCAATAATCACCATAAATAATAGTTTGAAGGACAAATCGACCGAGAACGCGGCTGGTTCCCACGAACCCAGATAGATAAATCCCCACAATCCACCTGCCACACCCACGATAAAGGAGCTAACGGCAAACGCGCTCAATTTGGCAAACATGGGGCGGATACCGATGACAGCGGCGGCTACGTCCATATCCCGAATCGCCATCCATTCACGCCCTACCGCGCCGCGCACCAGATTTTTTGCCAATAACGCAATCACCACCAAAAGCGAGAGGCAGAACAGGTATTTGGCAATCGGCGTATCAATCGGCATTCCGAAGACTTGCAGATTGTTCACCGATACCGAACCCGAAGGCGCGTAATTGGTAAACCATTGCACCCGCAAAAACATCCAGTCGGCAAAAAATTGCGCTGCTAGCGTGGCAACAGCAAGGTACAACCCTTTCACCCGCAAGCTAGGAAGCCCAAACAAAATACCAAACAGCATGGAACACACACCGCCCAAAACCAGCGCGACGATGAGCGGCATTCCTTCAATCCGCACAAAGAAGTTGTACGCTGCATACGCCCCCACTGCCATGAACGCGCCCGACCCCAGCGAGATTTGCCCGCAGTAGCCCACCAAGATATTCACGCCAATGGCTGCTAATGAAAAAATCAAAAACGGCAGCAAGATGGACGTAAAGAAATAATCGCTTGCCACCAAAGGGACAGCAACAAAGGCGACTACCAGCAGCACCAGCATCGCGATGCGATCCTGCGCTATCGGCAAAATTTGCTGATCCGCGCGGTAGCTGGTTTTGAATTGACCGTTTTCTCTGTAAAACATTTTTGTAATCCTTATTCAACGTCTTTAATGTCTTTAACGCGATCAAACACGGTCGATGATTTTTTCGCCAAACAAACCTTGGGGGCGAATCAGCAAAAATCCCAGTGCCAACACATAAGCAAACCAGATTTCGATACCGCCGCCGACAAAAGGTCCTAAATACACTTCGGATAGTTTTTCGCCCACACCAATAATCAAACCACCCACAATCGCCCCCGGAACCGAGGTTAAGCCGCCCAAAATCACGACCGGCAAAGCCCGCAGCGCGACTGTAGTCAACGAGAACTGCACGCCCAATTTGCTACCCCAAATCATCCCTGCCACCAGCGCTACCACACCCGCTACACACCACACCGTCACCCAAATGCGATTGAGCGGGATGCCGATACTTTGTGCCGCTTGGTGGTCATCGGCTACCGCACGCAAAGCGCGTCCGGTCGAGGTTTTTTGGAAAAAGATGCTCAACGCCACCACCAATGCTGCCGCAATCAATGCTGCGTAAAAATCTTCTTTGTTCACCAAGATACCGCCTTCAAACATACTTTCCAGCAGCATGACGGGGTCTTTGGGCATACCAATGTCGATTTTGTAGATATTGCTTCCAAAAATCGTTTGCCCCAATCCTTCTAAAAAGTAGGTAATACCGAGCGTTGCCATCAACAAGGTCGTTCCTTCTTGGTTCACCAAATGGCGCAGCACCAAGCGTTCAATACCCCATGCCACGATGAACATGATGCCGCCCGCACCGATAAATGCCAGCGTGTTCGCAATGAATAGGTTGTCGATTCCCGTAGCCGCCGGAATCCATTCGGATAACCGTGCCATTGCCAGTGCCGCGAACAGCACCATCGCCCCTTGCGCAAAGTTGAATACGCCGGATGCTTTGAAAATCAGCACAAAACCCAGCGCCACCAGTGAATACAACATACCCGCCATCAAACCGCCGAGTAGGGTTTCCAGAAAAAATGCCATGTTGAAAACTCCTTAATAGGATTAGTGGAATGAGTGGGGTTAGTGGGATGTGCCGAGATAAGCGCGAATAACATCTTCGTTATTGCGAACTTCATCGGGTGTTCCATCACCAATTTTTTTGCCGTAATCCAACACCACCACGCGGTCGGAAATATCCATCACCACGCCCATATCGTGTTCGATTAGGACGATGGTGGTGTTGAATTCGTCATTCACATCCAAGATAAAGCGGCACATATCCTGCTTTTCTTCCACGTTCATGCCCGCCATTGGCTCATCGAGTAGCAGCACTTGCGGCTCCATTGCCAGCGCACGACCCAAATCCACGCGCTTTTGCAAACCGTAAGGCAGTTGCCCGACCGGAGTTTTGCGATACGCTTGAATTTCCAAAAAGTCGATGATGCGTTCTACGGCTTCGCGGTGCATGATTTCTTCACGCTCCGCTTTGCCTATCCGCAGGGCTTGCCACAAGATATTGCTTTTGATTTTCAAATTGCGACCGGACATGATGTTGTCCAGTACGCTCATCCCCTTGAATAGCGCCAAGTTTTGGAACGTCCGCCCAATCCCCATCGTGGCGACTTGGTGGCTATCCATGTGCTTGAACTCTTGACCGCGAAAGGTCACCGAACCTTCTTGGGGTTTGTACACCCCGTTGATACAGTTCAGCATCGAGCTTTTACCCGCACCATTGGGGCCGATGATGGAGCGAATCTCATGCTCCTTCACGTTGAACGAAATATCGGTCAGCGCCTTCACGCCACCGAAGCGCAGAGAGATGTTTTTCACATCCAAAATAACGTCGCCAATATGTTTGGTCATGCTGCGGCCTTGACAGGGGCAAAGATTTTTGCGTTTTCTAGTTTCAGGGTGGCACTGACTTTGCCCGTGCGACCATCCTCAAACTTGACTTGGGTTTCAATGAATTGCGAGGCTTTTCCTGCGTACAGCGCATCCACTAACACGCTGTAACGATCGGCGATAAAGCCTCGGCGGACTTTGTTGGTACGGGTTAATTCGCCGTCATCCGCGTCCAGCTCTTTGTGCAAAATCAAGAAACGGCTGACTTGGCTGCCTGCCAACAAATCGTCGGCGCTCAAATCGGCATTGACTTTTTCGACGCACTCTTTAATGAGTTGGTACACCTCGGGTTTTTGCGCCAAATCGGTGTAACCCGCGTAGGGCAAATTGCGGCGTTCTGCCCAGTTACCCACGGCTTCCATGTCGATGTTGATGAATACGCAGACTTTTTCGCGTCCATCGCCATACGCCACCACTTCTTTAATATGTTGGAAGAATTTGAGTTTGTTCTCTACATACTTGGGTGCGAACATGGCACCATCGAACGTGCCGCCTTTGATGCGACCCACATCTTTCACGCGGTCGATAATTTTCAAGTGACCATGCGCGTCGATAAAACCGGCATCGCTGGTGTGATACCAACCATCGGGAGTCAATACCTCGGCGGTGGCAGCGGGATTTTTGTAATACTCTTTCAGCAATCCGGGGGATTTGACCAAAATTTCGCCGTTATCCGCCACTTTGATTTCTACCCCCGCACAGGGTACGCCTACGGTATCGGAACGCGCTTCGTTATCGGGTTGCAAGCACACGAACACCGCTGTTTCGGTAGAGCCGTAAAGCTGTTTCAGGTTAATGCCGATGGAACGGAAGAAGCTAAACAAATCCGGTCCAATCGCTTCCCCAGCCGTATAAGCGACATGGACGCGGCTCATGCCCAAATTGTTGCGCAGCGGGCCGTACACCAGAAAATTGCCTACGGCGTACAGCAGCTTATCGCCAGCGGAAACGGATGCACCTTTTCCATCCATCAGCGCAGGGCCGACCCGTTTGGCAACATCCATAAAGTAATGGAACATACTGCGCTTGATTTTTCCCGCATCTTCCATGCGAATCATCACACTGGTGAGCAGCCCTTCAAAAATCCGAGGCGGTGCAAAGTAATAAGTCGGCCCAATCTCTTTCATGTCGATGCTAGCTGTGGCGGCGGATTCGGGGCAATTCACCACGTAACCGCACGCCAACCACTGCCCGTAGGAAAAGATGTTTTGCCCAATCCACGCGGGTGGCAGGTAGGCTAGCACTTCATCGTTGGGCGTGAGCTTATCGAAGGTTCCACCGACTTGCGCCCGATCCAACAATGAACGATGCGTATGCACCACGCCCTTGGGCTTGCCCGTAGTGCCGGAGGTAAAGAACATCGCCGCCACATCATCGGGCTGGGCTTGTTGCACTTGCTCGGTAAAGAATTCAGGGTGCAAACCGTGAAACACCTTACCTGCTGCTTGCACTTCGTCCAGCGAGGCCAAACCTTGTTCATCGTATTTGCGCAAGCCGCGTGGATCATCAAACAAGATGTGCTGCAACTGCGGACATTGATCGCGGATTTCCAAGAGCTTATCGACTTGCTCTTGGTCTTCGGCAAAGGCAAAGCGCACTTCGGCATTGTTGATGGGGAATAC
>JBDKGR010000045.1:0-17096 GCA_039798085.1 Pseudomonadota bacterium
AGATTGATAACAAAGGGTATATGGTCAAAGGTGGTGGCGCGGCCTTGACGCGCGAAAAAATCATCGCCGCCCAATCGGATCGCTTTATTTGTATTGCGGATGAATCCAAATTGGTACACACCTTAGGTGCATTTCCGCTACCCGTAGAGGTTATCCCTATGTCTTCACAACGTATCATTGCCCAGTTTGCGGCAAAGGGCGGAGCAGCAGCACTCCGCTTGAAAGATGGTAAACCACTGGTAACCGACAATGGTCAATATATTGTGGATGTGCGGGGTTTACAGATTACCGACCCCCTCGCGTTTGAAGCGGAAATCAGCCAATGGCCCGGGGTGGTAACGGTTGGCGTATTTGCTTTTCAACGTGCCCATGTGTGTTTATTGGGAACGGCAAATGGGGTTAAAACATTGGATTTCACCTAAACTTGACTGCATTTGACGGAAGTCAGTGAAGTCAGTGAAGTAGGTGAATGAAAGAAATCAGTTAATCAGTTATAGTGATTCACGACCTAAAGGAGTGTGGCTTGAAAAAAAGTGAAACCTACCGCATCGGAATGCTTGGTTTGCCAGAGATAGAGCAGCGCGTTCTCAAAAGTATTGGGCGCATCAGCTCCAATCGGGTGTGTGCTTATGAATTTTTGGATGTAGCGCCCAGCAGCAACTCACATGAAGCAAGGGATGTTCTGTTGGTGGATGCCGATAGTCAGCAAGCAGTTCAATCGTGGGAGAGAGCACACAGCAACGAACCCACTGTATTTATTACCAGCACCGAAGTAGCGGGGCAAAAATTTCTAAAACGCCCCCTTTTGGGCGCACGTTTACTTGTCCTTTTGGATGAAGTGGTAGAAAAGCTCCGCCCTCCCCCCCCTGTGGCAATCGAGGCATCGGATACATCTAAATTCGCCTTGGTTGTGGATGACAGCCCCACTGTACGCAAACATATTGAATTGGGTTTGGCTTCGTTGGGGTTGACGGTTCATGTCGCTGGAACAGGTGAAGAGGCGTTGGACTTGCTAGGGATGAATAAATATGACATTGTTTTTTTGGATGTCGTCTTGCCCGGTATTGATGGTTATGAGGTTTGCAAAGTTATCAAAAAAAATAAGAATACCAAAAATATCCCAGTTATTATGCTGACAGGAAAATCATCAACATTTGACCGAATAAAAGGCTCGTTGGCGGGATGCGATACGTATCTTACCAAACCGGTGGAATATCAAGTATTCAAGTCAGCGGTTAGCAAGTATTTATTCAAGTCGGCTTCGGTGTGAGTTTGGATGTACGTGTTCTTGTTCGGGACGGGTTAATTTTTAAAAAAGGATGAAAAGATGACAAAAAAAGTGCTTTCTATTGATGACTCTCTGGTAGATCAGGTTAGTATAAAAAATATCCTGACCGAAATGGGGTTTTTTGTGGTAACTGCCAACAATGGTGTAGAGGGTATTGCCAAAGCAAAAAGCGAAAAACCCG
Source organism: Pseudomonadota bacterium (assembly GCA_039798085.1). Lineage (GTDB taxonomy): Bacteria > Pseudomonadota > Gammaproteobacteria > Burkholderiales > Burkholderiaceae_C > Allorhodoferax. Next base: position 1,470 of record JBDKGR010000045.1, read on the forward strand.
AGATTATTTTCTTGGATGTGGTGATGGAAGAAATGGACGGTTATGAAACATGCCGTACCTTGCGCGAGTTGCCTGAAACAAAAAATATCCCGGTCATTTTTGTAACCAGCAAAGGACAAAAAGTAGACAGAGTCTGGGGACAGTTGCAAGGCGGTAAGGGTCATGTCCACAAACCCGCAACCATAACTTCGATTGCCGATGAATTGAAGGCTGTTGGTCTGGCTGCTTAAATGTAAATGAGGTGACGACCCATGTCTGATATCCCTGCTGTTGAATCAATGGTTTTAGATCGTCCACTGCGTCCACTGGTTTCATTGAATGAGGCATTGAATCAATTTGATCCACCACAGGGATTTAGTCTCGGAGTTTCTTCGTTAGCCATAAAAGAAGTACGCTATGGTTTTAGAGCGGTAGGGTTCTCGTTTCTAATTCAAGAAAAATTAACCAGTGAGGTGATTCCACCCATGCCATTTGCAGCCATTCCAAATACACCAGATTGGTTGGTGGGAATGATTAATCTGCATGGTAATCTTGTTCCGGTGTGCGATTTTGTACGGGTTATTGGTCACGGTAACAACCAAGTAACCAATACAACCAACATAAATAACACAAATAATAATATGACGGAATCAACTAAAAGAATGATTTTAATTCTTGGAAAAGGTGATAGAGCAGCCGGTTTTTTAATTGATGGTTACCCTTGTGCCGTAGTGAATGCGAAGAGAACCAATACGATACCAGATATGCCCACTTGGATGGCGAATTGTATTGCTTCCACTTTTATATCCAATAATGAAGTTTGGTTGGAATTCGATTACGAAAATTTCCTAAAAAGAGCCATTTAGCATTTAGAAAAGAAAGTAGATTATGACAACTAACGTTTCCGTGTTTTCTAGATTTAGATTACCACAAAAGTTTACCATTCTTGGAATAATTGCCATTGCAATGACTATTATTCCGATTTTTTATTTCTTTCAAATAACCAATGCGCGAACTGACACCGCTGAGAAAGAACTGTCAGGGCTTCAGCCAACTAAAGATGTATTGGCTTTGATTAAACCCATACAGGTTCATCGTGGCACAACGGCTGCGGTCATGGAGGGCAATCAGCAAATGGCAGAACAACTTCCTCCAACGCGTGCTTTGTTAGAAAAAGCGATGGCGACGTTCGATGAAGATATGAACTCGATTACAGATACTTATATCCAAGAAAAATGGAATAAAGTAAAGAAAGACTGGGAAAAATTATCTAAAGACCTGGATGGTAAAACAATTACTGCGGCTGAATCTTTTAAAAATCATACGCAAATAGTGACGGATGTTTTATGGATTCTGGAAAAGATTCGTGACTATTATGATATTTCCATTGAACCGAATGCCGATAACCACTTTTTGGGGAGAGCGGCTTATATCGGGATTCCACAGATGATGGAGTTTACGGCACAGATGCGTGGATTCGGTTCTGGTATTTTGTCACAAGGTGCTAACTTGCGTGAAAATAAAAAATCAGTAGAAGCTGCTCTTTCAGTATCTAATTTGGCAAAATTAGGAACGATGGTGGAGCGTCTGCGTTCTAGCATGACTTCTTCTACTGAAAATTTGAATAGGGCTGCCGAAATCAATCCTAATCTTCAAACTATATTGCAAGCATCTATCACGAATTCTAATGAAGCAACGAAGCGCGGTTTAGAATTGGCAACCAAGGAAATTTTAGAGTCGCAAACCTTAACGTATTCAGCGCCAGTCTATTTTAGTAATTTGACTAAAATCATGGATGAGCAGACTGTTTTGTCTGATGCAGCAATATCTGGCATGGGTTATTTGTTAAAAACCAATGTAGAAGAACTGCATAAAAAGCAATTTTTAATTGCTACGTTGATGTTCTCATTGATTCTCATTGGTAGTATCATTTCGTACTTGATTGTGCGAACTATTACCGTACCAATCGATCACTTGCAAAATGTGATGGAGAAAATTGAGCAGGGTGACAGTTCTATTCGTGCCAATATCCAAACGCGCGATGAAATTGGAGAACTGGCTCGCCAGCTTGATTCTATGGTGGGACAACGCGAATCGGTTGCTAATCGCATTAAAGAAGAAAATGAGCAGCTTAATGAATCTATTATTAACTTGCTGCATGGGGTTGCGCGGTTGTCACAAAAAGATTTGACCGCTAAAGTATTTGTGGCGGAAGATATTACGGGGGCGGTAGCGGATGCGTTGAATTTGCTTTCATCAGAAACCGCTAAAGTTTTGCAGCAGGTAACCGATATTTCTGCGGATGTAACCAGTGCTTCCTTGCGTGTAAAACAACAATCGGATACCGTTTTGATCACTGCCCAAACGGAGCGTGAGCAGGTGATTAGAACATCTGAAGAATTGCAAGTCGCTGCGGATGGTATGGTTCGTATCAAGCAATTAGCAGAAATTGCCAATATAGCAGCCGATAATGCGATTAAAACAACGCAAGTTGCGTTGGATACGGTGAGTGCAACGGTGACAGGTATTAACAGCACACGCGAAACTATCCGTGAAACCGAGAAACGGATCAAGCGTTTGGGTGAACGTTCTCAAGAAATTTCATCGGTGGTTGGCATCATTAACACCATCGCGGAACGTACCCATATTCTGGCGTTGAACGCCTCCATGCACGCTGCGTCAGCGGGTGAAGCGGGTCGTGGTTTTGCGGTGGTGGCGGAGGAGGTGCAGCGTTTGGCGGAAAGTTCACGCCAAGCTACTGCGCAAATTGCTACATTGGTGAATAACATTCAGGTAGAAACGGCGGATACGGTGACCACCATGAACTCGGCGATTAGTCAGGTGGTGGATGGTTCTAAGCTAGCAGAACAAGCCGGTGAGCAAATGAAATTAACCCAATCGACCACTTCCAATTTGGTAGATTCTGTGCGGCAAATTGCATTGAGTTCGCAGACACAAGCCAAGATTTCATCCGATTTGCTGATTCGGTCGGTAGAAATTCGCAAGAGTACGGAAAAAACCAGTCAAGAATTGACTGAGCAGTCCGTTGAGACCGAAAACCTTGTGCAGTATGCGCGGGCGTTGCTTGGATCGGTTCGGGTTTTCAAATTGCCTGCATAAAAATTTTGCGGATGACTTCCTAAAGGGAATACCATGGATTTGGATATTCTGAACAACTCCGTTGCTGACCTGTGTTCCACAGCCGAGCAACAGGGGTTGCTTGGTATGCAGGAAGCCTGCATATTGGTTCAGCAAAACATCGCCTTACTCATCGAACAACCCCCCTCCCCTGACAATGGAGATGTGTTGGAATACTTTGTACCGCTGGCACAAGCGTATTTGGAGGTCACCACCCAAACCGATGTAGTAGAAATCACAGCAACCATTGATTTGTTGTTGGATTGTTTAAGTTCCGATGCTTGGCCTATGCCATTACCAACCGACATCCGCGATAGCTTGCGTGAAATTTTGGTAGCGGATAAAGCAGTTTCTGTTCCCCATACGGATGTTGCTGATACTGATACGGATGTTGATACTGATGTTGATGCCAATATCAACACCGATGCCCCTACCGATGTGATGAAGGCAGAGGCAGAGGCATTGGCAGAGGTTAAAGAGCAATGTATTAGCCAAGAATTGATTGATATGCTGGCGGGGGAAATTACCCGCTTGTGTCCTGAATTGGAACATTTACTGGCTGTTGTCAATTCCCTAGACTCTGAGCCAACCGAAGAGAGTATGGAGGCAATCGCCACCTACGTTGAATTAATTGAACGTATGGGTATGGCGAGCGATGCAGTCGGCTTTCCTGCCTTAAAAATGTGGTTTCATATTTTGCATGGCTATGTTGCTGCCAATGGGGGATTAGGATTTAGTGCAGCACAACGCACGGCTCTTTCTTTGGTTCCTACCGCGATTTTGGCGTACCTTGCCGCGCCCACAGATTCAAGCACCAGTGAGGGATTGTTGGATATTCTGCGTGGTGATACATGGGACACAGCACCTACAGCAGCATATGCCAGTGCATTGCAACGCGCTCTTGCTAGGGTGCGCATCACGGAGGAAAGCGAATCCATTCCCAAGCGGCAAGAACAAGCGTTTCCTGAGGATGTATCGTTGGCAATACCCAACGACATCAATCAAGAGCTGCTGGACGGTTTATTGCAAGAACTTCCCATGCAAACGGGGGATTTTTCTGCCGCGATTCAGCATATTGCTACAGGTCATGGAACGGTTAAGGATATTGATGTCGCCAAGCGTGCTGCCCACACGTTGAAGGGGGCTGCCAATACCGTTGGAATCAAAGGCATTGCCAATTTAACGCACCATGTGGAAGATATTTTTGTTGCATTAAGTAAGCACCATGCCTTACCGGGTCGCAATATGGCGCAGATGTTGATTCATGCGGGTGATTGCCTAGAAGCGATGAGTGAAGCCGTCATTGATAACGCATCTGCCCCCGATGAAGCCATTGATGTGTTGCAGGAAGTTTTGAATTGGGCGAATCGTATTGATAAAGAGGGAATCCCACAAGACGATTTACCCATTGCATTTCCGCAAAAGAACACAGAGAAAAATTCGGAAAAGAAAGATACCGATGAAGTGCATCCGCAATCGGCAGTAGCAGGTGCGAATGCAGCCGAATCAATGGTTCGCGTTTCTGCCAGTCTGATTGATGAATTGCTGCGATTGGTGGGAGAAACCATTATCTCCACAGGTCAGGTGCAAGAACGTTTGCAGCGATTGCAACATCAAAACAAAGGTATTCAAGAGCAAAACAAGGTATTTTTGCAGTTGGCAGCGAAGCTAGAAGAGCAGGTTGATATACGCAGTTTGGTTGGAAACCGAGGCGTTGGTCGGGCAGAAAGTGACTTTGATCCTTTGGAATTTGAGCATTACAGCGAGCTGCATACGATTAGCCGACAACTCATTGAAATCGCAACGGATAGTAACGAGTTTTCTACCGAGGTCAAAGGCGAACTCAGCAAACTAAGTGAAGTGGTCACGGTTCAAAATCGTTTGCATGATGAAACGCAAAACGCCATGATGCGTTTACGGATGCTACCCGTTTCCACGATTGTTTCGCGTTTACAGCGGTCGGTACGACAAACCAGCCGTCTGGTAGATAAAGAAGTGGTGCTGAGTGTATTGGGTGCAGAAACGATGGTGGATGCCAACATCCTCAATGAATTGCTAGACCCTTTGATGCACATATTGCGCAATGCCATTGACCACGGTATTGAAATGGCGGAGCAACGCATCGCTGGTGGAAAAAGCCCTGAAGGGCATATTACCTTGCGATTTGCACGTGAAGGAAACCAGATTTTGGTTCGATGCCGTGATGATGGTGCAGGAGTTGATCTGGTAGCGGTACGCAGCAAAGCCCAAGAAAATGGTTTGATTGCAACGGGTTTGAATATCCCAGATGATGAGCTGGTGCGTTTGATATTGATGCCCGGATTTTCCACACGCAATGAATCCACACAGGTATCGGGGCGGGGTGTGGGCATGGACGTGGTGAATAGTCGTATCTTGCAGCTCAAGGGGGGATTGACACTCAAGTCCGAGCGTGGTCGTGGATTGGAAGTCGAGTTAAATGTCCCAGCAACGTTGATTTCGACCCATGCACTGCTGGTGATGGTACAAACCAAGGTTTTTGCCATATCGGGCTATGGGATTCAGGATATTCGCTATGTCATTCCAGAAGAGTTGCAACGTGTTGGCACGCAAATCTTTTTCCGAAATCATAATGATTTATTGCCATTGGTGCATCTGGATAAATTGCTCAACTTCCCTCCTAGTAGCGATGCAATCGACGACGATACGGGAGGCTTTCCAGCGTTGTTGGTAAAGGATAGCGTCGGTATTGTGCGGGCGGTGCGGGTGCAAAAAATCATGGATAGCCGCAATTTGGTTGTGAAAAATCTAGGGCATTTTGTGCCCAAGCCACATGGTGTGCTAGGCGCGACGATTTTAGGGGACGGTAGTGTAGTGGCGGTGATTGACATTCCCGAATTGATGCGCAAGCCAGCACACCCACTGCACGCATCAACCGTTCAAAATTTACCGCAAAAGGTTCCCACTTCAGCACAACATCAGCGTACTGCGATGGTGGTGGATGATTCACTCTCTGCACGGCGTGCTACGGTTCAATTCATGAAAGATGCGGGTTTTGATGTTCGCAGTGCTATTGACGGGATTGAAGCCATCGCCATTCTTGCCAAGTGGAAACCTCGGATTCTTTTGGTGGATATGGAAATGCCGCGCATGAACGGTTTGGAGCTTACCGCACATATTCGGGCACAACCGGATATGGAGGATATTCCCATCATCATGATTACCTCCCGATCAACGGAGAAGCATCGCAGCCAAGCGACAGCGGCTGGGGTCAATGTCTATTTGACCAAACCATTTGGTGACGATGAATTGTTAGAACACGTTACCGCGCTATTGGCTTCTTAACGGTGTTGAAGTTATGAATGCAACGAATCAAAAATTCACCCTTCTGCGCATCGGGCAGACCCGCTTATTGCTGCCGCGTACCGATGTCCGCTTGCTCGAGCTAGCCTTTGATGTGAACTGGACGCAAGCGCCACCGCGTGGTGTGGGTTGGATGACCTTAGCTGGACGGAAGCCCAGCCCCGTTTACTGTTGCGCCGATACCCTGGAGTGGCAGCCAGTAGCACGTCAAGATACTCCGGTTTGTGTGGTACTCACCACCGAGGGGCACGATTTTGCGCTGCTTTGTTCAGAGGTCGTGCTGGTGAACCAAGATACGTTATTTTCGTGCGAAATACCACCTGTTATGCACAACACGGTATCCCCGCTTTTTCACCAGTTGGCAACCAACGGTAAAGAAGTTTTTTGCGTTACCTCGGCGCAACGCTTGTGGTCACACATATCGGCTTAATACCGGCTTAATGCCGGATCGAAGGAACGGTCATGGAAGCAGTCATCGAACTCAATGCGTGGTTACTCAATTTTGGTAATAACCACCGTGCGGTGGTGGGGTGGCGTGAATTGCTGCATTTAATCCCGGAAGTTTCTTTGCAACCCCTTCCTCAAACCCCTTTGCATTGCGATAAGGTCGTGGTTTGGCAAAACCGAATTATTCCCGTATGGAATCTGGGGGCGTGGCTAACGGGGGGGCACATATCGGATAAAGGCAAGTTAGCCGTGATCATTGGCTACCAACCACAACCCGGACAAGTACCGCAGTTAGGCGCATTTTTACTGGAAGAACCGCCTGTCCGTATTGCGGTTGCATCGAATCAGGCAGGTGAAACATCCGCATCATCTGAAGCCCAATCCCCTTGGCGGGACATTACCAGTTCCTTTTTAACGCACGAACACGAGCAACTTGCAGTGTTGGATGTGCGTTATATGTTTTCGGGCTTGGTTCAACCTAAAAAACAAACCCACGCGGTTTATCAGGATCGGTAGGGGGGACTTCTTCCACTGCGGGAGATGGATTCGGTTCAATGGGTTGAATTGCTTCCGGTTGCGGTGCTTCCTCCCGTTTTTTTACCGGAACCAATGCCGATGCGGGGGGATTTTTGTATCCAGTGGGCAGCATGGATTTGGCTGGATAACCGGCAGCATCCAAATACTGTATCCATTCGTTATCGGAAAACCCTTTGATTTTTTGTTTTCCAATCGCTAAATAGGGCAGGCTGTCGTCTCCGGTGAGTCGCTTTAGTGCCTCGGCATCTTCGCGTGTGGTCACACTGCGTTCGCTAAACGGGATACCGCGTGCTGTGAGTAAGCTACGTCCTGCATCGCAAGGAGAACAGGTCGTTCCCGTGTACAAAACCACGGGGTATTTTCCCGTTACCAGACGCAATGTATAGGGTAAAGTGGGGTTGTTGATACCCGCTGCGATGCCACCAGATGCCGATGGAGTGGACGATTTGGTGAGAGGAGCCGATCCCGTTGGGGGTGGTCGATCGGAAAACGTTACGGTTCCATCGGGTGCAACGATACGATACACCGATTGCGCCTGCACCAGTAGCGAAACCATCGCCAGAGCGGTAGCCAAGGTGCATTTTTTTATGATCATTTTTGGCATCATCCGTTCACTCCTTTATTCCTTTATTCCTTCATTCCTTCATTCTGTCATCCCTTGATGACGCAATAGGGCATCCAATGTGGGTTCACGCCCCCGAAAGGCTTTGAATGATTCCATTGCAGGACGGCTACCACCCTTTTCCAAAATTTCTTTGCGGTATTGGGTACAGGTTTCCAGATGGGGTGTGCCATCTTCGGCGGCGGTTTCTTCAAACGCAGCATAGGCATCGGCACTGAGCACTTCTGCCCATTTGTAGCTGTAATAACCTGCGGCATATCCTCCTGCAAAAATATGGCTAAACGTATTGGCAGTGCGGCTCCAAATCGGCGGGTGCATCACGGCAATTTCATCACGTACTTGCGAGAGAAGGGGGAGAAAATCATCAGTAGGGGTATGTTCGCTGTGCAACAACATATCGAACAGAGAAAACTCAATTTGACGCAGGGTTTGTAAACCGCTTTGGTAATTTTTTGCCGCCAGCATTTTGTCGAACAGGGCACGGGGCAATGGTTCTTGGGTTTGAATGTGTTCGGTCATTGATTCAAGAACCTTCCATTCCCAACAAAAGTTTTCCATGAACTGGCTGGGCAATTCAACCGCATCCCACTCCACACCCGAAATACCCGATACGTCGATTTCATTCACTTGGGTCAGCAAATGGTGCAAGCCGTGCCCGCATTCGTGAAAAAGGGTAATGACATCATCGTGCGACAACAAGGTTTCACCAAAATTGCACACCAAGTGCGCCACCGGCGTTTGCAGTGTACCGGTGTCTGGACGCAACCAACGGCTACGCACCACATCCATCCACGCGCCCCCCCGTTTGCCGTTGCGGGCAGTGGGGTCAAGATAAAACTGTCCTACTAGCATTCCATTGCGTTCGATACGGTAAAACGTCACATCCGAATGCCATACCGGAGCGGTATCTTTTTGGATGCGCACATCAAACAGAGATTCGACAATTTGGAACAACCCTTTTAATACTTTGGGCAGATTAAAGTATTTTTTGACTTCCTGTTCGCTGTAGGCATAACGCGCTTCTTTGAGCTTCTCTCCGATGTATGCCCAATCCCACGCTTGCGGATTGGGTAGATTCAGATGGTCGGCGGCAAACTGGCGTAAATCGGCTATATCTTTTTCGGCAAAGGGACGTGCTCTTTTTGCCAAATCCCGCAAAAAATGCGTTACCGCTTCGGGTGATCCCGCCATTTTGGGAACCAAGGACAGCGTCGCAAAATTCGGATACGCCAGCAATGTAGCTTCTTCTTGTCGCAGGGCAAGGATATGGTGAATTGTTTCGGTATTGTTGAATTTTTGGGTCGATTCATCCGCCTCTGCCGATGCGCGGGTGACATACGCACGGTAGAGTTTTGCCCGCAATTCGCTGCTATGGGCAAATTGCATCACGGGTAAATAGCACGGCATTTTCAGGCTGAGTGCATAGCCTTCTGGGGTTTTGCTTGACTGAAGAACATCGTCGGGGATACCTTGCACTTCTTCCTCGGTGGCGCAATACCCAAACGCATCGGTAGCATCTAACGTGTTTTCGCTGAATTTTTGGCTCAATGCGGCTTGTAATTCTTGAATCTCGGCAAAGCGGGTGCGGGGCTCACCCACCAATTCGGCTCCACCCAGCATAAAACCGCGCAGGGCATTTTTATGCGCTTGGCATTGTTCGGGCGTGAGTGCTTCGATTGGAATCGCTTTGTATTGGGCGTAGAGCTTTTCATCTGCTCTTAGGCGTGTCCAAAATTCGGTCACGGCTGGTAAAACGGCGTTGTAGGCAGCCCGCAACTCAGGGGTATCGGCAACCGAATTGAGGTGATTGACGGTGCTCCATGCGGTGCTGAGACGTTCGGTTGCACTATCCAAGATCGAAGAAATGGCTTTCCATTCGGCAGGAAAATCCGCCGCCGTGACCGTTTGCAATGCAGCATCCGCATTTGCCAGTAACCGTTTTATCGCAGGTTCAATGTGTTCGGGGCGGATGGCATCGAAGCGGGGAAGTGGCTCAGTACAAAGAATCGGGTTTGGTGGCACGCGCTCGGCAGCTTCTAGTGTATTTACCAATAACATCGTAATCGTCATAGGTCCTACGCCGCCCGGTACGGGGGTGATGTAACCCGCTACTTCGCGGACACCAGCAAAATCCACATCACCGCAGAGCTTGCCTTCTTCATTGCGATTCATACCGACATCAATAACTACGGCTCCGGGTTTGACCATATCCGCCGTCAATACATTGCGTTTCCCGACCGCCGCGACGATAACATCGGCCTGCAATGTCATGGCTTTCAAGTTGGGGGTTGCACTGTGGCAAATGGTGACGGTTGCGCTTGCTTGCAAAAGCATCATTGCCATCGGTTTACCCACGATATTGGAGCGCCCTATCACCACCGCGTGTTTACCACGCAAGTTGTAGCCGATGCTTTCTAGCATTTTCATACAGCCATAGGGGGTACACGCCCAAAATCCGGGCTGTCCTACCATAAGCGCACCGGCACTGGCAACATGAAAACCATCGACATCTTTGGCGGGCGAAATGGCTTCAATCACCTTGTGGGCATCAATGTGTTCGGGCAACGGAAGCTGCACCAAAATACCGTGAATACGGGAGTCGGTATTGAGTGCATCGATGCGGGCGAGTAGTTCCGCCTCGGTCATTGTTGCCTCGTATTTTTCGAGTACCGAATGAATGCCTGCATCGGTACAGGCTTTCACCTTGTTGCGAACATACACCTGCGAGGCGGAGTTATCACCCACCAATACCACGGCCAATCCGGGGGTAATACCTTGGGCGACAAGGGCGGCGGTACGGCGTGCTACATCCTTGCGAAGTTGGGCGGAGAGGGCATTGCCATCAATCAATTGAGACATGGAAGACATGGATGTAGAGGATGTAGAGGATGTAGAGGATGTAGATATTGTTAAATTGTTAAGATTTAATGCTGTTAGAACCCAATGCCACGCGCAGCAAATCGGCGACGGTATTAGCACCCAATTTTTCCATGATATTAGCGCGATGCGCTTCCACCGTTTTGATGCTAATGCCCAAATCATCGGCAATTTGCTTATTCAAACGTCCCGCTACGATACGCTCCAATACTTGGGATTCGCGCAGCGTGAGCTTGGAGAGCAAGGCATCGCGGTTCGCGGCACTGCGCGAATCGGCAAACGACTCTTTGGCGTGGTCAAACATCCGTTCGATGAGTTCCACCAACTGCTCTTCGTGGAATGGTTTTTGGATGAAATCCATCGCCCCTTTTTTCATGGTATCCACCGCCATAGGCACGTCACCATGCCCAGTGACGAACACAATCGGCAAGGGTGATCGCATGGCAATAAGGCGATCTTGTAGCTCTAAGCCACTCATCCCGTCCATGCGAATGTCGGCGATTAAACACGCTACTTCGCGGGGGTCATAACGATTCAAGAAGGATTCGGCAGAATCAAAGCAACGAACCCGAAAGCCCCTGCCTTCTAATAGCCACTGTACAGAATCACGAACCGCTTCGTCGTCATCGACGATGTAAACGGTTCCTTTTTTGGGAATTAAACTCATGATGACTTCCTAAGCAAGAATCGGTATCCAAAAGGAAAACCGACAGCCCGATATATCCGTGCCATTGTAGAGGTTCTCTGCATTCATACGTCCCCGATGCGATTCAATGATGGATCGGCATAAACTCAAACCAATTCCCATACCATCCGCTTTAGTCGAATAAAACGCTTCGTAAAGCCGCTCTTGAACTTCGGGCGATAGCCCCTCCCCCGTATCGTGTACCGCAAATTCAACGACTTTTTTCCCTTCAATACATTTGGGAAGTACCCGCAGTTCTACGTTGCGTTGAGAGCGCGGACGGTTCGCCATATTGATGGATTGGGCCGCGTTGCGCAACAAGTTAATCAACACTTGTTCAATCAAAATCGGGTCCACCATGAGAAGCGGCAACCGTGCTGCAACGTAATGGTTGAAACGCACATTGAATCGGCGTAGTTCGATTTCTGCCAATTCAATCGCTTCACTCACCAAAATAGCCACTTCTGAAGGCGTGCGATTAGGCTCGCTGCGCTTCACAAAGGAACGGATACGCAGAATAATTTGTCCCGCCCGCTGCGCCTGCCGCGCCGTTTTTTGCAAGGCGTTGAGCAAATCTTCTTGGTTGATTTGGTCGTTTTTGATGCGCAAAATCATGCCATTGCAATAATTGTTAATAGCGGTGAGTGGTTGATTCAACTCGTGGGCTACGCTGGAGGCCATTTCACCCATCGTAATCAAACGGCTTGCGGTTTGCGCCCGTTCGGTTTGAATAGCGGCTTGTTCTTCGGATAAATGCCGTGCCGTAATATCGGTTGCAATCACCATCTGCGCCAAACGCCCATCCACCCAACTTAAATAGCGGGAACGGACTTCTAACCATTTATTCAACGCGGGCACAAAAATCTCGGCATCTCCGCTTTCTGAATCGGGTAAATCGGCAATCGGTAAACCGGCTAACGAATCAATGTGGTCGGTTGCCTCATCATGAACGGAACCCGCTTGCACAATCAACTGCAAGTGACCATCCACATCCGAACCAAACCATTGACGGTACATTTTGTTGGCAAATAATATTTCACTCCCACCCAGTGGTGCTACCGAAATAGACGCATCCAACGCTTCTAACACGGTCGTAAACCGCTGATGCGATGCGGCAAGCTGATCGCGTACCCGGTTGGGTTCGGTAATATCGGTCATGGAGGCCATCCATCCGGTTTGTTTGCCCGTCGCATCGACCAAAGGAGAAATATAAAGCCGTGTATCAATCAACACACCGTCCTTGCGTTTGATGCGCACCTGAATTCCGCTGGGGTTGGTGATTCCATTCAATTCGTCGGAAAGTAATTGGTGCAGATGCTGGCGGTCAGTTTCTGGCCAGTAGGGAAATGGAGGGAGTTTTCCTATCAATTCGGATTCATTCCAACCCGTCATTTGGCAAAAAGCGGCGTTCACGTAGGTGATACGACCTTGAAAATCCATTGCCCGCATTCCGGTCAAAATCGAATTTTCCATTGCACGGCGAAACGTGGTTTCCTGCTCCAACACCTGTTGGGTTTGCATACGTTTACGGGTATGTCGCCAGTTGGCAATAAGCATCCATGCCGTGAGAAGGGTAAGGCTGACGACCAGCCAAAATAAACCGTTATCGAATGCACCACCACGTGTAGAGGGATACATTTGCCCGTGTATCACCCAATTTTCATCCATGATGCTCATGCGCATGGAATGTATATGGGCGTGTCTGGGGGATACAATTTTCGAGACTACATTGCCCGCCAGAAGATGGTTCTGGGTATCGTAGAGCGCAATGGCGTAGCGGGAACTAACTTCGTTGGGAATGCCGTAAAGATAGAGCGCCCCCATTGCATATTCCGCCAGCAGTACGCCCATAAAGCGGTCATGCACAAATAACGGTATATACAGTTGTAAAAACCGCACCGCAATCGGATTGGTGGGATTGGTTTGCGGCAGCATATACACGGGTTGCTGAGATTGTTGGGCTTGCTTCATACTTTCCACAATCTGCTGATGCAAGGCACTATCTTGGCTATCCAACATCACACTACCAACCGCGTGTTTTACCGACCACTGTTCATCCACCCATGCCAACCCCTGCAATTCGGGATATTGCTGCACCATCGTGAGCGCACGGGTTGAAAAATCCGCCGTTCCTAATTCTTGATTCGTTAGCTCACGCGCCATGCGTACCAGTTGTTCTTGACGCTCCAACAACCGCAGACGCAAACTTTGCTGTGCGTATTCCACACCGCGCCGCACGGCTTGCTGCTCGCGTTCGGTTTCATCCAAATGCAAAAAGAACAGTGCCGCGACTACCGACATCAAAAACAGCAGCACCGCCCCCACGGGCGCAAGCATGGCAAAACGATCCTGCCGCTGCGGACTTTGGCGATGCCACCATGCGTGGATGCGTTGAATTTGAATGGATAAGAACGAAAAATGCTGCATGGGGGGCGTATTGTGATGAATGTTGTTGGATCAATCGACAGATCGATAGATCGATAGATCGATAGATCAATAACTGAATAAGGGAATTGGCAGGCGGAATTTTCCCAATACCCATGAATGAGATAAGTCATGAACAAAAGCCTTCAACAAGTGTCCAATGGATGGGTCGATGAATGTATTCGATAATTTATTGTGAAGGAATGGATATGAAACCTAATGTTGGCGGTATCGATCGCATTGTTCGGATTGTGTTGGGTCTGGTATTGATTGCTTTAGCGGCGACGGGCATGGTCGGTTGGTGGGGATGGTTGGGTGCAATTCCCTTGGCAACCGGAGCGTTGGGCTGGTGTCCCCCTTATGCGATGTTTGGATTTAGTACCTGCTCCATGAAAAAATAAAAATAAAAAAAAGCCGCATGATGATGCGGCTTTTTTTTCAGGAAGATTGTATGGGTGATACAACGCTACGCCATTACACCCAGAAACCGTGGGAACCAGAGCGACAAAGCAGGCCAGTAGGTCACCACACCCAAGAATCCGAGCATGGAAAGCAGCCACGGCCATACGGCAACGGTGAGTTCGGTGATACCCATCTTGGTAATGCCCGATGCCACATACAGGTTCAACCCCACAGGCGGATGGCACATACCCACTTCCATATTCACCACCATGATGATGCCGAAATGCACGGGGTCAATGCCCAGTTTCATCGCAACAGGGAACAGAATCGGCGCAAAAATCAACACGATGGAGGAAGGCTCCATAAAGTTACCCGCCAGCAGCAAGATGATATTGACGGCCAGCAAGAAACTAATCACGCCCAAACCATGCCCCAACATCCAATCCGCCAATGTTTGAGGGATGTTTTCGTTGGTCATGATGAAGCTAAACAGTACCGCGTTCGTGATGATGTAGAGCAACATCGCCGACATATTGGCAGAGTTCAATAGCACCTTGGGTACGTCTTTTAGACCCATATCTTTATAGACGAACACCGCCACGAAGAAGGCGTAAACCGCGCTCATCGCCGCCGCTTCAGTGGGTGTGAACATACCGGAATAGATGCCGCCCATCACAATCACAATCAACAACAAACCCCATACCGATGCGCGGAAGGTGCGCCAACGTTCGCCCCAACTGGCTTTGGGTAAACGTGGATAGCCGAACTTACGCGCCCGCCACCACGTCACACCACCGAGTACACCCGCCAACGCCAAGCCCGGCACGACTCCTGCCATGAACAAAGCGCCGACCGAAGTATTGGTTGCCACCGAATACATCACCATCACGATAGAAGGCGGAATCAAAATTCCCAACGCGCCCGATGTCGTAATCACGCCCGCGCCAAAACTGCGGGGGAAACCGGCTTTGACCATTGCCGGAAGCAGAATCGAACCAATCGCCACCACCGTAGCGGGTGATGAACCCGATACCGCCGCGAACAAGGCACAACCCAGCACGCCCGCCAGCCCCAAGCCGCCATACCAATGCCCCACCATGCTGGAGGCAAAGTTAATCATGCGCCGTGCGACTCCGCCGTGGGTCAAAAAATTCCCCGCGAGGATGAAGAAAGG
>JBDKGR010000046.1:0-17067 GCA_039798085.1 Pseudomonadota bacterium
ACACCAGCAAACCCAGCATAAAGTGCGCTTGCTTCAAGCCATTGCGCATGGCGGTTCCTTTTTCGTACAGCCCGTGTAGGGTCATACTGCTATAGACAGCAATCAACAAAACCACCATCAACCAGTGCAGGAGGATGGATAAAACATGGTAGCGAGGGTTGGAGGTATTTTTCATAACCTCCAGTGTAGAAAGCAAGAATTAGCGAAGGCTTAAAAACCGACTTTTTGCCAACTGCAACAATCCATCAAAAATCAGGTTATCCACCAACTCGAAGGGGCGGGACATACTGGGAGCCATTTTCCAACCCGCACCGCCCGTCATCAAACACAGCGGCTCAGCTTTGCAATGCTGGCGTAGGTGTTGCACTGTGCGTTCGACTGCACCTGCAATCGCGTAAGTTCCGCCGCTGGTGAGCGCATCGCTGGTATTGGTGGGAAACGGGCATACATCGCCCGTAGGAACGTGCAGCCCCGCCGTACCCGATTCCAACGCCCGCAGCATGATGCCGTGCCCGGGCAAAATCAAACCACCTAGAAATTTGCCACTGGCATCAATCGCTTCGACCGTCACCGCCGTGCCCACCATCACCGCAATCACCGGACGCGGTGTACCCCTTGATAGCATATAGTGGTACGCCCCAATAATGGCAACCCAACGATCTGAACCCAAGCGGGTAGGATGATCGTAGCCATTGCGTACTCCGGCTTCGGCTTCGCTGGCGAATATCCATTGTGGATGCGCATCCCACAATTCCATTTGTTCTTGCGCACGGTATTTGACGGCATCCGCCGCCACCGTGCAGCCCAAAATATGCCGAGGTGGTGGCAGCTTGCACCACACCGTATCCGCGAGTTTGTCGATATTTTCCAAAAACTCCGCCCCATGCGCCAACAGGGGGGCGTGGGGTTGTGGCGATTCGTAATAAGCCCATTTAAGGCGCGTGTTGCCTATGTCGAGTGCGAGAAAAGTCATTCAGGATAAGTCCCAAGAAGTTAGACGAGAAATAGGCATACGGGGATGGATAGCAGATTTGACATCCTCCCCTCCCTAAAGGGAGGGGATTCCTACCGCGCTCTCATCGGCATTACTGCTGACGAGAGTCGCCTCGGTGGGTTCCTGCTTCTTCGAGTTTGCGCGTTTCGGTCTTGCGACTTTGGCACGTCTTACATCCTCTCCACAGGCTAAAACGCGATGTCCTCGCGCTAATATGTTGATTGCGCCGACCACATCGGCGTTGTTCTCATAGCCGCAGTCCACGCACTCGAACTTGGCTTGCGTTTGTCGGTTCTCTTTGGCAACGTGATCGCAGCACGGGCACGTCTGGCTGGTGTACTGCGGCGGCACGGCTACCAATATCCCACCTTTCCACTCCAGCTTGTAGTCCAGTTGCCTTCGGAACTCGAACCAGCCTTGGTCGAGAATGGCTTTATTCAGCCCCGACTTCTGAGCTACGTTCTTTCCTGCCTTTTCCACCGTTCCTACTGCGGACTTACTCATGTTGCGCACCTGCAAATCTTCGACTGCCACTAATGCGTGGTTCTTGCTGATTGCAGCAGTCGTTTTATGCAAAAAGTCCTTACGGGTATTGCTTATCGTGCTATGAATTTGTTGAACTTTCCTTTTCGCTTTGTGCCAGTTCTTGCTGAATTTGACTTTGCGGCTCATGCGCCGTTGGTACTTTGCAAGGCGGTTTTCGTGCTTTTTGAAGCTACTCAAGGGCGCTACAAAACTGCCATCGCTCATCGTGGCAAAGCGGGCTATGCCTACGTCGATTCCGATTGCCGTGATCGCAACAGGCACAGGTTTTTCTACTTCACGCTCGGTTTGGATACTCGCAAACCACTTGCCTCCGCTTTGGCTTACGGTGATGTTTTTGGCAGTTCCCAGAATCTCTCGGCTATTGCGATAGCGCATCCATCCAAGTTTGGGTAGCTTTAAGCGGCTATTGGCTTGGTCTATCTCGAACTGCTTGGCATCGGGATAGCGAAAGCTGTCTCCACGCCCTTTCTTTTTTGGCTGAGGAAAACTCGCTCGACCTTCAAAGAAGTTCACATACCCCCGTTCCAAGTGCTTGAGCGTTTGCTGCAACGGGTGAATAGGTGCATCTTTCAGCCATGTCGCCACTCGCCCCGACGGCATGGCTCTACCTGAGCGCCAGTCTGTTAATTGTTTGCACAGTTGTGCGTAGCCTAATTTCTTCTCTGCGTTGGTATACCGTGTTTGTTGCAAACGCAATGCCTCGTTAAACACCACTCGGCATGACCCCACGAAACGACGCATTGAGCGTTGTTGCTCACCGCTTGGCATGAGTTCAAATTTGAAGGCTTGGAGGCGTTGCATAGCCTAAATTATATTTTGGTGAAAGGCGTTTCCAGCAGCATGATTCGCCAAAAAAATTATCCCAGCATTCTCAAAAAACTCTGGGGTAATGCTTTGTGGTCTCCATCCTATTTTGCTGGAAGTTGTGGCGGTGCGCCTATCGAAGTCATTCGCCAATACATTGAGCAGCAACAAACACCGCACTAAATCAAACAGCCAAGGACACCTTCGGTGTCCGCGCTATCCTTCCCCGCCCTGAAGGACGGGGCTTGACGCGCTTTTTGGTCAAGTCTCCGCCGTCGTAATCACCCCTTTGCCACTGAAACGTTCCAACGCCAGATAAATCACGGGGGTAATATACAGTGTCACGGCTTGGGAAAACACCAGCCCCCCGACCACCGCCAGCCCCAGCGGTTGACGCAATTCTGCGCCTGCGCCAAGCCCTAGCGCAATCGGTAATGCACCCATCAACGCTGCCAAGGTGGTCATCATGATCGGGCGGAAGCGCAAAATACACGCCTCTCGAATCGCCTGTTCGGGGTTCATACCGTGATGGCGTTGGGCATCCAGCGCAAAGTCAATCATCATGATGGCGTTTTTCTTGACGATACCAATCAGCAGCAAAATACCAATCATGGCGATCATGGTCAAATCTTGCCCGAACAGCATCAAAGTTGCCAGCGCACCTACCGCCGCCGATGGTAACCCCGCCAAAATCGTAATCGGGTGGATATAACTTTCGTACAGAACGCCCAGCAGCACGTAAATCACCAACAATGCCGACACAATCAACACCATTTGGCTACCCTGCGAGGATTTGAATACCGCCGCATCGCCACCGTAGCTGGTGATGATGGAAGAGGGCAATCCTACGGTTTCTTTCACTTGGTCGATGCGTGTGGTGGCATCGCCCAACGCCGTTCCCGGTGCGAGATTGAAGGAAATTGTCACCGCTTGCAGTTGCCCTACGTGGTTGATGGATGTTGCACCTACCTTGCGTTCTACCGTGGTGAAAGAAGACAACGGAACCAACACGCCTGTATTGGATCGCACGTAAATGCCGTTGATGGCACTTTCATTTTCTTTGGCATCGGGCATTGCCTCCATGACGACGGCGTAGCTATCGGTAGGAAGGTAAATGGTCGAAACTTGCCGTTCACCAAAAGCACTGAACAAGGCATTGCGAATCGTGTCCATTGATACGCCCAAGGCATTGGCACGTTCACGGTCGATTTGGAGTTGGGCTTGTAAACCGCGCAACTGAGAATCGCTGGTAATGTCGCGGAACAGAGGATCGTTGCGCAGTCTTTCTTGGATTTTGCTCGCCCAATCGTTCAACTCATCGGCTTTGACGCTTTGCAAAATATATTGGTATTGGGCTTTACTAAAGCGTGCTCCCAGTTGCAGATTTTGAATCGGACGCATAAAAACACGAACCCCCGATACGCCTTGGAGCTTTTTCCGCAAACCTTCCACCACTTGCTTCATGGGTTTGCGCTGGTTCGCGGGTTTGAGCATGATGAACATCCGTCCCGTATTTTGCGCTCCGCTACCCCCATTGAATGACGTAACCGCTGCCACATTGTCATCGGCGCGAATCAAAGCCGCAGCACGTTCTTGCAGCCGCACCATTTCGGGAAAAGACGTATCTTCCGCCGCTTCGGTGGAGGCGCTGATTTGCCCAATATCTTCTTCAGGAAAAAATCCTTTAGGAATGCTACTAAATAATAAAGCGGTCGCCACAAAGGTGAATAATGCAACGGTTAAAACGGTTTTGCGATACCTTAAAGCCTGATCTAAAGTACGGGTATAAAAATCCAACATCCAAGATGTTTTTATATTTTCTTTATCTTTATATTTTTCTTTTTTAATAAATTGGCTTGCCAACATCGGAACCAAGGTTAATGATACAAATGCAGAAACGACAATCGCTAATCCTACCACCACGGCAAATTCATGGAATAAAAGTCCAATCACCCCGGGCATAAAGAAAATAGGGATAAAAACGGCAATTAACGATGTGGAAATAGAAATAATGGTAAAGCCTACTTCGCGTGATCCTTTTAATGCAGCATCAAAAGGATTTTCACCATTTTCAACGTGGCGCATGATATTTTCTAACATCACAATCGCATCATCCACCACCAAACCAACCGCTAATGTTAAACCGAGTAAAGATATATTATCTAAACTGTATTTCATTCCCCACAATAAAGCCACCGCACCGATTAAGGATACGGGCAAGGAAAGCATCGGAATCACCGTGGCAACAAAGCGGCGCAAAAATAAAAAAATCACCAACACCACCAAGGCAATCGTCCCCATGAGCGTGAGGGTCACGTCGTGTAATGCCTCGCGTACCGAAAGAGAACGGTCGTTCATAGGGTTGATACGCACCGATTGCGGCATTTGTGCTTGGAGTTGGGGCAACATAGCCTTGACCGAATCCACCACGCGCACGGTATTGGCACTGGGTTGGCGGTAAATCGCCACGGTGATCGAAGGTTCACCATTGAAATTGGCAAACGATTTCACCGTTTCCACGCTATCGGTCACCTCCGCCACATCCTCCAAACGAATTGTTGCACCGTTGCGGCTGGCAATAATCACCCGACCAAATTCGGTAGCATTGCGCAGTTGTTGATTGGCTTGCAACGTCAGCATTTGTTTAGAGCCTTCCAACGTCCCCACGGGGGTATTGGAATTCGCGGCTTTGAGCACTGCCGTCAATTCATCCCAACCGATATTGCGGGCAACCAAGGCTTCAGGACGCACCCGTACCCGCACGGCAAAGCGTTTCGCACCGAAGATATTGACTTGCGCCACCCCATCAATGGTTGATAAAGTGGGCGAAATAAGGTGCTCTGCATAATCTTGCAAATCGGACAACGCCATAGAAGGGGAGGTCAATGCCACCAAAAAGATGGGCGAATCTGCCGGATTGACTTTCCGATACGCTGGAAGTTGGGTCATTTCCTGCGGCAGCGATTTTTGCGCCCGCAACAAAGCCGCTTGCACATCCAAGGCAGCACCGTCCAGATTGCGCCCTTCTTCAAACTCCAGCGTGACCGATGTGCTGCCAAGCGTGCTGCTGGAACTAATCAATGCCAAACCCGGAATGGTTTGAAATTGTTTTTCCAAAGGCAGGGCAACCGATGTTGCCATTGTTTCAGGATTCGCCCCCGGAAGCGAAGCCGTGACGTTGATAGTGGGCGTGTCGTAACTCGGTAATGCGGCAACAGGGATGCTGCGATAACCAATAATCCCCGCCAACACAATCGCCAAATTCAACAATACCGTCATCACCGGACGGCGAATAAAGAGTTCGGAAAGGTTCATTTTTTAGCCGACTCCGCACGTTCCGCACGTTCCACCACGGGCGCATCTGGGCGAAGGTTATGCCGACCTTCCAAAATCACTTTATCACCCGCTGCAATGCCGCTCACTGCCGATGCGTCGCCTTGTGATGCCAATACGTTGACCGGACGCAACACCGCTTTGCCCTTGTTTTCTGCATATACCGCTATATAAACAATAGCACCCTTCGCAGTCTGGATAAGCGCTGCAGTCGGAATAACCACAGAATCTTTCAAGGTGTTGGAACGTAATTGGGTCTTCACAAACGCCCCCGGCCATAGCTGCAAATCGGTATTATCAAATTGTGCCCGCACTTTAATGGTTCCGGTTGCTGCATCCACGGCGTTATCGACAAATTGAAGATGCCCTTTCAAGGCAGGCGTGTTGATTTTGGCATCGGGCAGTTGAGCGGTAACCACCACGCCCCCCGCTTTCAAGCCCATCAATGCGGCTTGCAGATGGCTTTGCGGCAAATTAAAACTGACGTTAATGGGATGCAACTGCGTCAAACTCACCAAAAGCGTTTGATTGGCAATAACCGCTGTGCCGGCAAATACGTTAATTGCACCCAAACGTCCGGCACTCAACGCCCGCACACGGGTATAAGAGCGTGCGAGTTGTGCTGCATCCAAGGTGGCTTTATCGGCCATAAGATTGGCTTTTTGCGAATCAACTTGGGCTTGAATCGTATCGACCGCACCTTGAGTAATAAAATTTTTTGCCAATAAGTCTTTGCTGCGTAACAGTTGCCGCTCGGCATCGGCAAGTAGGGCTTCATTTTTGGCGATTTGTGCATGGATTTTGGCGATATTCGCTTCATCGGCTCGGCTATCGAGTGAAAAAAGCAAATCCCCCTTTTTCACAAACTGCCCTTCTTTGACATGAACGTGCGTAATGATGCTGCTGGTTTGGGGTTTAATTTCTACCGTAGAAACCGCCGTTACCGTACCGATGGCTTCTCGTTCCATCCAAAAATCTTGCTTCTTGGCGATACTGGTGGTAATTGCTATTTGGGCTGATGCAACATTCGGCAGAAGCGTAAAAATAATAATAAAAATAATAAAAAAAATAAATAAAGGGGATAATTTTTTCGTGTTTTTCATAATGATGGAACGCCTCGATTGGCTAAAGTATCCGCACGTTCATTGCCGATGTCTCCGGTATGACCCCGTACCCAACGCCAATCAATGGTGTGTCCTTTTTGAGAAGTGAGTATGTCAAGTTGTTGCCATAAATCGGCATTTTTGACGGGTTGTTTGGCAGCCGTTTTCCAGTTGCGGGCTTTCCAAGCGGGTAACCATTCGGTAACGCCTTTCAGCACATATTGGCTATCAATAAATAAGGTGACGGCACAAGGACGTTTTAAGGCGCTAAGGGCTTGAATCACCGCCATCATTTCCATGCGATTATTGGTGGTTTCCTTTTCGCCGCCGAACAATTCTTTTTCGACCCCCGTAGCCGAGCGCAATAATACGCCCCACCCCCCAGCCCCCGGGTTGCCTTTGCACGCACCATCCGTGTAAATTGTGACTTGGTTCAATGAGGTCTCCTTCGGTATTTTCTTGTACGATTCGCAGCCGGTAGCGCCGACGTTGTGGGTATTGAGATATTTTTCCAAGGGGATTTAATCAAGTGCATCCCCCGTGTGTGCTTGACCGCCACCATACAGTACGCCATGCCCAATAAAGATTGCCAATGGATACTTTCTACTTCTAACCCCAAACGGTTCAATTCATTTTTCAAACGCCAATAAGGGATGAATTTTCGCACTTGGGGAAGATTCGGGTACTTCAAACTAAATGGATTGAAACCAAAAATCACCACCCGTCCTTCGTGAATCACAATGCGCTCCACCTCCCGCAATACGTGATAAGGGTCGGGGCTGAATTCCAATACATGGGGCAACACGACCAAATCAATACAATCCGCCGGAAAAGGAAGTGCCCGAAAATCGCATTCCAAATGCGTGGGCACACACCAGCGATGCGGCATTCGGTTGGTACGCAAGCCATCCAACTCGGGCAAACCCAGTTGCAGTGCGTGGTAACCAAAGCAGTTCACCAAAGCGGTATCAAGGTGTGAAGATTCCCATTCCAATAGGGAAATCCCTATCGGGGTTTTCAACCAATTACCTATCCCTATAATTTGATTGCGCATATCCTTTTTACCAACTTACAACCATGATGTTTATGACGTTAATTCCACTGCCCGCATTGATGGACAACTACATCTGGATGCTCCATAACGGAGAGAAAGCACTGGTGATTGACCCCGGGGATGCGCAACCCGTGTTAGACGCACTCCAACGGGAGCAAGTTCAATTAGAAGGCATTTTAGTAACCCACCATCACCATGACCATACCAAGGGTGTGGATACTTTGCGGAATGCTACGGGCGCAAAGGTATGGGGTAATGGAGGGGGTAATGGAGAGGTAGAAAGCTCCCGCCATCAAGTTGGGGATTGGCATTTTACGGTGATGGAAGTCCCCGGACATACCGCCGATCACCTCGCTTATTTTGTCGAAATTCCGAACGAAGCTCCGGTATTATTCTGTGGAGATACGCTTTTTAGCGGTGGTTGTGGACGTTTATTTGAAGGCACTCCGGCGCAAATGCACCACGCTCTGGCACGTTTTGCTGCTTTGCCTGAGAATACGCGGGTTTGTTGTGCCCATGAATATACTTTGAGCAATCTCCGGTTTGCACGGGAAGTTGAACCCCATAACCACGATTTGGTGGCTTATCAACAGCACTGCGAAGTGTTGCGTGCGCAGGGTCTGCCGACCTTGCCCTCAACTATCGGGCTTGAGAAACGCATCAACCCTTTTCTGCGTTGTGACCTTGCTACTTTCACTACATTACGCCAATGGAAAAATCAATATTGATGAATCATCTCTCTTCTAAAATCCTCGCTTTGTTGCTTTTTTCATCCGTAGCATCCGCATCTACCGAACCGGTTGCCACAGAAGCACCAGCCGTTGCTGCTCCAGAATCCAAACCAGAATCCAAGCCAGAAACTGCGGTGGAACCCAAAGTAGAAAAAATAGACAAAGTAGAAAAAGTAGAAAAAGTAGAAAAAGTAGAGCCAAAGGCTTCTGAAGCCCCAGTGGAGATCATTCCACCTTTTAAACCACCAGAACCCATTCCACCGCCACAAGAGCCAGCACCACCGGAATTGATAACCCCCCAGTTTGAACTCACACCGATTGATGCTATTTCGGGCGTATCGCGCAATGTGGTATCGGTTGCACCACCGATTGATTTATGGGATCGGATTCGCCGGGGCTATGCCATGCCCAATTTAACGACCGATTTGGTACGAGACCGAGAACATTGGTATCTCAAAAATCCCGATGCGGTTTTTCAAATGTCGGAACGCTCACGCAAATACCTTTTTCACATCGTAGAAGAATTAGAACTGCGCAATATGCCCACCGAATTGGCACTCTTACCTTTTGTGGAAAGTGCTTTCAACCCGCAAGCAGTTTCTCACGCCAAAGCGGTAGGAATTTGGCAATTTATGCCTGCAACGGGCAAGTATTTCGCCTTAAAACAAAACGCTTTTCGGGACGATAGGCGTGATGTACTCGCCTCCACCCGCGCGGCGTTGGATTATTTGCAAAAACTCTATAGCCAATTTGGTGATTGGCACTTGGCATTGGCAGCGTATAACTGGGGGAGTGGTCGGGTTTCGCGGGCACTTTCTAAAAACCGAGGTTTGCGATTGGCTTATACCGATTTAACTTCCGGGATGCCAATGGAAACGCGGATGTACGTTCCCAAGCTACAGGCGATGAAAAATATCGTTTTTAACCCCGAAGCCTATCGAACCAAACTCCCAAATATCGGCAACCATCCCTATTTTCAAACGGTCACCCTGAACCGCGATATGGATATGCAGCTCATCGCCCATTTAGCCGAAGTGTCGTTGGAGGATTTCAAGGCGTTGAATCCTTCATTGATTCATCCGGTGATTTTTTCAGCGAGTACACCCCAAATTTTGCTGCCTTGGGACAATGTTGAAAAATTCCAGAGCAATATGGAATCCTATGCTGGCAATAAGCTGGCAAGTTGGACGGTTTGGGTTGCACCGTCTAATCTACGCACCTCCGATGCCGCCAAAATGGTGGGGATGAATGAAAATGATTTTCGACGCATCAACGGTATCCCCTCTAATATGCTGATTAAAGCGGGGTCTTCTTTGCTGATACCGCGTACCACCAATGTGGTGCAAGATGTTGCGACCCAGTTGGCAGATAACGGACATTTGACACTGGCCTCCGAAGCAGGCACACGGGCATCAGGACGCAATGCACACAATGCACGCGCATCCCGCCACAACCGTGCTAAAAATGCCAAAAATGCAGGCAGCAGCGGTGCGCGAAGCAAACAGGTGGCGAGCAAATCTTCCTCGAAGAAACGCGCAACCACCCGTATGGCTAAACGATAAAGACGGTAACTACGGTAAATACGGTAAAGACGGGAAAATTAACGGTAGCCGACCAACAAAATACCGATGTTCACGGCAAATGCTAAACCCCAGATGCTTGAACGGGTGGTTCCATGTCCTGCGACATACGCCATGACATAGAGTATCCGCAGCAACACCCAAACAAACGCCATAATATCCAAGCGACCTTGGGGTGTGCCTAACTGGTGCGCAATGATGACGGCTGCCATGAAAAACGGCAGTGCTTCAAACGTATTGGCTTGGGCAGCGTTGGCACGCGCACGCCAATCGGTTTGACGCGCTAACCAAACGCGAGGGTTGTTGTTGTCAAATCCCCCTTTATCCAGAGGAATCCCCGATTTGCCATACTTTGCCAGCACCGAACACAGAACGGGTAACAGAGCCGCAATGAGCAAACACCAATAGGCGAGTGTGAATTTAATAGTCATGGGATGAACTTTCTAACTTTCTTACTTTCTTTAATGAGATATAGCGGCAATCCTTAACGGCGATCCGCCAGTGCATGGGCAATCGTGCCCAAATCAACGTATTCCAGTTCGCTTCCGGCCGGAACACCCCGCGCCAAGCGGGTCACACGGATTCCGTGTGGTTTGAAGGCTTCGCTAATAACGTGGGCGGTGATTTCACCCTCTGCGGTGAAATTGGTTGCCAAAATAATCTCTTGCACCACACCATCTAAAGCGCGATGAAACAGTTTTTTCATGCCAATTTCATGCGGCCCTACGCCATCAAACGGGCTGAGTTTACCCATCAACACGAAATACAAACCTCGGTACACGCCCGTTCGTTCTAACGCTGCTTGGTCGGCGGGGGTTTCCACCACGCACAAGCGCTGCGGATCGCGGTCTGGGTCGGTGCAATGGTTGCAAAGGGTGTGTTCGGTGAACGTATGGCAGCGTTCGCAGTGCTGAATATCCGCTACCGCCGATTGCAAAGCACGCGCCAAATGCAGCGCTGCTGCCCGATCGTGTTGCAGCAAATGGTATGCCATGCGTTGTGCCGATTTCACCCCCACCCCGGGGAGGCGTTTCAGAGCTTGGATCAATCCACTAAGCGATTCCACAGGAATTTAGAACGGAAATTTCATGCCACCGGGTAAATTGGGCATCATGGCGGTGATTTTTCCCATTTTCTCGTTGGAGGTTTCTTCGGCCTTGCGTACAGCGGCATTGAAAGCGGCGGCGACCAAATCTTCCAACATATCTTTGTCTTCTGCTAGCAAACTGGGGTCGATGGTGATGCGCTTTACATCGTGTTTG
The DNA here is from genome assembly GCA_039798085.1 of Pseudomonadota bacterium. GTDB lineage: Bacteria > Pseudomonadota > Gammaproteobacteria > Burkholderiales > Burkholderiaceae_C > Allorhodoferax. The sequence goes on from JBDKGR010000046.1 coordinate 11,408, forward strand.
CACGTCATCACGACCTTGACCAAACCGGCTCCCGATTCGCCTGTCACTTCGGTGTGACCCAGCTCATCTTGCGCCTTTTTCATGTTGTCTTGCATCGCTTGGGCTTGTTTCATTAAGCCCGCGATTTGTCCTTTATTAAACATAGGTTTCCTTAGAAGAAGTTAAAGAGATTAATTAAGAGAATTGGATCGATTCAATCGTTGCCCCAAAATCGCGCATCATGGTTTGCACGAACGGGTCATTGCGGATTATCGCCTTGGCAGCCTCTTGCTTTTGCAGCACCGCCATCCGGTTGCGTTCGGCAGGACAATCGGTTACCGCGCCGATTTCAATCGCCAATTCGGTGATGCGATGTTCGGCACTCTGCAAAGCATCGTATAACCGGGTTTTATTGCTGATAAGCGAATCGCGTTCAACCCGCAACCGCCATTGTGCCGGCGAGCGCTCCACCAGTTGCGATTGCAATGCTAATTGCTGCACCATCCCGTTAATTTTTTCTGCGGTGATAAGCGCTTGCACGGTAGTGTGCCAAAAATCGCCCAAATCCCCTTTTTCTATGCCATCATTTGCTATTATTTTAGTAGCTGTATGTGCAGGTAGGACGTGCGTTACAGCGGGTTTTTGCTTTTCAACGGGTTTTTCAATGGGTTTTTCGATTGGTTCGATTTTTTTCGCCGATTCAGCTACAGGATCAACTACAAGACTTTTTTTTTCCGTCGGTTTGAATGCCAGCAAACGCAAAAGTACCATCGTTAAAGCGGCGTATTCATCGGGCGCGAGTCCCAAATCCGCCCGTCCATGCAGGCAGATGCTGTAGAGCAACTGCGTTTCATCGGGTGGCAAAAGGGCTGCTAGGCGTGCGGTATCGGTGGTCTCAGGGTCGGAATCGTCTTCGATTGCTTCGGTTGCGGTTGCGGTTGCGGTTGTGGTTGTGGTTGATGGCATTACCTGCACCACCGCCATACGCTGCAACACGGTAGACATTTCTTCCAGCGTAGATGCGGCATTCAAACCATTCAAGCGCAGCGTCTCGACCGTTTCGACGATGGTTTTACCATCGCCCTCGGCAAGTGCTTGAATCAACCGAAACACGTAAGAGCGATCCACGCTGCCCAGCATTTGGCGCACCGTATCTTCTTGCAACTGCCCTGAACCGAAGGCAATGGCTTGGTCGGTCAAACTCAGGGCATCGCGCATCGAACCGCGTGCGGCGCGTGCCAATAAACGCAGTGCTTGGGTGTCGGCGGATACGTTTTCAATCGACAGCACCTGTGTTAAATGTTCGCGGATGGTTTCAGGAGCCATCGGGCGCAAATTGAATTGCAAACAGCGCGAGAGCACCGTGACCGGAACTTTCTGCGGATCAGTCGTTGCCAATACGAATTTCAGGTATTCGGGCGGCTCTTCCAGCGTTTTCAACATCGCGTTGAACGCCGTGTTGGTGAGCATGTGCACCTCATCAATCATGAACACCTTGAAGCGCCCCTGCACGGGTTTGTACACCGCTTGTTCGAGCAAGGCTTGCACCTCATCCACACCACGGTTGGAGGCCGCATCCAATTCAGTGTAATCAACAAAGCGACCGCTATCAATATCCGAGCACGCTTGGCATACACCACAAGGGGTAGCGGTGATTCCGCCTTTTCCATCTACGCCTTGGCAGTTCAAAGATTTGGCCAAAATCCGCGAAACCGTGGTTTTACCCACCCCGCGCGTTCCGGTGAATAAATAGGCGTGGTGCAAACGTTGGGTCGTGAGCGCGTTTGAAAGCGCACGCACGACATGATCCTGCCCCACCATTTCGGTGAAATTGCGGGGGCGATATTTGCGAGCAAGTACAAGATAGGACATAAGGGGTGATTCTACGAGTACAATTCGCGCTGGTGATCCTTCCCGCATGGTGAAGCGGCCAACCGGGTCAGGTGGGGAACCAAGCAGCCCTAACTGTAGAGCCAGTGCCGGGGTCAAGGATCACCAACTTTATTTTTCATAAAGTTTTCAAACCAATCCAATCATCCAGACCCATCTTTTCATCGTTTTTCGCATTTTTCGTGTCAACCGGATGAAATTTCGTGCGTTATTTAAGCAGTTCCTAATATACTTTTCCTCTATTTCTGCAACCCCGTAAACAAAGAAAGAGACATCATGAAAAAAATCGTCTTGACCGCCGCTTTGACCGCTATCGCTGCTCTGGCTGCCGCACCTGCAATGGCTGATGAAGCCTTGGCTAAATCCAAAGGCTGTATGGCTTGCCATGCTGTTGACAAAAAAGTAGTTGGTCCTGGCTACAAAGAAGTGGCTAAAAAATACGCTGGCGATGCCAAAGCGCCTGCTATGCTGGCTGCCAAAATTATTAAAGGCGGCGCAGGTACTTGGGGTCCAATTCCTATGCCTGCTAACAAGGTAACTCCAGACGAAGCCGCTAAACTGGTTAAATGGGTTTTGAGCCAAAAATAATCCGTATTCGGTTTGAATCATTGGCGATGGTGGCAACGTGCCCCATCGCCTTTTCTTTGGGTACGTGGTCTGGTGCTCTGATACCATGACAACACCGCAACCGCCACGGTTCGGGTTTTACCTTCCAAATTCCCCTTTTTATGTCTTTGCTCTCCCCACTTATCGCCCGTCGCATTCGGCAAGACGTACAAGCTATGCACGCCTATGCTGTTCAAGATGCTCAAGGTATGGTCAAACTCGATGCGATGGAAAATCCGCATCGCCTCTCACCCGCATTACAAGAAGCGCTCGGTCGCCGTCTTGGTGCATTGGCACTGAACCGCTATCCCGATCCCGATGGACGTATCAACGATTTACGCCACGCACTAGCCCAGTATGCCGATATGCCCGCTGGTTTTGACATCATGCTGGGCAATGGTTCGGATGAGTTGATTGCGCTGCTGGCTATGGTGTGCGAAGGTGCTGTGCTAGCACCCTTACCCGGATTTGTGATGTATGCCATGAGTGCGCAGCTACAAGGACGGGATTTTGTCGGTGTTCCGCTCACATCCGATTTTGCGTTGGATGAGGATGCGATGGGTAGCGCTATTCGCCAGCACCAACCGGCGATTATTTATCTGGCATATCCGAATAACCCCACCGCCAATTTATGGGATGAATCGACCATTGCCAAAATTATCGCTATAGCCGCTGAAGTGGATAGCTTGGTGGTGATCGATGAAGCGTACCAACCCTTTGCGAGTCGCACGTACCTTGATACGATTCGTCGCCAGCCCGAACGCCATGCCCATGTTTTATTGATGCGGACTTTGAGTAAATTCGGTTTAGCTGGAGTACGTTTAGGTTACATGATGGGGGATGCGGCACTGATGGCACAAATTGACAAGGTGCGTCCACCCTACAACATCAGCGTGCTGAATTGTGAATGTGCCTTGTTCGCTTTGGAAAATAAAGAAGTGTTTGCGGCGCAAGCGCTTGATATACGGGCACAGCGTGCTATTCTTTTAGAAGCATTGCGTGCATTGGAAGGTGCAAAAAAGGGCGTAAAAGTCTGGGAAAGCGATGCCAATATGATTTTGGTGCGCGTACCTGATGCGCAAAAAACCTTTGCGGCGCTCAAACACGCGGGCATTTTGGTGAAGAACGTTTCTACAATGCACCCACTGCTGGCACAATGCTTGCGATTGACCGTAGGAACGGAAGCGGAAAACACGCAATTATTAGCAGCCTTTGAACCATCGTTATGACCACAACCTCTCCCGACCGCGTAGCGGAAGTTATTCGCAATACCGCTGAGACACGCATTCGCGTGAGCCTGAACTTAGATGGAACAGGTCAATCACACCTCCATACCGGCATCGGTTTTTTTGACCATATGCTGGATCAAATCGCCCGCCATGCGCTGGTTGATTTGGAAATTCAAGCCGAGGGTGATTTGCATATTGATGGTCACCATACCGTAGAAGATGTCGGCATTACCTTGGGTCAAGCGTTTGCAGCGGCAATCGGTGATAAAAAAGGGATTCGCCGCTATGGGCACGCTTATGTACCGTTGGATGAAGCGCTTTCCCGCGTGGTGCTGGATTGTTCTGGTCGCCCGGGCTTGGTGATGGATGTGCCGTTTACCAGCGGTATGATCGGTACGTTGGATACCCAGTTGGTGCGTGAATTTTTTCAAGGTTTTGTAAACCATGCACTGGTGAGTTTGCATATCGACAACCTTAAAGGCTGCAACGCACACCACCAAGCAGAATCCGTGTTTAAGGCGTTTGCCCGTGCCTTGCGTGCCGCCATTGAGCGCGATTCTCGTATTGCAGGCATCATTCCCTCTACCAAGGGTACGTTGTAAAAATAAAAAGCAATGAACAGCAATAAAAAGCAATAAAAAGCAATGAAAAGAAAAATCGCAGTTGTAGATTATGGAATGGGCAATTTGCGTTCGGTAACGCAGGCGGTGATGCACGCCGCTGAAGGTACGGGGGTTGATGTCGTTTGGGCACGCACGCCCGCCGAGGTGATGTCCGCCGACCGTGTGGTGTTACCCGGTCAAGGCGCGATGCGGGACTGTATGCACGAATTGCACGCCAGTGGAATGTACGGAGCCGTTATGCACGCCGCAGCGCATAAACCCTTGATGGGCGTGTGCGTGGGAATGCAAATGTTGCTGGACCACAGCGAAGAATTCGATACGCCTTGCCTTGGATTGATTTCTGGCGAGGTCGTGAAATTTGATTTGGTCGGCAAAATTCAAAACGATGGTAGCCGCTACAAAGTTCCTCAAATGGGCTGGAACCAGGTATGGCAAAGCGATCATCCGCATCCTGTATGGGGCGATGTGCCAGATGGTAGTTATTTTTATTTTGTCCATAGCTATTATGCTAAACCGTCGGATGCACGCCACACAGTGGGTATCACGGATTACGGTGGAGGCTTTGCAGCCGCCATAGGACGCGATAATATCTTTGCCACCCAATTTCATCCCGAGAAAAGTGCCGATCATGGTTTATCGCTCTACCGCAATTTCCTCTCTTGGAAGCCTTAAATTTTCCCCTCCCTCCCTCAACTCTTGAAGCATCATGCTTTTAATCCCTGCAATTGATTTAAAAGACGGTCATTGTGTTCGCCTGAAACAAGGTGACATGACCCAATCCACTACTTTTGGTGAAGACCCCGCTGTCATGGCGCGTAATTGGGTGAACAAGGGCGCACGACGTTTGCACCTTGTTGATTTGAACGGCGCATTTGCCGGACATCCCAAAAATGAACAAGCGATTCGCAAAATCCTCAAAGAAGTAGGTAGCGAAGTGGATGTCCAACTCGGTGGCGGTATTCGGGATTTGGATACGATTGAACGTTATCTGGATGCCGGATTGCGTTACGTCATCATCGGTACAGCAGCGGTGAAAAACCCCGGTTTTTTACAAGATGCGTGTACCGCGTTTGGAGGGCACATCATCGTCGGTTTGGATGCCAAAGATGGCAAAGTCGCAACCGACGGTTGGAGTAAAGTCACCCGCCACAATGTGACCGACTTGGGTAAAAAATTTCAAGATTACGGCGTGGAATCCATTATTTATACCGATATTGGTCGGGATGGAATGCTCACCGGAATCAACATTGAAGCCACCGTCAGACTCGCCCAAGCCCTGACCATTCCGGTGATTGCATCCGGTGGACTCTCCAACATCGCCGACATTGAAGCG
>JBDKGR010000047.1:0-16999 GCA_039798085.1 Pseudomonadota bacterium
TGAGCGCCCCTCATAGTGGAACATGGAATGCTGCAACCGATGCCGGAACCTACACCATTGGCATTAACGGAAGTTCTGTCAAAGATTTAGCGGGTAATGTGGTCGCAGCAGCGGCTTCCGCTAAAACGTTTGCCGTGAGTTTCAACGCTGCACCCGTCATCACGAGCAGTGGCAGTGGTAGCGTGGCAGAAAACGCCGCCATCACCACGGTGGTCTATGCCACTGTGGCAACCGATGCTGAGAGCGATGCCATCACCTATTCGCTCACGGGAACGGATGCCGCTTCGTTTGACATCAGTGCCACTGGTGATGTCACCCTCAAAGCATCGGCGGATTACGAAACCAAATCCAGCTACAGCATTACCGTGAATGCCAAGGATGCTTCCCACGCATCACCCACTACCAAGGACGTGACCATTGGCATCACCAATGTGAACGAAGCGCCCACCAATCTTGCACTTTCTGCTACCAGCCTTCCAGAAAACACCGCGACCGTAGGAACATTAACCAGTACCGATCCCGATACCGGCAATACCTTCACCTACAGCATTGTGGGTGGTGCGGATCAAGCGAGCTTTGAGGTGGTGGGAACGACTCTGCAATTCAAGAGTACCGCCAAACCCAACTACGAAGCCAAGAGCAGCTACGCGGTCACAGTGCGCACCACCGACCAAGGTATTTTAAATTTTGATAAAGCGTTCACCATCACCGCAACGGATGCCAACGAAGCACCGACAGCAGTCAACCTCACCGCCAGCAGTTTGAATGCGACTACCGCCATCGCCAACGCTACGGCAGGTACATTGGCAGCCGTGGATGAAGATACTGGCAATACCCAGACCTTCTCCTTGGTGGCGGGTAATGGCACGAACGATGCGGATAACGGTAAATTCACCATTGCGGGCAATACGCTTAAAGTAGGTGCTACACCTTTGGCTGCGGGTACTTACCGGATCATGACCCGCGCTACGGATAACGATAATTTGATTCTTGAACGAGCCCACGTCATCACCGTTACCGCACCTCCTGCTGCACCGGATTCTGGAAGCAGTACACCCACTATCATCACCCAACAAGTGGATGGCGTGACGGTACAAAATACGACGCAAACCGGAAGCGATGGTCGTGTGACGACGACGCAAACGGTTGCTCCCATCAGCACAGCGCGTAGTGAAGATGCCAACACGCAGCACAGCAATCTGGCAGATATTCCGGTGGTGACGGATAGCACAGGGAAGCCGCTTATTCAAGTGAGTTTGCCCTTGGGTGTGGGTTTTACGGTCGAAAGTATTAGCACGACCGGAACGGTACAAACGCTGCGCGAACGCTTGATTGCTGCATCCGACCCGCGTGTGGATGGTGATGCACCGATGCAGGAGATCATCAACAACGGTATCGACCAATATGTGCCTGCGGTGGGTGACCCCAATCAGGTGACGGTGCGCACGGTAACCCTGACCGTTCCCACGGGTACGACCACCGCACCGGCTTCACCGATTGTGATTCGGGGTGCGACGGGTGCGGGGGAGGACGATACCGCCTATCCCCAGCGTAGCGAAGCCTTGGTGATTGATACCCGCAAGCTGCCGTCTGGCACGGTGATTGACCTGAGTTTGGTAGAGTTTGCGATTGTGGTGGGTGCGGTACGGGCAGTGGGTGGAACGGGCCGTAACTTTGTCATTGGGGACGATAGCGCCCAGTTTATGGTGCTAGGAGCGGATGATAATGTGATTCACGGCGGTGGCGGTGATGATACGGTCGGCTCGAAGGGGGGTAACGACCGTTTGTATGGCGATGCCGGCAATGACCGGATGGTAGGCGGCATTGGCAACGACACGCTGGAAGGCGGGGATGGCAATGACATTTTGCAAGGCGGAGCCAGTGATGCGGGAACATGGAGCTTTACGCTCACACCGCAAGGTCAATTACAAGTGAGCTTTGCACCGAATAGCACCGAATTGGCGGATTCGACGGGATTCAATGCCGAAGGCAAGTGGACGTACAGTTTGGGCAAAGGCCCCATCACGGATGATCGATTCGCGTGGATTTATGACGATTACACGGTAGCCAAGGATGTAGCACTGCTGGTCAAAGCACTGGGGGGTCGTTTGCCGACATTGAAGGAAATGGGGTTCTTGGCAGACGGAACCTATACCAGCCAACAACTGGGCGCGATGGCGCAATCGTATTGGACGCTGACGGAGGGCAATGTGGGGCAACCGCTGTCCACCCAAGTGCAAGCGGTTATCAACAAGGCGTGGGGAGCCAACAGTGCCTCGACAGAATTGGTGAATCTGGGTGTGAATTACCTCAATGGAGGAGGTACTTGGTCGGACGTTTGGTTGGCATTGGCACGTTACAGCACCAATGCCAGCAAAATCACGGATACACAAGGTGGTGTCCAGTTGATTAGCGGCAGTGCGTTGAATGAAACGGGGTGGTCATTTGCATCGGGTGAAGATACGTTGCGTGGCGGTGCAGGGAATGATGTACTGGTTGGAGGCAATGGCAATGACGTATTAGACGGTGGAGCGGGAACCGATGTAGCCGCTTTCCTAGGTCAACTGGAAGATTATCAGGCGGCGTTGCACATGAACACCACGACGGGGCAGCACGATGTGTGGGTGCGCAACAAGCTGACGGGAGAGGTGGACACCATGCGCAATGTGGAGATGATGAAGATCGGTTCTACGCTGTATTACCTGCCACCCGGCAACCCGCAGCTGCCGGATGATGTGTATGGCGCACTCTCGGACTACCTCACACCTTCTACACAAGACATCTCCCTCATCGGGTTTCATTCGGATGCTGCTTTGATGGCGTAGATAAAACGGGCTTCTTTCTTGGAAGTGTGTGTCGGATAATGTGCCGATGAAACACTTTAACAACGCTGGCCCCTGCATTGAGGGCGACCATTTCATGATCGACCCCTTGGTGCGGATTGACGTAGAAGATATGGAGAGCCTGATTCAGGCAAAGCGCTATTTTGTGCTGCACGCGCCAAGGCAAACGGGCAAGACCACTTGCTTGTTGACCTTGATGCACCACTTGAATCAACAAGGCAAGTATCGGGCGCTGTATGTCAATATCGAAGCGGCACAGGCCGCTCGTGGAGATGTGTCCGAGGGGATTTCTGCTGTATGCAGCGCGTTCTCTCGTGCTGCCGATCTTTATCTGGATGATAAAAGTTTGCATCAATGGCTAGCCGATGAGGGAAACAAATTAGCGGTAACCGACCGTTTTTCTGCACTGCTTGCACACTGGTCACGCAGCGACCCGAAGCATCCAACCATCTTGTTTTTAGACGAGGTAGATGCTTTGGTCGGCGATACACTCATCTCGCTGCTGCGCCAAATCCGTGCCGGCTACGCCCAACGCCCCAATGCCTTCCCACAAACCATCGTTCTTTGCGGGGTGCGTGACATTCGAGATTACCGGATTCACACCCCCCATCAAGAAATCATCACGGGCGGGAGTGCTTTCAACATCAAAGCGAAATCTTTGCGGCTGGGTAACTTTACCCGCGAAGAAACCATTGCCCTCTGGCAACAACATACCCAAGAAAGCGGGCAGGTGTTTGACGATGCCATTTGGCACGAGTTGTGGGAAGACACACGCGGTCAACCTTGGCTCGTCAATGCCTTGGGCGCAGAGTGTGTTTGGGAAGATAAATCCGCCCGTAACCGTAGCACCCCCATCACCCTCGAACGCTACAAGCAAGCCCGCGAGCGTTTGATTTACAGCCGTGCCACCCATTTGGATGCACTGACTGACAAGCTGCGTGAACCCCGCGTTTCTAACGTCATATCCACGATGCTATCGGGCGAAGTTTCTACGGCCCACTTCCCCGATGATGATTTGCAATATATCGAAGATTTAGGACTCATTCAACGTAAACCCGAACTGCGGATTTCTAATCGCATTTACCGCGAAGTCTTGCCCCGCGAAATTACCTCACCGATTCAAGATTTTTTGCATTATCCCCAGCCGTGGTTTTTAACCCCCCAACGTAAATTGGATATGGAGAAACTCCTCTCCGCCTTTCAACAATTCTTTCGAGAGCATTCGGATGCGTGGATGGAAGGGTTTAATTTCAAAGAGGCGGGGCCACAACTTTTAATGCAAGCGTTCTTGCAACGCATTGTGAACGGTGGCGGGCGCATTAGCCGTGAATACGGTTTGGGATTAAAGCGTACCGACCTTTTGATTGAGTGGCCGATTAACGAGAGCGAAGGATTCTTGGGGTCTGTACAGCGTATTGTGATTGAACTGAAATTATTGAAAAACAATCGCAGTTTAGAAACAGTGGAACGCGAAGGTATCGTGCAAACCGCCGACTATGCCCAGCAATGTGGTGTCGATGAAGCCCATTTGGTGATCTTTGATCGTCGCCCAACTAGCCCTTGGGAAGAACGTATTTGGCGTAAAGATGTGCCTTCCGGTATTGCAACTATCCCGACTATTGCCGTTTGGGGGGCTTGATGTGCCTCGCGCTACTTCAAACGTAAAAACCCCAACTTTTTGATTCAATTATTGCCGAGCGATAAAAAAACGGTAGTGGCTCTCAATCCCTTGCAAGGTGGCATCAATTCAGAAAGAGCCATTACCATAAATAGATATAGATATTGCTTCTTATGATGAAACATCAATTAAATACATTTCCCATCTTTCGCTACTCGCAGCACCCTCACCCTATCGTGGGAAGCGGCGGTGGCGGTGGGTGAGGTTGGGGTGAGTTACACTTTCTCTCCCTCAACCCCGAATCAACCTCTGATTGAATTTGCCATGCACGAAACCAGTAAGGCCGCAATGCGGCGTTTGTACGATAGCCGTTTTGCCACCCGCTATTTTGTCGGCGATGGCATTGATATTGGCGCAGGAGCGGATGAATTGGGGCAATATGGCGAATTATTCCCCCTTATGCGCAGTTGCCGTGGCTGGGACTTGCAGGATGGTGACGCCCAGTTGATGGAATCGGTGGCGGATGCGTCTTTGGATTTTGTCCATTCCAGCCACTGTCTGGAACATATGCGAGACCCTGAAGAAGCGCTATACCATTGGTTGCGCATTATTCGCCCGGGGGGGCATTTGGTGGTCACCATTCCTTCTGAAGATTTGTACGAACAGGGTGTTTTCCCATCGACCTTTAATGGCGATCATAAGTGGACGTTCACCATGCACAAGTTCAAAAGTTGGTCGGATAAATCGCTCAATTTGCTGAGTTTGCTCACCGATTTTTCCGATGATGCCCAAGTCTTAAAAATTGAGCAGCTTGATGCCACCTTCCGTTACCAGCTTCCCCGTTTTGACCAAACCTTAACTCCCATCGGCGAATCGGCATTCGAGTTTGTCATGCGCAAATGGTTACCGCAAGAGCGCAATCAACGGGGGCGTTTTAATGCAGCCGCTTAAACCGATGGAAAAACCCGCAGCTTCTGCTTTTCGCCGCGCCCCTCAACCTGTTGTTGCAGCTACTGGAGCGAGCAAAACCTCTGCACCGCTCCCCAAAGGACAAACCAATACCGCTGCGCATGGCGACAACGGCACCATTCGGCTGAATAAACGCATGGCAGAATTGGGCTTGGCATCACGGCGCGAGGCGGATGATTGGATTGCCAAAGGTTGGGTCAAAGTCAATGGGCGGGTGGCAGAAATGGGGCAGCAAGTAGCGCCCCATGTGCGAATCGAAATCGACCAAAAAGCCAAAGGGCAACAAGCCAATCAGGTGACGATTCTTCTCCATAAACCAATGGGTATTGTGAGCGGACAAGCAGAAGATGGACACGAACCCGCCATCACCCTGATTCAACCGCAAAACCGTTGGAAGGAAGATAACGCCCGTTTCTTTTTCAACCACAGCCAATTAAAAAGCCTTGTGCCCGCCGGACGTTTGGATATTGATTCGACCGGATTATTGGTTCTCACACAAGATGGGCGCGTGGCACGCCGGTTGATTGGCGAAGATGCGGTGATGGAAAAAGAATATCTGGTGCGCGTCGTTTACACCAAAGTGATTAACGCTGCGGCAGAAACCTCGGCGGCGGCTACGCATACGGGGATTCAACAACTTATCCGCATCGACGATGACGACCCCGTGAGCATGGATGTGCAATCGGTTTTTCCGGCAGAAAAATTGGGCTTATTGCGCCACGGTTTGCGTTTGGATGGCGAAATGCTGAAACCTGCTATCGTCGAATGGCAAAACCCCGAACAACTGCGCTTTGTGCTGACGCAAGGCAAAAAACGCCAAATCCGCCGGATGTGCGAATTGGTCGGTTTGAAGGTGGTGGGGCTGAAGCGCGTGCGCGTCGGCAAAATTATGTTGGGCAATCTTCCGGTTGGTCAATGGCGGTATTTGGCAGCGCATGAGGGTTTTTGATGAATCGGCAATGTCCTTCCTGTCGGCAGCCCATGCAAAATGTCCCTCTCGGTGGCATTCATGGTACTACGGTGGTATTGGATATTTGCTACGCCTGCCAAGGCATTTGGTTTGACCCGCAGGAAAATTTGAAACTTTCTCCGGCAGCGGTGGTGGAGTTGTTTCGGTTGCTTCATACACATCGGGATGCTCCACGCAACCCTTTAGCGCAAAAAATGGCGTGTCCCCATTGTCGGCATACCTTGGTTTCAGGGTTTGATGTGGTGAAAACAGGACGTTACATCACCTACCGCTGCCCGCAACGGCATGGTCGGTTTAGTACGTTTGCATCGTTCATGATCGAAAAAGGATTTGTGCGCCAACTCACCCCCGCCGAGATTGATGATATGGCGCAGCGGATGGCGATTATTCAATGCAGTAGTTGTGGTGCATCGGTTGATTTGCGCAAAGACCATGCTTGTCCGCATTGCCGATCGGCATTTTCTTTGCTCGACCCCCAAGCGGTGGAACGCGCGTTGCAAGGTTATGCCCGCGCCACCCAAAAAAACCATTCTCCCCCCATGTCCACCACCATCCATCCCCCCGATTTAGCCGATGCCCTGATGATGCTAGAGCGCGACCGCGAAAAAGCCCAGCGTGAAGCCAAAGCCCAAGGCAGTATCTTTTTACCCGGAGACACATCGCCCCCCATTGATTTATGGGGCATAGGCGTAGCGATGGTGTGGAAAATGCTGGATTAACGCCCCAACGCATTCCCCAGTTGCACCTGATGCCCTGCTCGGTTGCTGGGGTGGTTGGCATTGGTGAAAACGGTACGGTCGCTTTTGAGCATGATGACTTCAAAGAAGGGACGGAAACGCTCTTCGCTCACACCAAATGCGGCAAGGAATTGGGCAAACAAAACTTGTTCTTCGGGTTCTGGCTGACCGTCGGCCAATGATGAATCGATTAAATTCACCAAAATGCACATTTTTTGGGCATCCGATAACAAAGGGGCAGCGGCTTGTAAAAAAACATCAATCGAATTTTTACGGCGATACTTCACCGCAGAATCCAATAAGGCTTGGCTTTGTGCGCCGACACCAATAGAACCGTTGCCATCATCACTTCCGCCCAATACGCTCAATAAATGCCCAACTTCTTCGGGGTCAATCTCTCCATCGGCGCTCATCATGTACAGCAATGAAGTCGCAAATGCGAGATGGGGAGTCATTTTTTCTCCGCTATCGCTCTTGAACATATCAAATAAACCCATTATTGGCTCCTAATTCTCAAAAACACAAAAACACAAAAACACGTAAACACACTCTGCAATCAGGGTGTGCGTGGCATTGTAGAAATTGCCTCAATCAGCCCAATGCTTGTGGGGTTTTGGGACAATAGCGGCATTCTTGTACCAAAAATTGGTATCGAACATTTATCTTGAAAGGTTGACAATGAAAAAAGTGCTAGTAGGTTTTTTAGGTTTAAGTTTAAGTGTCGTGGCGTTGGGGATAGGAACGAATGGATGGGCTGGGGAGGTTACATCGACCCCTGTACCTACCGTGATTGACGAACGCTACGAAGTTCTGAACGATGGAACCGAAATCCGCGATCTCAAAACCACCCTCATTTGGCAACGCTGTAGCGTAGGAACGACATGGGAGGACACACGGTGTACGGGCCCATCCAAAGAATTGACGTTCAATGAGGCGCAAGCGATTGCCAACAACGGTTGGCGTGTGCCAACCAAGGAAGAGCTGACAACGTTGATTGAAAAAAATCCCAAAGGTCGCCAAATCAACCAAAAAGCCTTTCCCTCATCAGAGGGTTGGTTTTGGACATCCGATACCCCTGAAATGGATTCCCAAGTCGCGTTCTTCATCAACTTTTTCAATGGCTATACCTTTGCTGCCAACAAAGCAAGCGCGAATCACGTTTACCTTGTGCGCGGGAACGGCGTGAAATACGCAAATTAAGCCACTCCCTTACGCCCTTGAAAAATCTGCTATCGCCCCTAGATAGCAGATTCCTTGTGTTTTTGTATTTCTGTATTTTTTTGATTTTTTGATTTTTTCCCATGACCAAACAAACCCATTCTTTTCAGGCAGAAGTTGCCCAGTTGCTGCACCTTGTCACGCATTCGCTGTATTCCAACCAAGAAATTTTTCTGCGCGAGTTGGTTTCCAATGCGTCCGATGCGTGCGACAAACTGCGCTTTGAAGCCATTAACGATGGTGGCTTGTATGAAAACGATCCCGAATTGAAGGTGCAAGTCACATTCGATAAGGATGCTAAAACGCTGACCATCACCGATAACGGTATCGGTATGAGTACGCAAGAAGCGATTGACCACCTCGGTACGATTGCCAAAAGCGGCACGAAAGATTTTGTGAGCAAATTGAGCGGCGACCAAAAAGCCGATTCCCAGCTCATCGGACAATTCGGTGTCGGTTTTTATTCCGGTTTTATTGTGGCGGACAAAATCACCGTCGAATCGCGCCGCGCAGGGATGCAAGCCTCCGAAGGCGTGCGCTGGATTAGCGGTGGTGCGGGCGATTTTGAAGTCGAAAGCATCGAACGCCCCACACGCGGCACGAGCGTGATTTTGCATCTGCGTGACGATGCCTTGGAATACGCCAGCGCATGGAAACTGAAAAGCATCATCGGCAAATACTCCGACCACATCAGCCTGCCCATTCAAATGGAAAAGGAAGAGTGGAAAGAAGGCGAAAACGATCAACCCGGCAGCATGGTCAAAACCGGCGAGTGGGAAACCGTCAACAAAGCCAACGCTATTTGGAGCCGCCCCAAAAAGGATGTGACCGCCGAAGAATACGATGCGTTTTATCAGCACATCAGCCACGATTACGCCGCGCCCCTTGCCCACACGCACAACCGCGTAGAAGGCAGCACCGAATACACGCAACTGCTCTACATCCCCAGCAAAGCGCCGCATGATTTGTGGAATCGGGATAAAAAAGGCGGTTTGAAGCTGTACGTGAAGCGCGTCTTTATCATGGACGATGCCGAAGCGCTCTTGCCCACCTACCTGCGCTTTGTGAAAGGCGTAGTCGATTCTGCCGATTTGCCCTTGAACGTCAGCCGCGAATTGTTGCAAGAAAGCCGCGACGTGAAAGCCATCCGCGAAGGATGTACCAAGCGCGTGCTGTCGATGCTGGAAGATTTGGCACGTAACGACAAACTCCCCGAAAATTCTGCCAATGCCGATGGTGTAACCGACGTATTGAGCGCCGAAGAAAAAGCCGAAGCCGAGAAAAATGTGGGCAAATTCACCACGTTCTACGGCGAATTTGGCGCAGTGCTGAAAGAAGGCTTGGGCGAAGATCACACCAATAAAGAACGCCTGCTGAAATTGGTGCGCTTCGCATCCACCCAAAGTGATACACCCAGTGTTTCCTTCACCGACTACAAAGCACGGATGAAAGAAGGGCAAGAAGCCATTTATTACATCACCGCCGATACGCTCGCTGCTGCGAAGAACAGCCCGCAACTGGAAGTGTTCAAGAAAAAAGGCATCGAAGTGCTGTTGATGACCGATCGTGTGGACGAATGGGCATTGAATTTTGTTCAAGAATTCGATAGCACACCGCTACAAAGCGTGGCAAAAGGCGCGGTCGATTTGGGCAAACTGCAAGACGAATCCGAGAAAAAAGCCGCTGAAGAAGCCGCCGAAACCTTCAAACCGCTGCTCGCCAAGCTGAAAGAAGCGCTGAAAGACAAAGCTGAAGACGTGCGCATCACCACCCGTTTGGTCGATAGCCCCGCGTGCTTGGTGTCGCAAGATCACGGAATGAGCACGCAACTGGCGCGGATGCTGAAACAAGCGGGTCAGCAAGCGCCCGATACCAAACCCGTATTGGAAGTGAATGCTGAACACGCGCTGGTCAAAAAGCTCGAAGGCAGTGTGCATTTCCACGATTTGGCGCACATTTTGTTCGACCAAGCGTTATTGGCAGAAGGCGGTTTGCCCGAAGACCCCGCAGCGTATGTGAAGCGGGTAAATGCCCTTCTAGTGTAGGCTGGTACTGCATAAACAGCTATTGAATTAGTAGCAATTTGGAAAAATAAAAACCGAATCGTGCTCTATGGTTCGGTTTTTTTTGCAGTGGCAAAAATGCGACGGATTCAATCTCATTTCCCATAGAGATACCATAAAAAACCGTACCTATGTTTCCACTATCCAATTTATCAGCACCCTAAATTCAATCAATACAATCAATTCAATGAACCCAATAACCAAAAAGGCGGCTGAGAAAAATGTGGTAAATGTGGCTGTGGCGGTAGCGGTAGCAAGTGCGCTCAAAATACAGGCTGTGAATAATGAAAGATTATCGCCTGAACATAATCGGTTTAATAAACTGCTAAAGCAAACCGAAACGTTGACAAAAAAACTCGAAACGCTGCGCACCATCATCGACCAGCATCGTGTGCGTGTTGCGCAGCGTATTCAACCACTACAAACCCATTTGGATCAGTATGCAAAAAAGGTTGTAGAGCTTTTGGATGCGCGATTGGCACAAGTGGTGGCACAAATCCCGAAGAAAAGTTTAACGCCCACGCAAGTAAAAACCGCCAAAGCCATATTGTGCGCCCTCGCTAACCCCTTGGCATGCAAGGGCGATGGTGTCATGCACAGCTTGTACGATAAGCACAATCTGCAAACGCAGGATAAAGCAATCCATTCTAGGCACTCCGATATGCGCGAGGAAGTGCAACGCATGATGGAAAACAACCAGCGAAAAGCCCGTTCCCCCACTAAAGCGCGTAAAAAAGTGATTCCCTCGAAGGAGGATGCCGATACCGCTTTGCGTACCATTTACCGCCAACTCGCCAGTGCGCTCCACCCCGACCGCGCTGCCACGGAAGAGGAGCGCGTGCAAAAAACTGCCCTCATGAAAGAGGTCAATGCAGCCTATGAACAGCGCAATTTGCTGGGATTGTTACAACTACAAATGCAGGCGGATTCGGTCGATGCGAAAAAAATTGCCGGTATGGCCAGTGAAAAATTAGCGGGATTCACGCAGTTGCTCAAAGATCGGGTGACCGTCCTCCAAGAAACGCTGTACCAAACGGAGCAATCGTTTCAAACAGAATTTGATTTACCACCCGATCTTCCCGTGAACGATACCTTGTTGATGCTTATTATCGGAGAACAAGCCGACGAACTTCAATCCCAGATACAGGAATTGAAACAGGTGTTAGAAGCCGGACAGAACAATGATAAAACCTTCAAACTTTGGCTCAATGGATACGCTCAAACGTTGTATTACCACGCTTAAATCTCAATTTTAGAACCGAGTTCCACCACCGCGTTATTGGGTAGATTCAAGAAGTCGGCTGCGCCACTGGCGTTGTGGTGCATTTGGGCAAAGAGTTTCTCGCGCCAGAATGCCATACCATCCCCCATACAAGGAACCACGGTATCGCGCGATAGAAAATAGCTGGTGGTCATCACATTCATATCGCAACCACGACCTTTAATTTGATCCAAGGCTTTGGGCACATCAGGATCGTCTTTGAAACCATAATGAATCACCACTTGCCAGCAATCACGCCCTAGGGCTTCGATTTCAAGGCGTTTTTCCACCGCAATCCACGGGATTTCATGGTTGCGCACGGTGACAAACAAATTGTTGTGATGCAGCACTTTGTTGTGTTTCAGGTTGTGTAACAAGGCATTGGGAACCGTTCCCGCCTCGGCAGTTAAAAAAACCGCAGTGCCTTCAACCCGTGCAGGGGGGCTGATGAAAATAGCATCTAAAAAACTTTTAAGTTCCATCGCATCCGCTCGCAATTTTTCATTGAGCAAAGCACGCCCTTCTTTCCATGTCGTCATGAGCGTGAAAATGGCAGCAGCAATCACCAGCGGGAACCAGCCGCCATCGAATAATTTGAGCAAATTCGATGCCCAAAAGGCAAAATCCACCACAAAGAAAAATCCGGTTGCGCCAATGCACAAGGCGAGTGGGTATTGCCAGTTGTAGCGAATCACATAAAACGTCAGCACGGTGGTAATCAGCATATCGGTACACACGGCAATACCGTAAGCCGCTGCGAGGTTGCTAGAGGATTTGAACATCACCACCGCCACCACAATCAGGGCAAAAAGTCCCCAGTTCACAAAGGGCAGGTAAATTTGTCCGGTGTCGGTCTCACTGGTGTGCAGGACTTGCAAACGGGGCAGATAGCCGAGCTGAATCACCTGTTTGGTGACGGAGAATGCGCCGGAAATCAGCGCTTGGGATGCAATCACGGTTGCCATAGTTGCCAAGCCCACCAAGGGAATCAATGCCCAATCGGGAGCCATCATAAAGAACGGATTTTTCACCGCTGCGGCGTTGTGCAATAACAGCGCACCTTGCCCGAAATAATTCAGCGTAAGGGCGGGCATGGCAATGGAAAACCATGCAATCCGAATCGGTCTTTTACCAAAATGTCCCATATCGGCATACAACGCCTCACCACCGGTTACGCACAACACCACTGCGCCCAAAATAATGAAGGTCGTTCCTGGGTTTTCCCACATGAAACCGAGTGCGTAGTGGGGGCTAATCGCTACCAAAATAGTCGGGTCATTGGCGATATTCACCATACCCAAAAGCGCAATCACCAAAAACCAGAGAACCATAATCGGGCCAAAAAATTTTCCGACCTTGGCCGTTCCTTGTTTTTGCACCCAAAATAAACCCAACAAAATAACCAATGTCAATGGAATAACGTATTTGGAAAACTTGGGTGAAATAACCACCAAACCTTCAACGGCTGAGAGTACCGAAATCGCGGGCGTAATCACCCCATCCCCATAAAACAGGCACGTACCAAAGATACCCACAATCAGCAACACACTGCGCAGTTGGGGACGGTCTTTTACCGCTTGCGATGCCAATGCCAGCATCGCCACCAACCCCCCTTCACCGTGGTTATCGGCACGCAGCACCAAGGTAACGTATTTGATGGAAACAATAACCGTTAATGTCCAAAAGAAAATGGACAAAATACCATATACATTGTCGGGTGTGAAGGGAACATGACCTGAGCCAAAAACTTCTTTGACGGCATATAAAACACTGGTTCCAATATCGCCATACACCACGCCAATAGCGCCCAATGTGAGCGCCGTCAGCGACGATTGCGTTGAATGAGAAGAGGATGAAGACACAAATTAAGCCCGGTACGAGTTATCGGGTTCCGTGGAATAAGAGAACGCCATTTTGCGCCCCCAGTATCCAAATAAAGGGCAAAATCACTGGATTCAAACACCAAAAATACCAAATTTGTGTAAATGTTGCAGTGCAGCAACTAGAAGGAGACAAAATCATGGCTGTTATCACCACCATCGAAGACTTGCGCGTTCTCGCCCAAAAGCGCGTGCCCCGTATGTTTTACGACTATGCCGATTCGGGTTCGTGGACGGAGACCACGTACCGCGCAAACGAATCGGATTTTCAAAAAATCAAACTGCGCCAGCGCGTAGCGATTAACGTAGAGCATCGCAGTACCGAAAGCAAAATGATTGGGCAAAAAGTCGCCATGCCCGTCGCCCTTGCGCCCGTCGGCTTAACCGGAATGCAGCACGCGGATGGCGAAATCAAAGCCGCCAACGCCGCCAAAAAATTTGGCGTTCCATTTACGCTTTCCACGATGAGCATTTGCTCGATTGAAGATGTGGCAGCCGGAACGAATAACCATCCGTTTTGGTTTCAGGTGTACGTGATGCGGGATCGCGCGTTTATGGAGCGTCTGATTGATCGCGCCAAAGCCGCCAATTGTTCGGCGCTGGTGTTGACCTTGGATTTACAAATTTTGGGGCAACGCCACAAAGATTTGAAAAACGGTTTAAGCGCGCCGCCCAAACTCACGTTATCGACCATGCTCAACCTCATGACCAAACCGCGTTGGGGGCTGGGAATGTTGGGCACGCCGCGCCGAGGCTTTGGCAACATCGTCGGACACGTTACGGGTGTGGCGGATATGGGTTCGTTAAGCGCGTGGACATCCCAACAATTTGACCCCACGCTGAATTGGGCGGATGTGGAATGGATTAAAAAACGCTGGGGCGGCAAGCTGATTTTGAAGGGAATTCAAGATGTGGAAGATGCTCGCCTTGCGGTGGAAACGGGGGCGGATGCGATCATCGTCTCGAATCACGGTGGGCGGCAGTTGGACGGAGCGCAATCCAGCATCCGCGCCCTGCCCGCGATTGTGGATGCGGTTGGTCAGCAAATCGAAGTCCACATGGATGGCGGCATCCGCAGCGGTCAAGACGTGTTGAAAGCCGTAGCACTGGGCGCGAAGGGCGTGTATATCGGGCGCTCGTTTATCTACGGGCTGGGCGCAATGGGCGAAGCGGGCGTAACCAAAGCGCTCGAAATCATCCACAAAGAAATGGATATTACGATGGCACTGTGTGGCAAAACGCATATTGGGGAAGTGAATGGGGGGATGTTGGCAGTCGGCGTTTCTTTGTAATCCACATCAACACTTTAATAAACCTCTGACGGAGAGTAAAAATGACAGAATCATCGGAAAACACAATCTTTCGGTAGTGGCTCCTTCTAAACTGATGCTACTTTGCAATGCTTTGGAAGTATCGCTTAACTTATTGATTTTCAAGAAGTTTTCACACTTAACGAAGTTACCATCAGTTCATCAAGAACCACTACCATTGCTAACTCCCCCGCTCCCGCCGCAGGCTAATGATGTTATTCAACCCCTCGCGCTGAATCAGGGAGCGTTCTTCGATGACCGTTTCGCCTAAACGCAAACGCCCTTTCACTTCAAAGAAACGGGCACTTACGCCGTGTTGCTCGTTATTGAGTTCGGCGGCGATGGCGCTGATGCTGCGTCCGGCATCGCCCAAACTGCGGAAATAGGCACTTTGGCGTTGATCCACCATCTTTTGCGCTTGCGCCATGTCCAGCGACGGGATGCACGCGTACAACACCATCGCGCTGGCGGTATTGAGATTCACGGTGGTTCGCGCGGGTAGCACGGTGATGAAAGGAGTAAGCGCTTTCAAACTGCGTTCCGACATCCCCAGCCAGCGTAACTGTCCCACACGCTGCGGCAGCAAAGGGATGGGTGTGGTGGTAGGTGGCGCGTCCTTGCCGAGGATGGGCGTTTGTGCCAAGCGCAGATGGTCTGCCACGACAGTGAGTTCCGAATCCACCAAACCCAGTTGTGCATACAGCTTGGCAAAGGCGTTGAGCCACGGCGTGGAAACTTGACCACCTTCCACCAAATTCAGTACGTTCATGCGGCTGTGCAAATCGGTAATGCTGCCGGATAGAAAAACCTGTTCTAAATCGGTATCGCTAGCAGCAGAAGCATTGTTGTTTTTATCCACCGCTAAAAAGGTAGAAAGTCGCGCTTCTTCCAACGGCACTGCCCACGGCTCACCCAAGTGATCAACGCTGCCAGCACGCACATCTTCCCGCAAAATGAGCCGCGCCCAATCCGATGCGCCATTCAACACCCACAGCGATTGAACCCGCGCCCGTTCTGCCGATTCAATTTGCACGCTGCGCCATTGTTGCCACAATGCTGCTGCCGCCAAACTCGCCACCAAGCTGACCGTGAGCAGCGCCATTAACAACGCCGCACCATGTTGGGAACGCATCGAAAAACGCTTTTCCATCACGATTTGCCCCCTGCCAGCGAAGGGCGAACCCAATCTCGCGTCAATGTGCCGGAAAGCACTCCACCCGCCGGAAGTGTGAGTACCAAGCGCACGCCGTCGGGGATGGTGGCATCGGTGGATAAAGGATTTGTCCACGCATCGTTGCGGTAGTAAAAAATCTTCCATTGCTCGGCGGGCAGGATGCGGACTTCGTGCCGCTTTTCTGCTTCGCCCGCGTTTTGCCCCCACTGCGCTGCCATAATCCAAAAGTTTTGCAAATCGGCGCGGGTGCTAGCAGAGGGGGATTGCCAGCGCAACCATTCGGCATTGCGCCATGTCCACGCCACGACGACGATGCCGTCATTCACCGCCGCCGGATTGCGCCGCGTGAGGCGAAAAGCACGCCCATCCCAATCCATTGCCGCCGTGTTGGGCAGTTGTACCAAGGCATCCAAATCCGCCGCCCACTGCCCTAATCCTGCTTGCAGCACGAGGACTTCATCGGCACGCTGGCTCAAATTTTTCTGGCTTTGCGTCATGCTATCCAACGCCCGCCAACTCAATCCCGCCATCAGCGCCATGATGCCCAATGCTACCAATAATTCGATCAGGGTAAAGCCAGAGTGTTTGCGCATGAGGGAATTCTAGTGAACGGTACGTTGTAGTAAACGCTGCGTCTCTTCTACACAGCGCCTTGCTGCTGCCACCAGTTCGGGGACAAAGATTTGATTGCGCAGTCGGCGCATTTCCATCCAGTGATCGGTCGATTGAATCAAACCCAGTTTTTCTGCCAACGCAGTTGCCAAAAATACCAAGCGTGCGATATGGGATTCGGGAATTTTCATAAGATGAATATGAGGTTGATATAACATTGATATAACATTGATATAACATTGATATAAGCTTTACAAGCGGATGCCTTCGGCTAAAGCAATGGCATGAATCGGTGTGAACCAAATAGCCAGACCCGTGCCGACTCTCCCCCGCCCCGCTAATTG
>JBDKGR010000048.1:0-16966 GCA_039798085.1 Pseudomonadota bacterium
GATTATCGAGCCCTTAACGTACCAATATCGCGCCAGCCGTTTTGTGGCTTGCCGTATCCACCAATACCATGCTACCCAAAATGCGTGATGTGGCATAGGGTTGGGCGGGAACGGGTTCTTGCAGGACTAATTCGATATGCCCAATCGAATTGGCGGGCAATTCATTCGCATCTTCTTCGGCGAGGGTGTTGATATTCAAGCGATGGTGAATATGGCGCACTTTTGCCTTGATCCAGCGGTGACCATGCAGTGCCCAGTAAGCCCGCCCGGGGATGAGTGGCTCATCGTCCAACCATGCCACGGTGGCTTGCAATTCCTGCGTAATAGGGTTGGTGGGCGTATTTTCAGCCAGCCAATCGCCGCGCGATACATCGACTTCCCGATCCAACACAATCCCCGCGCCATGCCCCGCGCCCACGTTTTTAGGAACGCGGATATGGCTATTCACTTGGGCGATAGTCGCAAGTTGTCCGCTGGGTAGCACTTTGACTTGCTGCCCTACGGTGGCGGTTCCGGTGCTGACCCGTCCCCAGAACACACGCTTGCCATCCACCCGTTCCACCCACTGCACCGCAAAGGCGAAGGGCAATTCGGTATCGGTGGGCGTAGTGGGCAGATGTTCCAAAATTTCCAACAAGCTTTCGCCGGTGTAGCCGCACCAGTTGGGTTCGGCTTTCACCACGTTATGCCCTTTGAGCGCAGAAATCGGCACAATCGCTTTCACCTCAATCCCCGCTTCGTGCGTGAAAATCCGCAGCGCTTCGTGGATATGCCCAAACGCGAGCGTGGCGTTATCGCCCAGCGCATCGAGTTTGTTGATGGCAAACACAATCGACGGCACGCGCAGCAATTTCAGCAGCAGCGAATGGCGGCGGGTTTGCACCAACAATTCGGGCAGTGGGTTTTGCCACGTCAATTTGGTGGCATCGACCAACACCACGGCGGCATCGGCGCTACTGGCGGCGGTAACCATGTTGCGGGTGTATTGCTCGTGTCCGGGCGCATCGCCAATAATGAATTTGCGCTTCACCGTATTGAAATAACGGTAGGCGACATCAATCGTAATGCCTTGCTCGCGTTCGGCGGACAAACCATCGGTGAACAACGCCAAATCGGCTTCGCCGCTTTTGGAGACGTGCGCTAATTGATCTTGCAATACGGATTTGCTATCCACCAAAAGCCGCCCGATTAAGGTGCTTTTGCCGTCATCCACGCTGCCGCAGGTAATGAATTTGAGAGCGGAGTTCATTAAAAGTACCCATCTTTCTTGCGTTTTTCCATCGAGGCTTCGGACGTTTTATCGTCCATGCGGGTTGCACCGCGTTCGCTCACATCGGCGGATAAGGTTTCCAACACAATGTCTTCGGCATTCGCCGCCGTGCTTTCGACGGGGCAGGTACACGTAATATCGCCCACCGTGCGGAAACGGACGTGGCGGATTTCTACGGTTTCATCGTCCTTCGCGGGCGTAAGCGGCGTAATCGGAACCAACAAACCTTTGCGTTCCACCACCTCGCGCTCGTGCGTGTAGTACAACGACGGTAGCGCGATGTTTTCGCGGGCAATGTATTGCCACACATCCAATTCCGTCCAGTTGCTAATCGGGAACACGCGGAAGTGTTCGCCCGGATGCAGACGGGTATTGAACAGCGTCCACAACTCGGGGCGCTGCGCTTTGGGTTGCCATTGTCCGAAACTGTCGCGGTGGCTGAAAATGCGTTCTTTGGCACGGGCTTTTTCTTCATCGCGCCGCGCTCCACCAATCAGGGCATCGAAACGGAATTCGTCAATCGCTTCCAACAGCGTTACCGATTGATGCACGTTGCGGCTTTCGCCCGCGTGCGCCAAGCGTACCGTGCCGCGTTTCATGGAATCTTCCACGCTGCGAACGATGAGCTTTGCTCCTAATTCCTGAGCACGGAAGTCCCTGAAATCGGTCACTTCGGGGAAGTTGTGTCCCGTATCAATCATCAGCAAAGGGTAAGGAATCCGACCCGCGCCGAAGGCTTTTTCGGCACAGCGCAACATCACCAGCGAATCTTTGCCGCCAGAGAATAACAACGCGGGACGCTCAAACGCCGCTGCAACTTCACGCAAAATAAAAATCGTTTCCTCTTCCAACGCATCCAAATGGGCGTTACTGAGGTGCTGGGTTGGATTCGCGGCTTCCGCCGCTCCCACCAATCCTACGTGCAAGCCACATTCTTTGGCGGCTTCGTCTTCCCACCACCAGCGTCCGGCGCGGAAATCTTCGCCCATCGAAATAGCGCGGGTGCAGGGTGCGCAGCCAATGCTGGGGAAAAATTGATCGTGCAGCGGGTTGTAATCCACTTTATTGAGCGCGATGTAATGCCACACATCGCCCCATGTCCAATCGGCTAGCGGATTGAATTTGGTGCGTTTGATATGGCTGATATTGCTGGTGTCGATGCTGGGTACTTCAGCACGCGTACCGGATTGCTCGCGGCGCAGACCCGTAATCCACGCATTTTTGCCATCCAAGGCGCGGGCAAGCGGTTCCATTTTGCGAATGTCGCAGCAGGCTTTGCGCAGTTCGATGCTTTCGTACATCGCTTTGTCGCCGTGACGCTGGACAAATTCAATCACCGCTTCGGCTTTTGGCGTAAAAACTTGCACGGGAGCTGCTAACGCTTGTGGAGACTGCATAGTGCGCTCTAAAAGTTGTAGCGTTTCGGTGTGCAGTTCGCCCGTATTCAAGACAAAAACCCCGATATTGAGATTCAGCACTTCAATTAAATGGGTGATAACGACATCCTCCGCGCCGAGGCTAGAGGCTTGCACCACGGAATAATCCCGCGCGGCTTGTTGCAGCAGCGCGGTGGTGTGCGCCAGTTTATCGGCGAAGTGGGGCGAGGCGTGGGCGTTTAATTCAGTAGCTTTCATTGGTAGAACTCCGTGAAATGGGAAAGTTGCTGGAGTGCCAGCGCCGGATTTTGGTCGGGGCGCAAAACCGCTGCATCAAAACCGCAGCGCTGCATTTGCAAAAGTTGGTCGATTAGTACATCGCCCGTGGCACGG
Organism: Pseudomonadota bacterium; assembly: GCA_039798085.1. Taxonomy (GTDB): domain Bacteria; phylum Pseudomonadota; class Gammaproteobacteria; order Burkholderiales; family Burkholderiaceae_C; genus Allorhodoferax. The sequence continues at coordinate 3,040 of JBDKGR010000048.1, forward strand.
ATTTCACCCGCAAACCCCAGACGGTGGCGCAGCAAAAAGGCTTGGCTGAATGCGCGTCCATCGGTGAATTGGGGAAAATGCAAATCAATTCGTTGTACATCCTTCAAATCCACGGCACGCGGGTCGGCATCGTTGGAAAGGGTCAAAACGCTTGACTGGTGTGCATTAGCAGCTATTATTTTCATAGTACGGAATTTTTTGCAGGGGTTTTGAACGAGGTGAATCCCACACGGCGAATGGTGTCAATAAAAGGCTCTTGCGGGGCGCGTAATTGGAGGTAGGTATCCAGCAAGGTTTCAATAACCTCCGGCACTTCTGCTGCGGCAACCGAAGGCCCAATCACTTTACCTGCGACCGATGTACCGCTTAAATGCGAACCATCCGAGCCGCCGATAGAAATTTGATACCACTCTTTTCCATCCTTATCCACGCCCAGCACGCCGATGTGTCCACTGTGGTGGTGACCGCAGGAATTCATGCAGCCGCTAATGTGCAGGTTGATTGCGCCAATATCGTGCAACTCGTCCATATCCTGATAGCGTTCGGTGATGGCTTGGGCAATCGGAATCGAACGGGCATTTGCCAAGGCGCAGAAATCGCCACCGGGGCAGGTAATCATGTCGGTTAGCAGGCCGATATTGGCATTTGCCAAGCCCAACGCTTTCGCTTCTTGCCACAAATCGACGAGTTGATCGGCACGCACCCACGGCAACACCAAATTTTGCTGATGCGTTACGCGCAATTCTCCGGCGCTGAAGCGGTCGGCTAAATCGGCGGCGGCATCCATTTGCGTACTGCTTGCATCCCCGGGTGCAAATCCAACACGCTTAAACGACAGCGTAACTGCCCGCAATGCCGGATTTTTGTGGGCGCTGACGTTTTGATGCAGCCAACGGTGAAATGTCGAATCGGTCGGCTCTGCTATGTTTTTAGAAGCATCTAATGCAGGCAGATCAAGCGCTGGCGGCACAAACGATGCTTGAACCCGATCCAATTCTGCTTGGTTAATGGTATGCGGTGCGCCATCGTGTTCGACGATTTGTTGGTATTCGGCTTCAACTTCGTTCACAAAACGCGCGCCTTCGGCTTTCACCAGAATTTTGATCCGCGCTTTGTACGCATTGTCACGCCGACCCCAGCGGTTGTAGACACGCACCACGGCTTCTAAATAATTCAGGATTTGGTTCCACGACACAAATTCGCGCAGCGTGCTGGCAATAATCGGCGTGCGTCCCATGCCGCCGCCGGCTGCTACGCGGAAACCGATTTCGCCGGCTTCGCTATGGCGCAAATACAAACCCACATCGTGCCACGCGGTGGCGGCGCGGTCTTCGGTTGCGCCGGAAACGGCGATTTTGAATTTGCGCGGCAAAAAGGCAAATTCGGGGTGCAGCGTACTCCATTGGCGCACCAATTCGGCATACGGGCGAGGGTCGATAATTTCATCTACCGCCACGCCAGCGAACGCATCGGTCGTGGTGTTGCGGATGCAGTTGCCGCTGGTTTGGATACCGTGCATATCCACCGAAGCGAGCAAATCCATCACATCCGCGCTTTTATCCAACGGAATCCAGTTGAATTGGACGTTTTGGCGCGTGGTGAAATGGGCGTAATCTTTGTCGTATTCCCGCGCAATGCGGGCGAGTACGCGCAATTGGCGGCTAGCAAGCTCACCATACGGCACGGCGACGCGCAGCATGGGGGCGTGGCGTTGGATATACCAGCCGTTTTGCAGGCGCAAGGGGCGAAAATCGTCATCGCGGAGCGTTCCGTTTTGGTTACGCTCCAATTGGTCACGGTACTGCGCGGCGCGTTGGGCGATGAATTGGCGGTCAAATGCGGTGTATTGGTACATAGTGGGAATACATAAGGAAGGCTGACTGTAAAAGTTAGACCCCTAATTCCCAACGAATTTTTTCTTATGAGGATATAAGAAAATCGCAATACCACGTAGTACCACGTAGTGCCACGCACAGTACCAAAAACTTTACGTTGTTACGTTGTTGCGTTGCTACACGCTGTTAATGCGCAAGAGCCGGATATTGGCCGACAAGCCACCCGAATTCGCATTAGAAAGGGATAGCGTACCACCCATGCGTTCGATAGTCCGTTCCACAATCGCCAAGCCCAAGCCCGTGCCATTGGCTGCGGTGCGAGCGGCTTCGCAACGGTAAAAGGGTTGTGTCAAATTTTCCAGTTGTTCGGGGCTGACCCCTTTGCCGTAGTCCCGAATTTTGAGCAAAATCCATTTATCGCGGGCTTTGGCTGCAATTTTGATATGGGCTATACCCGATTCCTTGGAACGACCGTAGCGGCTGGCATTTTCAATGAGGTTGGTAATTACCCGCCCCAATTCAACAGCATCAGCAAGCACTTGCAGATTGCCTTCCATTTTGACCTGAATCGACACATCAGGAAAATTGCGCCAAGATAGCACACTGGAATCCACAATCGTGCTCAGGCTCACCGCTTTGAGGGTCTCGCTTTTCGGGCGAGCGTAATCCAAAAATTTCCCAATGATGGATTCCAATTCGGCAATATCCGCCACCATATTGGTGAGGGCTTGCTCATTACTCACGCTCATTTCCATTTCTAAACGCAAACGTGCCAAGGGGGTGCGCAAATCGTGCGAAATACCCGCAAGCATGAGGGCGCGATCTTGCTCCACCTTGGAGAGCTGCTGCGCCATGCGATTGAATCCCCGATTCACTTCCCGAATTTCTCCGGTAGCGACGTTTTCATCCAATTCAGGCGTGGCATCAAAATCGCCTTCCCGCATACGGCTAGCCGCAAAGGAAAGCTCTCGCAAGGGGCGAATAATCAAACGGGTAATGGCAACCGCACCCGCAAGCGATAACAAGAGTGTCATGGCAAGCCACAAACTCCATGTTGTGCCCGAACTCGCACTTTGGGAAATTTGCGACGTGGCAAACATACTGCACAGTAGCAATGCCGAAATCAGAAAAAAAGTACGCCAAAAAAGACTCACCCCCGCAGCCGGAAGTACGGCATCATCGGAATCCGTATCCGGGGAACTCGCCGCATTCAGGTGCTGGGTGGATTGGAATTCGGTGTCGGGTAACAATGCCATGAGGGGGTCGCGGGTTAAGGGAGATTAAATCGGATCGTCTGGAATGAAAACGTAACCAATACCCCATACGGTTTGAATCAAGCGCGGGTTGGCGGGATCGGTTTCTAGCAATTTGCGCAGGCGCGAGATTTGGACATCCAAGCTGCGATCAAAGGGTTCAAATTCGCGTCCGCGTGAAAGCTGCGCGAGCTTTTCCCGCGATAAAGGGATGCGGGGGTGGCGCACCAAGGTTTTGAGCATCGAGAATTCCCCAGTGGTTAAGGATAATTCTTCTCCATTTTTCATCAGCTTCCGCGCTGCCAAATCAAAATGGAAGGCACCAAAGCGCACCACTTCCGCCTCGGTTGACGGCGCACCGGGAACTTCGGGTTTGGGGCGGCGGCGCAATACGGCATGAATCCGTGCCAGCAATTCGCGCGGATTAAAGGGTTTGGTCAAATAATCGTCCGCACCGACTTCCAAGCCCACAATCCGATCCACATCCGCCCCTTTGGCGGTGAGCATAATAACGGGCGTAACATCCGATTCTGAACGCAGACGGCGACAAATGGACAATCCATCTTCACCCGGAAGCATCAAATCCAACACAATCAAATCCACAGTTTCGCGCTGCATGATGCGGGTGAGGGCTTTCCCATCTTCGGCTAGCAAGACATCGAATCCTTCTTGCGCAAGATAACGCCGAAGCAGATCACGGATGCGGGTATCGTCATCAACGACCAGAATTTTATTGGGGCGTGGAACTGTATTGGTCATGGTTTTTATCGTTTGCTTTGTTACGTAGATAGTTCAAGGTTATTCAAGGTGATGCGAGGTGATGCGAGGTGATGCAGGGTTATTTAAGGTTATTCAAGTCAAACGTTCAAATTTAACGATAACCAAAGATAGATTGTCACCGCCCCCTTGTGCGCGGGTGCGGGCTTTTTCAATTAAAAATTCGGTGGCATCGCGTGCGGACAAGGTAGAAAGCGTCGCGCCCAATTCGGCGGTGCTGAAATAGTGCCAAACACCATCGCTACACGCCATCAACACATCCCCCGGACGAAGTTTGCTAATTAAATGATAACTGGGAATCGGATCGGTATCCGTTCCTAGGCAGCTCATCAACATATTCGATTTAGGATGCACATTGGCTTGTTCTTCAGTCAGCTCCCCTTTATCTACCAGCGTTTGCACGTAAGAGTGATCTTTACTGCGCTTGATCAGCCGATCCCCGTGAAAATGGTAGATACGAGAATCGCCAACGTGTGCCCAATGGCAATCGCCCCCCGCGTTAATCAAAAAAGCGGCAAAAGTGCTATGGGGTTCTTCTTCGGAAGAAACCGCAGTTAAATGAATAACCGTATGGGCTTCTTGTACGATTTGCGATAGCAACGTGGTGGCATCGTCCACAGCGGGATCATAGGTTTCAAATAATTGCTTCGCTGTCATCATGACTTGATCGGAAGCCTTGCGTCCCCCGCTGCGCCCCCCCATCCCATCGGCGACTACGACCAAAATACACCCATTGACCGAGCGGTGCTTGAGCAAGACAAGTTGGTCTTGCTGGTACTCGCGGTCTCCTTTATGAATGCCCGTCGAAGCGGTTAAGCGGTATCCTGTAGCCATAGTATGTGATACCTTATTGTTTTACCAAATTTTCCACCAAGGGTCTTCTACCGTGCGCAATCCATTTTTCAATAATTCGGATTGGGGATAGTTTTGCTCCAAAATCCTTTTTGTATCATCGCGCAGGGAGTTCATGCCCAACGCGTTGTAGGATTGGTACAAAATAAACAAAGCATCTTCAATAGCGGGAACGGTGCGGTAATCGGCAATGGCTTGTTGTGCGCGGTTGATGGCGGCGACATACGCACCGCGTCGATAATAATATCGGGCTACATGCACTTCATAGCGTGCAAGCGATGCAACGATATAGTTCATGCGCAGCTTGGCATCGGGCGTATAGCGGGAATCGGGGAAACGTTCCATCAATTCTTTGAAGGCTTCAAACGATTCTTTGGAGGCTTTTTGGTCGCGTTCGGAAAGGTCTTGGCGGGTGATACCCGAAAAAAGTCCCAAATCCTCATTGAAACTCACCAACCCTTTGAGGTACAAAGCGTAATCAATGGCGGGATTGACAGGGTGGAGCTTCATGAAGCGTTCAATGGTTGCCAAAGCGCGTGCTGGTTCTTGTCCCTTGTAGAGGGCGTAGGCTTTATCCAGTTCAGCCTGCTGTGCCAAGAGGGTTCCCACCGCGCGTGCTTCGATTTTTTCGAGCAAACTCACAGCTTTGTCCCATTGCTTATTGTCCATTTCGTCTTTGGCTTCGGCGTAAATTTGCGCTGGAGTCATTTTCACGGTTCTATCGACCGGTGTGCTGCTACAACCCACCGCCCCCAATACGCAAGCGGCCAGTATTGCGGGATATATTGTGGGATAAACAACCGATAATTTGAAACGAAACATATTAGGAAACCTCTTTGAAACAGGGCACTGAAATTATATCGACCCAAGAAGAATGGGATGATGCAGAAAATTTGAACGAATCGCGCACTGCGAGTGTCGCTAAGGAGCAGCACGGAGCACGCTTGGATGTTGCACTGGTTTGCGCCGTTCCTGAATTTTCGCGCAGCTATTTACAGCAATTATTGGAATTGGGTTTGGTGCAAGTGAACGCACGCACCATTTTGAAACCATCATACCGTGTGAAGGTCGGTGATGCGTTGGCGATTGAATTGCGCCCCACACCGCAAAGCCAAGCCTTTATCCCACAAGCCATGAATTTGAACGTGGTTTATGAGGATGCGCATATTCTGGTGCTGCATAAACCCGCTGCTTTGGTGGTACACCCCGCCCCGGGAAACTGGAGTGGCACGTTATTAAACGGTTTGCTGGCGCATGATCGTGCTTTTTCTTTGGTTCCAAGGGCAGGTATTGTGCATCGGCTGGATAAAGATACCAGTGGCTTGATGGTGGTAGCACGTACCCGATTGGCAATGGATTACTTGGTTGAGCGTATCGCCGCCCGCGAAGTCAGCCGACAATACCTTGCCATTGCGCACCATCCTTGGGTGGGAAGCAAAACGCGAACGGTCGAAGCCCCCATTGGGCGTGACCCACGGAACCGTCTGCGCATGGCGGTGGTGGATTTATCGCACCAATCCGGCAAAACCGCCAAAACGGATTTTATTTTGCTGGATAACGCAGAAAAAGGATGTTTGGTGAAATGTGTACTGCACACAGGACGCACCCACCAAATCCGCGTTCACATGGCATCGCTAGGACATCCCTTGGTAGCGGATACGGTGTATGGCGGTAAAACCGTGCCGATATTAGATCGGCAAGCGCTTCATGCATTTCGTTTGGCGTTTATTCATCCGGTATCGTTGAAGCCTATGGTTTTTCATGCCCCGCTGCCAGAAGACTTGCTTGATTTACTCCATTCATGGGGACTACGCTACAATGAAACGCATCCTTGAAACCGCTTTATTGTGTTCGCAACAAGCATTATCCGTTCGGGATATGCGTTTGCTTTTCAATGATGCACTGGATTCGGCACACATCCAAACTCTGCTGAAAGAATTGCAAAATGACTGGGCGGATAAAGGGATTGAACTCGTCAAAGTAGCGAGTGGATGGCGTTTTCAAAGCCGTCCTGAAATGCGCGAATTTTTAGAGCGATTACATCCTGAAAAACCACCACGCTACACCCGTGCAACATTGGAAACGCTGGCGATTATTGCCTACCGCCAACCCGTTACGCGGGGGGATATGGAAGAAATTCGCGGCGTGACCATCAATTCGCTGTTACTCAAACAGTTAGAAGAGCGCGGATGGATTGAAGTGATTGGTCACCGTGAAACCGTCGGTCGCCCTGCATTATTTGCCACGACAAAACAATTTTTGGACGATATGGGGCTGACATCCTTGGATCAGCTACCGTTGCTAGAAAATATAGAAAATTCTTTATGAACGTAAACGAAATTATTCAAGACATCGTATCGGGTCAGTTCGATGCCGATGCAGTCACGTCTTCTGCCCAAGCCCTACAGCCCACCAAGCGGGTTTTATTGCCAATGGCAGAAACCCCTAAATTGCACAAGGTGCTGGCACAAGCCGGCATGGGTTCACGCTTGGAGATGGAGCAACTGATTACCGAAGGTCGTATCTCAGTCAATAACGAACCCGCCCATGTGGGGCAACGTATTCAGTATGGCGATAACATCAAAGTGAACGGTAAACCGATTCATTTTCGGATTGATCCGCCACCGCCCCGTGTCATTGCCTACCATAAACCCGCTGGCGAAGTGGTCACACACGACGATCCGCAAAATCGCCCCACGGTATTTCGTCGCTTGCCTAAATTGCTGCACGGTAAATGGCAATCGGTTGGGCGGTTGGATTTGAATACCGAAGGATTGTTGTTATTCACCAGTTCCGGCGAATTGGCAAATAACCTCATGCACCCCCGCTTTGGTTTGGAGCGCGAATACGCCGTGCGCGTATTGGGCGCTTTGAACAAAGAAGAAAAGCAAAAATTATTAGACGGGGTCAAGCTAGATGATGGCATGGCACAATTTAGCAGCATCGAAGAAGGGGGGGGCGAAGGTGCGAATCACTGGTATCGCGTCACCATTTCTGAGGGGCGTAACCGCGAAGTGCGCCGGATGCTGGAATCCGTAGGACACGCGGTAAGCCGTTTGATTCGCATTCGCTATGGTGCGATGCTGCTACCACGCGGTTTGCAGCGCGGCGCGTGGATGGAGTTGGGCGATGCCGATATTCAAGCACTGATGCGTGCCGTCAAAATGCACGACACGACTCCCAGAAAAGCGACCGTGCCCGTCATCACTGCCCGCCCTGTGCGCAAAAGTCCGCAGCGTCCCCCCGCTCCAAAGCCGATTGCACGGCAACCCGACCCGATGAAAACATCGGTGGGTTACATCGGTGCCGATAGTTTTGCACGGCTGCGTGCCGAAGAAGCGGAGACCAAAAAACGGCGCGGTCGGCGTTAATCCAGATCAAGGGTTGCAGCGATGCGTTCAGCACCGTTCTGAGCGCGTTGTGCATCTTGTGCTTCAACCATAATGCGCAAAAGCGGTTCGGTTCCACTGGCACGAATGAGTACACGCCCCGCATTGCCGAGTTCTTCTTCGACTTCGCGCGTTACTTGGGCGAGCTTGGCATTGTTTTTCCAATCGTGCCCTGCTTGCGAGGCATCTAAACGCACATTCAGCAAAGTTTGCGGGAAAAGCGTCAATCCACCTAACTGTTGCGCCAAACTTTTGCCACTGCGTTTCAACGCTTCCAAGACTTGCAAAGAAGAAACCAAACCATCGCCTGTGGTGTGTTTATCCAAAACGAGTAAGTGCCCTGAACTTTCTCCACCCAAAAACCAGTGGTTTTTTTCTAGCTCTTCCAACACATAGCGGTCGCCTACCTTGGTGCGTACAAAATGAACACCCCGTTTTTTCAAGGCGATTTCTACCGCCATATTGGTCATCAAAGTTCCCACAACACCCGAAACTATTTTTCCGCGCGTGATGCGATCATCTGCGAGCAAATACAACAGCTCATCACCGTTATAGAGCGTGCCATTGGCATCCACAATCTGCAAACGGTCGGCATCTCCATCCAAGGCAATGCCCAAATCGGCTTGATTTTCCTTCACCGATTCGACTAAGGCTTCGGTATGGGTTGCGCCCACTTTGTGGTTAATGTTTATACCATTGGGCGTACAGCCAATGGAAATCACTTCCGCCCCTAATTCATGAAACACTTTGGGAGCAATATGGTATGCCGCACCATGTGCTGCATCCACCACAATTTTCATACCCTTGAGCGTGAGGTGGTGCGGGAACGTGCTTTTGCAAAATTCGATATAACGTCCGGCTGCATCGTAAAGGCGACGGGTTTTTCCTAAAGTCGCAGAATCAACCCATTGAGGCGGTTCTTCCAACACGGTTTCGACGGCCAATTCCCATTCATCGGAGAGCTTGGTTCCTTGGGCACTGAAGAATTTAATGCCATTATCGGCAAACGGATTGTGGCTGGCGCTAATCACCACGCCCAACGAAGCTCGTTGCGCCCGTGTCAAATACGCGACTCCCGGCGTGGGCAGGGGCCCTAGCAGCACCACATCCACCCCCGCCGAATTGAAACCACTTTCCAATGCGCTTTCCAGCATATAGCCGGAAATGCGCGTGTCTTTGCCGATTAGCACGGTGGGGCGCGATTCGGATTGTTTCAATACCCGTCCCACCGCGTGCGCGAGACGCAAAACAAAATCCGGTGTAATCGGAAATTGTCCTACGGTGCCACGAATACCATCGGTTCCAAAATACTTTCTGCTCATCATTTTTGTTCTTTCATAGCTGCAAACACACGAAGCGCTTGTACGGTTTCTTTCACATCGTGGACGCGAACCACCTGCGCACCGTTTTGTACAGCAAGCAAGGCGGCGGTGACGCTAGGTACCAAGCGATCCGCCACGCTGCCAACACCCGTAACTGCGGCTAAAGAAGATTTACGTGACCACCCAGCAAGAATGCCACAACCCAAATCCGCGAACCGCCTTTGTTGAGCCAATAAGGTGAAATTTTGTGTAACGGTTTTGCCAAAACCAATCCCCGGATCAACACAAATACGCGACAAATCGACCCCTAACGCTTGTAGGTCGTGCATAGTTTGCTTCAAAAATAAGAGCACCTGTGTAACAACATCCCTACCATCTTCCATTGGCATTTGCTGCATGGTGCGGGGTTCGCGGTGCATGTGCATCAAACACACGCCGCAAGAAGGGTGACGGCTGACCACTTCAGCGGCATTGCCTTGGCGCAGTGCCCATATATCGTTGATGATGTCGGCACCACAATCCAGCACCGCTTGCATCACCTCGGGCTTGTAGGTATCCACAGAAATCGGAACACCCAAAGTCACTGCATGGCGAAGCACCGGAATTACGCGGGCTAACTCTTCTTCCAAGGGTACGATTTGCGCCCCTGGACGACTGGATTCGCCGCCAATATCGAGAATATCGGCCCCATCCCGAATCAGTTGCTCACAATGTGCCAAGGCACTGGCGGTGGCGTGGTAGCGTCCGCCATCAGAGAAAGAATCGGGTGTGGTATTGACAATGCCCATGATTTTGGGCGTTGTCAAATCAAGGTTAAAGCGACTGGTTTGCCAGTGCATTCGGAGCGGTAACGACTGGGGTGGCAGTGGGTTGAATGCGTGGAGTCCAATCTTTGGGAGCGCGGGGTTCTTTGCCACCCATGATGTCGTCCAACTGATCGGAATCAATCGTTTCCCAATCCAACAACGCTTTCGCCATTGCGTGCATTTTGTCTTTATTGTCTTCAATCAGCTTGCGGGCTTGAGCGTATTGCTGATCGATGATGCGACGCACCTCAGAATCCACCTTCTGCATGGTTTGCTCGCTCATATTGGTGGTTTTGGTTACGGAACGACCCAAAAACACCTCGCCCTCATTTTCCGCATAGACCATAGGCCCTAGCGCATCGGTCATGCCGTAGCGGGTGACCATATCGCGGGCGATGTGGGTGGCGCGTTCAAAATCGTTGCTTGCACCGGTGGTCATTTGGTTCATGAACACTTCTTCAGCAATACGACCACCAAACAGCATACTGATTTGGTTCAGCATGTATTCGCTATCGTAGCTGTAACGATCTTGCGCGGGCAAACTCATGGTCACCCCCAAAGCGCGACCGCGTGGAATGATGGTGACTTTATGTACCGGGTCGCACTTGGGCAGCATTTTGCCGATGAGGGCGTGTCCTGCTTCGTGGTAGGCGGTATTGCGACGCTCTTCTTCGGGCATCACCATGCTCTTGCGCTCGGGGCCCATCAGGATTTTGTCCTTGGCTTTTTCAAAATCCACCATTTCCACCACGCGGGCATTGCGACGGGCTGCCATCAACGCGGCTTCGTTGCAGAGATTCGCCAAATCTGCACCCGACATTCCGGGCGTACCGCGTGCAATCACGCTGGGGCTAACGTCTTGTCCGAGCGGAACTTTGCGCATATGCACACCCAAAATCTGCTCACGTCCGCGAATATCGGGCAGCGTGACATAGACTTGGCGGTCAAAACGTCCGGGGCGCAACAAAGCGGCATCCAAAATATCAGGGCGATTGGTGGCTGCCACGACGATCACGCCGAGGTTGGTTTCAAAGCCGTCCATCTCGACCAGCATTTGATTCAAGGTTTGCTCGCGCTCGTCATTACCGCCGCCCAAACCAGCACCGCGTTGGCGACCGACTGCATCAATCTCGTCGATAAAGATAATGCAAGGCGCGTTCTTTTTGGCGTTATCGAACATATCGCGCACACGGGATGCGCCCACGCCCACGAACATTTCCACAAAATCCGAACCGGAAATGCTGAAAAACGGCACTTTGGCTTCGCCAGCAATGGATTTGGCCAACAAGGTTTTACCAGTTCCGGGCGGGCCAACCAGCAGCAAACCACGCGGAATGCGTCCACCGAGTTTTTGGAATTTGCTGGGGTCTTTCAAAAATTCCACGACTTCGCGGACTTCTTCTTTCGCCTCATCGCAGCCTGCCACATCGGCAAAGGTTACGGGATTGGTATTTTCATCCAATAAACGCGCTTTGCTTTTGCCAAAGCTGAAAGGTCCGCCTTTACCACCACCTTGCATTTGGCGCATAAAGTACACCCAAACGCCGATGAGCAATAGCATTGGCCCCCAGCTCATCAGCAAGCTCATGAGCAATGAACCTTCTTCGCGTTGTTTTACGTCAAATTTCACGCCATTGCTGCGCAAGTCGCCAATCAGCCCGCGATCCAAATAGGTGGCGGCGGTACGGATTCGGCGATCGTCATGGGTGATGGCTTGGATTTCCGTGCCGTTTGCTGTTTCCTGAATCACGACCGATTTGATACGCTTGGCAGCGACCTCATCTAAAAATTCAGAATACCCCATACCCCCCGTGCCCGTGGCGGCACGCGGTTCAAACTGCTTAAACACAGTAAACAGCACCATGCCGATAATGAGCCAAACGGCAACTTTTGAAAACCATTGATTATTCAAACCAAACTCCCGTGAACCATGAAATATCATCCCTATATAGTCCGCATTTTAGGCGTTTCAAGAGCGCGGCTAGGAACGTAGTCCTATTCCCACTAAAAAAGTCTCGGAAGAGCGATCCCGCGAGGCTTTGGGTTTCAACGGTTTCACGGTGATAAAAGCCGCTTTGAAGGCTTTCACCACATCGTTGTAGCCCGAACCATGAAACACTTTTGCCACCAATGCCCCTTGGGGTTTCATGTGATTTTGGGTAAATTCAATCGCCAATTCAATCAAGTATTCGATTCGTGCCGCATCCGCCGAGGCAATCCCCGAAAGATTGGGAGCCATATCCGACACCACCACATCGGCTTTTTGCCCGTTCAAGGCTTGCTCTAATTTTTGCAATACCTCCATTTCCCGAAAGTCGCCTTGAATAAAGGTTACCCCTTCGATGGGTTCCATCGGTAAAATGTCCAAACCGATGATACGGTTCAATCCTTGTCGGCGCAGATATTGGCTCCACGCCCCCGGAGCGCAACCCAAATCGACCACCAGATGCCCTGATTTGATAAGTCCTAGCGTTTCGTCAATTTCTTTGAGTTTGTATGCAGCGCGGGCACGGTAGCCTTCTTTATTCGCCAATTTGACGTAAGGATCGTTAATGTGGTCGTGTAACCAAGCCTTGTTGAGTTTTGCTGCCATAGTCTTAGCCTTCGTCCTAGTTCCATTTTTTCAATCCCCGATAATAACGATATGCCTCATATTCAATTAACCCCTGCACAACGCAAAGAGTACCGTTCCCAAGCCCACCACCTGAATCCGGTGGTGATGGTCGGTGGCGACGGTCTGACCGACAATGTGCAAAAAGAAATCAACTTCGCTTTGAATGCCCACGGGCTGATCAAGGTGCGCGTGTTTTCCGATGACCGTACCGAGCGTGAAGCCATGCTGCAAACGCTAGCCGACCAACTGAACGCCGCGCCTATTCAACACATTGGTAAATTGCTGGTGCTGTGGCGACCCCTACCGGAAAAAGTCCGCACCCCCGATGAAGATCGCAAAGCGGGCCCGCGCGAAGTCAAAATCGTGAAAAACAGCAGCCGTCCGGGACAACGCCCTGAAATCAAACGCTTGCGCGTGTTGGGCAATCAACGCCTCACTCCGGGAGGCAACGTCAAACGCGCCAAACCCAAAAACCAAATCAGCGTGAAAAAGCGCAGCCAAACGTAATGCGTTGAACCTGTTCATTTTATGTACACCACCCTCATCACCGCACCCCAGTTGCAGAGGTTGCTAGCAAATAAAGAGCAATCCAATAAAAATCAAACCCCGCAATGGATGATTTTTGATTGCAGTTTTGACCTTGCCAACCCGCAAGCAGGGGTGGCGATGTTTGCGCAATCGCATATCGTTCATGCGGTTCATGCGGATTTGGATCGGCATTTAAGCACCTCGCTGACTGCACCACGATGCAGCGGTGGGCGGCATCCTTTGCCGACGCGGGAGGTGTTTGCGGCGTGGTTAAGCAGCATCGGCTTTGAAAACGGTATGCAAGCCATTGTCTATGACCGTCAAGGTGTGAATTATTGCGGGCGTTTGTGGTGGATGCTGAAATGGGCGGGACATGAAGCCGTTGCCGTCTTGGACGGTGGTTTGCAAGCGTGGCAAGCAGCGAGTGGTGCGGTGGAAAGTGGTGCGGCTTCGGCATGGCATCAAGCAATCAAAAAATCATCCAGTTTCGCTCTAACGCCCGCCAAAGCTGCGCTACGTGCTATTGAAGATGTAGCAAATAACCTTGCTGG